>NZ_CP009435.1:1829885-2134866 GCF_000960995.1 Burkholderia glumae LMG 2196 = ATCC 33617 | reverse complement strand
GCACGCTGGCCGCCTGGTTCGCGGGCCGCAACGACCCCGGCTTCACCTACAACGGCCCGCTCGCCGGGCTGGTGGCCGTCTGCGCCGGCTCGGACATCATGCATCCGCTCGGCGCGCTGGCCACCGGCGCGGTGGCGGGCGCGCTGTTCGTGGTGATGTTCACCTGCGTGCAGAACCGCTGGCGCATCGACGACGTGCTCGGCGTGTGGCCGCTGCACGGCCTGTGCGGCGCGCTCGGCGGGATCGCGGCGGGTGTGTTCGGCCAGCCGGCGCTGGGCGGGCTCGGCGGCGTGTCGCTGGTCTCGCAGCTGATCGGCACGCTCGGCGGGATCGCGATCGCGCTGGCGGGCGGCACGCTGGTCTACGGCGTGCTGAAGCTCACGCTCGGGCTGCGGCTCGATCAGGAGGCCGAGTTCGACGGGGCCGATCTGTCGATCCATCGCATCACGGCGACGCCGGAGCGCGACTGAGCCAAGCCGGCGGCGCCGGTCGGCGCCGCCGCAGCCGAGCGCTCCGGCTACCCGGCCTGCCCGCCGAAGCGCACGCCCCTGGCCGCGGACCGCCGCCCCGGCCAGCGCGGGTTCGCCCGAAGATTCGAAAATTCATTCAAATTCCATTCAAAATACTTTCATATCCCCCGCCTAAACTGCGCCAGGCTCGCCGATGCTTTCCCCAAGCTTTCGGTTTCTCCCTCCCCGCCACCATACGAACCTGGACACCCATGACCGCGCCGACCCAACTCTCCCGCCGCCACGCGCTGAAACTGCTCGTCGGCGCGCCAATGCTGCCGCTTGGCGGCCTCGCCTTGCCCGCGCTGCTGACCGGCTGCGGCAGCGATGAGCCGGGCGGCACGCCGGCCGCCGGCGGCGGCGCCACCTCCGCGGCCAGCTTCGCGGCCGCGGCGTTCGTCTCGATGCCCGCGCCGACGCTCGCCGATCCGGCCGCGATGGCCAGCACCACGGTCGGCTCGACGCTGTCAGTCTCGCTTACCGATGGCAGCACGCACGACTACAAGCTCGCCTACCGGCCGTTCTTCACGACGGGCGACCGGGTGCCGGACGGCAACGGCGGCACGCTGCTCGCGGGCGGCTACTACGACATCGCCAACCAGCCGATCGTCGATCGCTCGAAGGCCGGCAGCGAACGCCAGTTCTTCTCGGACTGCCCGGACGGCAGCTCGCTGCTCACGCTGGCCAACGCGAAGGTGCCCGGCGTGAAGGGCCGGCCGGTGTTCGCGGTGGTGCAGTTCGAATACGCCACCCGCAACCAGAACGGCGACTCGACCTACGGCCAGCTGCCGTCGCCGATCGCGGTGCTCACGCTCGACCAGGACCCGGACACCGGCGCGCTCACGCTCGTCAAGTATCACAACGTCGACACCTCGGCGGCGCATGGCCTCTGGATCACCTGCGGCGCGAGCCTGTCGCCCTGGAACACCCATCTGTCGAGCGAGGAATACGAGCCGGACGCGACCCGGGCCGCCACCGACGCGCAGTTCCTCGCGTTCAGCCGGAACACGTTCGGCAGCGCGGGCGCGGCGAACCCCTACCATTACGGCCACCTGCCCGAGGTGACGGTGAACCCGGACGGCACCGGCACGATCCGCAAGCACTACTGCCTCGGCCGGATCTCGCACGAGCTGATCCAGGTGATGCCGGACCAGCGGACCGTGATGATGGGCGACGACGCCACCAACGGCGGCCTGTTCATGTTCGTCGCCGACCAGCCGGCCGACCTGTCGGCCGGCACGCTGTACGTGGCGAAGTGGAACCAGACGTCGTCGGCCGGCGCCGGCGCCGCGACGCTGACGTGGCTGCGCATCGGCCACGCCACCAGCGCCGAGATCGAGGCGCTCGCCAACACGCTGAAGGCCTCGGACATCATGGACCTCTCGACCACCGACCCGGCCGACGCGTCGTACACCGCGATCCACTACGGCGGCAAGTTCAACTGGATTCGCATCAAGCCGGGCATGGAGAAGGCCGCGGCCTTCCTCGAGACGCATCGCTACGCCGCGCTGATCGGCGCCAGCATGGGCTTCACGAAGCTCGAGGGCACGACGGTGGACGCACGGGACAAGGTGGTCTACACGGCGATGTCGCGGATCGAGACCTCGATGGTCAAGGGCAACCCGGTATCGCGCGACGTGGCGCTGGATCGCAAGATTTCGGCCGGCGCCGTCTATGCGCTGAACCTCAAGGGCGGCCAGCGCGACACCTCGGGCGCGGCGATCGACAGCGACTGGGTGCCGGTGGACATGAGCGCGCCGGCCGCCCTGGTGGGCGAGGATCTCGCCACGGCCGACGCGCTCGGCAACACGGCGAACCCGGAGCGGATCGCCAACCCGGACAATCTGAAGTTCTCGCAGAAGCTGCGCACGCTGTTCATCGGCGAGGATTCCGGCATGCACGTGAACAACTTCCTGTGGGCCTACCAGGTCGACACGAAAACGCTCTCGCGCGTGCTGTCGTGCCCGTCCGGGGCGGAATCGACCGGCCTGCACGCGGTCGATGAAATTCATGGCTGGACCTACATCATGAGCAACTTTCAGCACCCCGGCGATTGGGAGTCGCCGCTTCACGACAAGGTGAAGGCAACGCTCGACCCATTAGTGAGAGCCCGTTACAAGGACCGCTTCGGCGCGAGCGTGGGCTACCTGACAGCCGAAGCCAGCGCGATTCGCCTCGGGAAATGAGGGAGACCAGTCTGTCTATTTTTTGAAACATCGTTTCACCAGCACTCGCCGGAATTCACGACAGCGCGCCGCGGGGTTTCCGCGGCGCGCTTTTTTTCGTGCCGTTAGCTGCGCTTCCCATCCGCATCGGCGCGACCGCGCCCGGGCCGCGCTCCGCGACCGTCGAAAACGTCGATTTCATCGCCAATTTTCGGCTAATTTCCCACATATTGGGAAATTTGGCTTTTTCGATCGGAACAAAAAAAAAGCGCCACGGGGGACCGTGGCGCTAAAAAAGTTCTAGCCATTCCGAGGGCCGTGCTAGAACCTGAGAGACTGCATCGAAACCCCGTCATCCAAATTTTGGCGAAACGTTGTTTCGAAATTCAGGTACATTTTTTCCGTTTCCGGATCACAAGTCAAGAGAAAAATACGGTCAGACTGTGAATTTTCCGACATCTGCGACAGGTTAAACCCTAAAAAACAGGGCCCAGCGTGGACTTTGTCATTGCATGCAAAGTTTTCCTTAAAGCATGCACGAACCGCCATTTGTCGTATTATTTAAGAGAATCTGAGATTTTGTTTCATAAAATAGAGAGAGTCCCGTGCCGAAACTGAATAAAGCAGCGACCGCTTCACGAGATCGAGAATCGTCCACGGATGAGATTTCGGCACTCGCCAGAGGGCTCGCGGTACTGCGCCGGATCGCGGCGGCGGACGCGCCGGTGAGCAACCGCGAGCTGACAGAATTGACAGGCATCCCCAAACCGACCGTCTCGCGCATCACCGCGACGCTGGTCAGCGCTGGTTTCCTGCTTCGGCTGCCCGACAGCGAGCGCTTCGTACTGACCGCCTCGGTGCTCGAACTGAGCAAAGGCTTCCTGCGCAACTTCGACATCCGCGCCCGCTCGCGGCCGTTCCTGAGCGAGTTGGCGGAGCGCACCTCGCTGTCGGTCCATCTCGCCGTGCGCGACCGGCTCGACATGGTCGCGATCGACGTGGTCCGGCCGCGCTCGGCCGTGCTCGTCACCCGGCTCGAGATCGGCTCGCGGATGGACATGGCGCGCACCGCCGTCGGCCGCGCCTACCTGGCGGCGCTCGACGAGGACGAGCGCGGCGAACTGCTCGCCGCGCTGCAGGCGGCCCACGGCGACGACTGGCCGCTCGTGGTGGCACGACTCAGCCCCGCCCTGGAGGATACGCTGCGCAACGGTTACGCGCTCGCCATCGGCGAATGGCGCGACGGGCTCAACGCGATCGCGGCCGGCTTCGTGGGCCCGTCGGGCCAGCGCTATGCCGTCAATTGCGGCGGCGCCGCCCAGCAGTATCCGGCCGAATGGCTGCTCGAGACTGCCGTGCCCGCCATCCAGGCCTGCATCGCCGACATCACGCGCGAGATCGGCGGCGAGATTCCGCCACGCCACGCCAAGCGAGCTGAGCGGGCCAGCCAGCCGCGCCCGGCCGGGCATCGCGCGACGGCGGCCCGGCCGGCAACACGGCGCGGCGGCAGCCGCTTGAGCACGCCGCATGCCCGGCCCTTGCCAGGTCGTCAGCGCCGCGTCAGCCTCGCGTCATCACGGCGTCACGCCGCGAAAACAAGCCGTTACCGCCGTAAACGGTCGAAAGAAAGTGCTCTGGACGATTGCCCGGCAGGCAACGTAGCATCATGCAACTTCGCGCGCGCCGCCGGCGCGCGGCGCTCTTTCCGCCCGAGGCGGCCCGCTGCGGCAGCGGGCTCGCGCGGCGCCTCCCTCGCCCGCTCACGTCAGCGTCAGCCAGATCGAACATGAATAACCCGGAACCGCAAACGCCTCGCTCCCCCGCCCCCGATCCTCAGGACCCGCCGCCGCGCAACCGCCGGCGGCCGGTGATGATCGGCGTGGCCGCCGTCGTCGTGGCCGGCGCGGCACTGCTCTGGTGGCAGCCGTGGCGCAAGCCCGCGCCGGGCGACGGCCAGGCCGCGGGCCAGGCGGGCGGCCGCCGCCACGGCGGGCCGGCCGAGTTCGCGAACCAGCCGCAGCCGGTGCAGGTCGCCACCGCCACGCGCGGCGAGATGCCGATCGTGCTGTCCGCGCTCGGCACCGTCACGCCGCTCGCCAACGTCACGGTCAAGACGCAGCTGTCCGGCTATCTGCAGTCGGTGAACTTCAGAGAAGGCCAGATGGTGAAGAAGGGCGACCTGCTGGCCCAGATCGATCCGCGCCCCTATCAGGTCGCGCTCGAAACCGCCGAAGGCGCGCTCGCGCGCGACCAGGCCCTGCTCGCCACCGCCCGCCTGGACCTGAAGCGCTACCAGACGCTGCTCTCGCAGGATTCGATCGCCCGGCAGACGGTCGACACCCAGGCCTCGCTCGTCAAGCAATACGAAGGCACCGTCAAGACCGACCAGGCCTCGATCGACTCGGCCAAGCTGAATCTGACCTATGCGCGCGTGACGGCCCCGGTCTCGGGGCGCGTCGGCCTGCGCCAGGTCGATGCGGGCAACTACGTGACGCCGGGCGACACCAACGGCATCGTGGTGATCACGCAGCTGCAGCCGATGAGCGTGATCTTCACCACCTCGGAAGACAACCTGCCGCCGATCCTCAAGCAGGTCAACGCCGGCCGGAAGCTGTCGGTCACGGCCTACAACCGCGACAACACGGTGCCGCTCGAGACGGGCTCGCTGGAAACCTTCGACAACCAGATCGACACCGCCACCGGCACCTTGAAGCTGCGCGCCACCTTCGCCAACCCGGACAACAAGCTGTTCCCGAACCAGTTCGTCAACACGCGGCTGCTGGTGGACACGCTGCACGACGCGGTGATCGTGCCGACCGCCGCGGTGCAGACCGGCTCGATCGGCCAGTTCGTCTACATCGTCAAGCCCGACGACACGGTCACGGTACGCAAGGTCAAGCCCGGCCCGGTCGACGGCGAGCGCACCAGCATCGCCCAGGGCGTGCAGGTGGGCGAGCGCGTCGTCACCGACGGCGTGGACCGGCTGCGCGAAGGCGCGAAGATCACCATCCCGGCCGACCATCCGGCCGGCGCATCGGGCGCCGCCGGCGCGGCGGCTGCCGGCGCCTCGGCGGCACACGCCGGCCGGCGCGCCGGCGGCAATCGCCATCACGGCGCGTCCCAATCCGCCGCGCAATGACGACGCCTGATCGATGAATCCGTCACGTCTTTTCATCCTCCGCCCGGTCGGCACCGCGCTGCTGATGGCGGCGATCATGCTGGCGGGCCTGCTCGCGCTGCGCTTCCTGCCGCTGGCCGCGCTGCCCGAGGTCGACTACCCGACCATCCAGGTGCAGACCTTCTACCCCGGCGCGAGCCCCGAGGTGATGACCTCCTCGGTCACCGCGCCGCTCGAGCGCCAGTTCGGGCAGATGCCCTCGCTCAACCAGATGTCGTCGCAAAGCTCGGCCGGCGCCTCGGTGATCACGCTGCAGTTCAGCCTCGATCTGCCGCTCGACATCGCCGAGCAGGAAGTGCAGGCGGCCATCAACGCGGCCGGCAACCTGCTGCCCTCGGACCTGCCCGCGCCGCCGATCTACGCGAAGGTGAATCCGGCCGACGCGCCGATCCTCACGCTCGCGATCACCTCGAAGACGCTGCCGCTCTCGCAGGTGCAGGACCTCACCGACACGCGCCTCGCGATGAAGATCTCGCAGGTCTCGGGCGTGGGGCTGGTGAGCCTGTCGGGCGGCAACCGGCCGGCGGTGCGGATCCAGGCCAATCCGCTCGCGCTCGCGCATTACGGGCTGAACCTCGATGACCTGCGCACCACCATCTCGAACCTCAACGTCAACACGCCGAAGGGCAACTTCGACGGCCCGACGCGCGCCTACACGATCAACGCCAACGACCAGCTGACCAGCGCCGACCAGTACGACAGCGCGGTGGTGGCCTACAAGAACGGCCGGCCGGTGATGCTGACCGACGTCGCGAAGGTGGTGGCGGGCACCGAGAACACCAAGCTCGGCGCCTGGGTCGACGCGGAGCCGGCGATCATCGTCAACGTGCAGCGCCAGCCCGGCGCGAACGTGATCCAGACCGTCGACAGCATCAAGGCGATCCTGCCGAAGCTGCAGGAGACGCTGCCGGCCGCGCTCGACGTGCAGATCGTCACCGATCGCACCACCATGATCCGCGCCGCGGTGCGCGACGTGCAGTTCGAGCTCGCGCTGTCGGTGGTGCTGGTGGTGCTGGTGATGTACCTGTTCCTCGCCAACGTCTATGCCACCATCATCCCTAGCCTGTCGGTGCCGCTCTCGCTGATCGGCACGCTGGCCGTGATGTACCTGGCCGGCTTCTCGCTGAACAACCTCTCGCTGATGGCGCTGACCATCGCCACCGGCTTCGTGGTGGACGATGCGATCGTGATGATCGAGAACGTCGCGCGCTACGTGGAGCAAGGCGACAGTCCGCTCGAGGCCGCGCTGAAGGGCTCGCGCCAGATCGGCTTCACCATCATCTCGCTGACGGTCTCGCTGATCGCGGTGCTGATCCCGCTGCTGTTCATGGGCGACGTGGTGGGCCGCCTGTTCCACGAATTCGCGATCACGCTGGCCGTGACCATCGTGATCTCGGCGGTGGTGTCGCTCACGCTGGTGCCGATGATGTGCGCGAAGCTGCTGCGCCATACGCCGCCCAAGGGCCAGCACCGCTTCGAGACGCGCGTGCACGCGGCGATCGACTACGTGATCGCGCGCTACGCCACCGCGCTGCGCTGGGTGCTCGACCGCCAGGCCGCCACGCTGGTGGTGGCGCTGCTCACGCTCGCGCTGACCGCGCTGCTCTACGTGTTCGTGCCGAAGGGCTTCTTCCCGGTGCAGGACACCGGCATGATCCAGGCCATCACGCAGGCGCCGCAGTCGGTCTCCTACGGCTCGATGGCCGAGCGCCAGCAGGCGCTGGCCGCGCGCATCCTGAAGAACCCGAACGTCGCCAGCCTGACCTCGTTCATCGGCGTGGACGGCTCGAACATCACGCTCAACAGCGGCCGCATGCTGATCAACCTGAAGCCGCGCGACGACCGCAGCGAATCGGCCACCGCGATCATCCGCGACCTGCAGCAGGAGGTGGCGGACCTGCCCGGCATCTCGCTCTACATGCAGCCGGTGCAGGATCTGACGATCGACTCGACGGTCAGCCCGACGCAGTACCAGTTCATGCTGACGAGCCCGAACCCCGACGACTTCGCCACCTGGGTGCCCAAGCTGGTGCGCCAGCTGCGGCACGAGCCGGCGCTGGCCGACGTGGCCACCGACCTGCAGGCGAGCGGCAAGTCGGTCTACGTCGAGATCGACCGCGCCACCGCGGCGCGCTTCGGCATCACGCCGGCCACCGTCGACAACGCGCTTTACGACGCGTTCGGCCAGCGCATCGTCTCGACCATCTTCACGCAGTCGAACCAATACCGCGTGATCCTCGAGGCCGAGCCGCAGATGCAGCACTACGTCGAATCGCTGAACAGCATCTACCTGCCGGCCGCGGGCGGCGGCCAGGTGCCGCTCTCGTCGATCGCGAAGTTTCACGAGCGCGCCGCCCCGCTGCTCGTCACCCACCTGGGCCAGTTCCCGGCCACCACGGTGTCGTTCAACCTCGCGCCGGGCGCCTCGCTCGGCGAGGGCGTGAAGGCGATCGTGTCGGCCGAGCAGGCGCTCGCGCTGCCGGCCTCGTTCCAGACCCGCTTCCAGGGCGCCGCGCTCGCCTTCCAGTCGTCGCTGTCGAACCAGCTGTTCCTGATCCTCGCGGCGGTGGTGACGATGTACATCGTGCTGGGCGTGCTCTACGAGAGCTACATCCATCCGATCACGATCCTCTCGACGCTGCCGTCGGCCGGCGTGGGCGCGCTGCTCGCGCTGATCATCACCGGCCACGACCTCGACATCATCGGCATCATCGGCATCGTGCTGCTGATCGGCATCGTCAAGAAGAACGCGATCATGATGATCGACTTCGCGCTCGAGGCCGAGCGCGTGGAAGGCAAGCCGCCGCGCGAGGCGATCTACCAGGCCTGCCTGCTGCGCTTCAGGCCGATCCTGATGACCACGCTCGCGGCGCTGCTCGGCGCGGTGCCGCTGATCGTCGGCTCGGGCGCCGGCTCCGAGCTGCGCCAGCCGCTCGGGATCGCGATCGCGGGCGGGCTGATCGTCTCGCAGGTGCTCACGCTGTTCACCACGCCGGTGATCTACCTCGGCTTCGATTCGCTCGCGCGCCGCGTGCGCCGCGCGTTCGAGCGTCGCCGGCCGGCCGCCGGCGACGACGCGCACGGCACGGGTGCGTAAGCCATGAACCTGTCGCGCCTGTTCATCCACCGCCCGATCGCGACCACCCTGCTCGCGCTCGGCATCGCGCTGTCGGGCCTGTTCGCGTTCGCGAAGCTGCCGGTCTCGCCGCTGCCGCAGGTCGATTTCCCGACCATCTCGGTGTCGGCCTCGCTGCCCGGCGCGAGCCCCGAGACCGTCGCCACCAGCGTGACGAGCCCGCTCGAGCGGCATCTCGGCTCGATCGCCGACGTCACCGAGATGACCTCGACGAGCTCGGTGGGCAGCGCGCGGATCATCCTGCAGTTCGGCCTGAACCGCGACATCGACGGCGCCGCGCGCGACGTGCAGGCCGCCATCAACGCGGCGCGCGCGGACCTGCCGGCCAGCCTCAAGAGCAATCCCACCTACAAGAAGGTCAACCCGGCGGATTCGCCGATCATGGTGCTGTCGGTGACCTCCGACACCGCCTCGCCCGCGCGGCTCTACGATGCGGCCTCCACGGTGCTGCAGCAGGCGCTCTCGCAGATCGACGGGATCGGCGAGGTGGACGTGTCGGGCTCGGCGAACCCGGCGGTGCGCGTCGAGCTCGAGCCGCAGGCGCTGTTCCATTACGGCATCGGCCTGGAGGACGTGCGCGCCGCGCTGGCCTCGGCCAACGCCAACAGCCCGAAGGGTGCCATCGAGTTCGGCCCGCAACGCTTTCAGCTCTATACCAACGATCAGGCCTCGAGCGCCGCGCAGTACCGCGACCTGGTGATCGCCTACCGCAACGGCGCGGCGGTGAGACTGTCGGACGTCGGCAGCGTGGTCGATTCGGTCGAGGACCTGCGCAACATCGGCCTGGCCAACGGCAAGCGCGCCGTGCTGGTGATCCTCTACCGCTCGCCGGGCGCCAACATCATCGACGCGGTGGACAGCGTCAAGGCCGCGCTGCCGCAACTGCAGGCCGGCATGCCGGCCGACGTCGACGTGACGCCGGTGCTCGACCGCTCGAAGACGATCCGCGCCTCGCTCACCGACACCGAGCACACGCTGCTGATCGCGGTGGGGCTGGTGGTGATGGTGGTGTTCCTGTTCCTGCGCAACTGGCGCGCCACGCTGATTCCGAGCGTGGCGGTGCCGATCTCGATCATCGGCACGTTCGGCGCGATGTACCTGCTCGGCTTCTCGATCGACAACCTCTCGCTGATGGCGCTGATCGTGGCCACCGGCTTCGTGGTGGACGACGCGATCGTGGTGCTGGAGAACATCGCGCGCCACATCGAGAACGGCAAGTCGCGCAGGCAGGCCGCGCTGGACGGCGCGCGCGAGGTCGGCTTCACGGTGCTGTCGATCAGCCTCTCGCTGGTGGCGGTGTTCCTGCCGATCCTCCTGATGAGCGGCATCATCGGGCGGCTGTTCCGCGAGTTCGCGCTGACGCTGTCGCTCGCGATCGGCGTGTCGCTGGTGGTCTCGCTCACGCTCACGCCGATGATGTGCGCGCGCCTGCTGCCCGAGGCCGACGCGCACCGCGAGGAAGGACGCCTCGCGCGCTGGCTCGAAGGCGGTTTCGTGCGGCTGCAGCGCGGCTACGACGCCTCGCTGCTGTGGGCGCTGCGCCACCCGCGCCTGATCCTGCTGTCGCTGGCGGCCACCGTCGCGCTGAACGTGCTGCTCTACGTGAAGGTGCCCAAGGGCTTCTTCCCGCAGCAGGACACCGGTCTGATGATCGGCGGAATCCAGGCCGACCAGTCCACCTCGTTCCAGGCCATGAAGGTGAAGTTCAGCGAGATGATGCGGATCGTGCAGTCCGATCCGAACGTGGCGAGCGTGGCCGGCTTCAGCGGCGGGCGCGCCACCAATGCCGGCTTCATGTTCGTCTCGCTCAAGGACAAGCCCGGGCGCAAGCAGTCGGCCGACCAGGTGATCGCCGAACTGCGCCCGAAGCTGGCGCGGGTGGCCGGCGCGCGCACCTTCCTGCAGGCCGCGCAGGACCTGCGGGTGGGCGGCCGCCAGTCCAACGCGCAGTACCAGTTCACGCTGTTCGGCGATTCGACGGCCGAACTCTATCGGTGGGGGCCGAAGCTGGCCGAGGCGCTGCAGCGCAGCCCGAAGCTCGCCGACGTGAACTCCGACCAGCAGCAGGGCGGCCTGGAGGCGATGGTCACGATCGACCGCGCGACCGCCGCGCGCCTCGGCATCCAGCCCGCCCAGATCGACAACACGCTCTACGACGCGTTCGGCCAGCGCCAGGTATCGACCATCTACAACCCGCTGAACCAGTATCACGTGGTGATGGAGGTCGCGCCGAAGTACTGGCAAGACCCGCAGATGCTCAAGCAGTTGTACGTCAGCACCTCGGGCGGCGCCGCCAAAGGCTCGCAGACCACCAACGCCGCGGCCGGCACCTTCGTGGCCGCGAGCGCCGGCACGGGCGCGGCCGGCACCAGCGCGACCAGCGCGGCGGCGATCGCCAGCGACTCGGCGCGCAACGCGGCGCTGAACGCGATCGCCGCGAGCGGCAAGTCGAGCGCGTCGTCGGGCGCGGCCGTCTCGACCTCGATGTCGACCATGATCCCGCTCTCGGCGATCGCCTCGTTCGGGCCGAGCAACACGCCGCTGTCGGTCAGCCATCAGGGATTGTTCGTGGCCACCACCATCTCGTTCAACCTGCCGCCCGGCGTGGCGCTGTCCGACGCGACCGAGGTGATCTACCGGACCATGGCCGAGCTCGGCATGCCGCCCACCATCACCGGCAGCTTCCAGGGCACCGCGCAGGCCTTCGAGAAGGCGCTGCAGGACCAGCTGCTGCTGATCGCGGCGGCCATCGCGGCGATCTACATCGTGCTCGGCATGCTCTACGAGAGCTACATCCACCCGGTGACGATCCTCTCGACCCTGCCCTCGGCCGGCGTCGGCGCGCTGCTCGGGCTGCTGCTGTTCAGGACCGAGTTCGGCATCATCGGGCTGATCGGCGTGATCCTGCTGATCGGCATCGTCAAGAAGAACGCGATCATGATGGTGGACTTCGCGATCGACGCCTCGCGCCACGGCAAATCCTCGTTCGACGCGATCCACGAAGCCTGCCGCCTGCGCTTCCGGCCGATCATGATGACCACCATGGCCGCGCTGCTCGGCGCACTGCCGCTCGCGTTCGGGCACGGCGACGGCGCCGAGCTGCGCGCGCCGCTCGGCATCGCGATCGTCGGCGGGCTGATCGTCTCGCAGGTGCTCACGCTCTACACCACGCCGGTCGTCTATCTCTACATGGACCGGCTCCGGGTGGCGGCCGAGCGGCGCCGCGCACGCCGCACGCCGCCGCGGCCGGCCGGCGCGAGCGAGTGACGGCCGCGCGCGGGCGCGGCGCCGGACGCCGTCGGCACGCCCCGCCCGCGCCCGTTCTTGTTTCGCGTCGCCCCGAGACGCCGATGGCGGCCGCCCGCATTGCCGTCGGCATTCTGTAAGATATCGATCGACCCGCTGCGGCCCGTGTCGCGGCGCTCCCCCGGGCGTCGCACCCGGCCGGTCGGCCGAAGGCCGCCGGCGCGCCTGCGAAGGGCCGCCAATTCGGCATACACTGTTGGGCCGTGCGTCGCCCGGCGCGGCTGGCCCCGACGCGACGTTATCGAAGGAGCGGTTTCATGTCGATGAAGATTCTGCTGATCGGCGCGACCGGCCGAACCGGCCGCGCGCTCGCGGACCTGCTGCTCGAGCAGCGGGATTTCGAACTGACGGCGCTGGTGCGCAGGCCCGGCTTCGCGCTGCCGCGTACCAGGATGGTGGTGGCCGACCTGAACGACGATTTCTCGGCCGCGTTCGACGGCGTCACCCACGCGATCTACGCGGCCGGCTCGGCCGAGGCCGACGGCGCGCCGCAGGAGCGCGCGATCGACCGCGACGCGGTCGGGCGCGCGGCCGCTTATGCCAAGGCGCGCAACGTGCAGAAGCTGGTGGTGATCAGTTCGCTGACGGCCTACGAGCCGGAGCACGGCCCCGAGGCACTCGTCCACTATTCGCGGATGAAGCGCGAAGGCGACGAACGCGTGATCGCGTCGGGCATCGATTACGTGATCCTGCGGCCGGGCACCCTGTCGGACGCGCCCGGCGTCGGCAAGATCGCACTGACCGACCGCTGGCAGGAGGGCGCCACGCCGGTGGCGCGGCAGGACGTGGCCTGGGCCGCCGTGGAGGCGATCAAGCTCGGCATCTCGCGCAAGACGCTCGGCTTCGTCGGCGGCGGCATCCCGATCGAGCAGGCGCTGCGGACCTGAGCCGGGCGACGGTGCCGGCGCATCGCATGACCGGGACCGCCCTGGCCGCCCTGCCCCGCCCCCAGGCCCGCGGGCGCGCAGCGGCGGCCCTACTGCGCCTTGTGGGCAGCCGCCCACGCCTTGACGGCGTTCAGCGTGTTCTCGACGTGCTTGTCCGGCGCCATGCTGGTGTATTCGTAGATCACCTTGCCTTCGGGCGAGATCACGTAGGAAACGCGGTTCGCGCGGTCCACGGCCGGCAGCTTCGCATCGTATTCGCGGATGATCTTCGCGTCCGGGTCGGCGGCGACCGGGAACTTGCTGCGACACTCGCTGACCGAGAACTTCGTCAGCGTGCCGATGTTGTCGGCCGACACGCCGATCACGGAGGCGCCGTAACGCTTGTACTCGTCCACCGCGTCGGCGAACGCGTGCGCCTCGATCGTGCAGCCGGTGGTGAAGGCGGCCGGATAGAAGTACAGCACGACCGGGCCCTTCTTCAGCTCGCTGGCAAGCGAATACGAATAGGTCTTGCCGCCCAGCGACGCCTGGGTTGTAAACTCGGGCGCCGCATCGCCGGCCTTCAGCACCGCCTGCGCGGCGAGTGCATGCATCGCGAGCGCCGCGACGGCGAGGGTCGACACTATTTTCCGCTTCATTTCGTTCCTCGTTTTCAATAAAGTCCCAAATGATCCCGAATCCGCACCGTTCGCCTGTCGAACAATCTGGCGAGCCAGCGTGGCGGCTTGCATACCAATCCCACACCACTCGCTAAAGAATCATGGCCGATAGCCGTTATTGCAACCGAACCAACGGTTCCAGCCTCACCAGCCAGCGAGAAACATGGAAGCCTACAGGAACACGTCGCCCCGCAAGAGTGCATGGCACGGCGCCCTCCGCGCGCTGCGCCGACTCGCGTGGTCCGGCGGCGCATTGATGCCTGCCCGCGCGAGTGCCCCACGCGACGACGACTCCGTCCGACACTGGTTCGAACAGACCGTCGGCGCCGTCGATTTTCTCGCCCACGTCGACCGCGACCTGCGGTTTCTTTACGTCTCCGAGGCCAGCCTGCGCTTCATCGGCTATCACCGCGACTATCTGCGGACGCTGACGCTGCGCGACCTGATCCCCGAGCAGGATACCGCGACGCTCGAGGCATTGCTCGCACGCGCGAACCAGACCGGCCATGTCGAAAAGGCCACGGTCTGCATCGTCAAGTCGCTGACCTATCCGCTCGACGTCGAGCTGCGCGCGGTGCGCAGCCGCCACGCGGGCGTGGACGGCTTCGCGATCGCCGCGTTCGACGTCTCGGCATGGCGCGCGCTGGAGGCGCGCCTGACCTACGAGATGCACCACGACCCGATGACCGGGCTGGACAACCTGTCGGCGCTGATCCCGGGGCTGATGGAGGCGCAGCGCGAGGCCGACGAGGACGGCAGTTGCGCGGCGCTGCTGCTGCTCGACCTCGACGACTACCAGCGCATCAACCGCGGGCTCGGCTACGACGCCGGCGACGTGCTGCTGCGCGACACCGCCCAGCGGCTGCGCTCGGTGATCGCCGGCCACGAGCGCCTCGCGCGCGTGGCCAGCGACAAGTTCGCGATCGTGTTCGGCGCGCCCGACGCGCGGCAGGCGCGCGAGCAGGCGCAGACGCTGGCGCGCCGGCTGCAGGCGGCGATCCAGCCGCCCTACCGCTACGACGGCCAGTCGGTCCACCTGTCGGCCAGCATCGGCATCGCGCTCTACCCCGACGAGCGCCCCGGCAGCCAGCGCGCGCAGAACCACAGCCCGCTGCTGCGCCGCGCCGATCACGCGCTGTCGCAGGCCAAGGCGCTCGGCGGCAACACGCTGGCGTTCCACCAGACCGCGGCCGACCCCGCCGACGGCGAGCGCCTCAAGCTAGAGGCCGACCTCTACGACGGCGTGCGCAACGGCGAATTCTCGCTGCACTTCCAGCCGATCACCGAAAGCCGCAGCGGCGCGGTGGCCGGCGTCGAGGCGCTGATCCGCTGGCACCATCCGGTGCACGGCATGGTGCCGCCCACCACCTTCATCCCGCTCGCCGAGTCGATCGGGCTGATCCACTATCTGGGCAACTGGGTGCTGAAGGCCGCCTGCATGCAGATCGTGCAGTGGGACGAGCAGGGCATCACGCTCGAATACGTGGCCGTCAACGTCTCGCCGCAGCAGTTCCGCGATCCGCGCTTCGTGCAGGGCGTGCGCGAGGCGATCGCGCTGACCGGCATCAGCCCGCAGCGGATCGTGCTCGAGATCACCGAGAGCCTGCTGATGCACGACCCGGTCGGGGCGAAGGCGCTGCTCGAGGAGGTGGCCGCGCTGGGCATTCGCTTTGCCGTCGATGACTTCGGCACCGGTTACTCGAGCCTTGCTTATTTGCAACGGTTTCCGCTCGCCCGGCTCAAGATAGATCGCAGTTTCGTCGAAAACCTGTTGACGTCTCGCAACGATCGCGCGATCGTGTCGGCCGTCGTCGGACTTGCGCAGACGCTCGATCTCGAACTCGTCGCCGAAGGCGTCGAAACCGAGGCCCAGCGCGCCTTGCTGACCGAAATGGGTTGCGGCCATATCCAGGGTTGGCTGGTCTGCCGCGCACTGCCGTCCGACGAACTCGCCCAACGTTTCGAGGCTCGCGAGCTTCGCGTGCGCGAACCGGCCTGACGGCCGCGACCGAGCCATAACCGTATGACGACATTCACCGAACACCTGCCGCAAGCAGCGCTGCTCGACAAGCTGTGGACCCGCATGAGCGAGCGCGGCGACTTTCCGATGCTGTCGGATTCGCTGCGCGCGACGATGGCCGCGATCGACAGCGACAATCTCGATTTCACGGCGCTGGTCGGCGTGGTGCTGTCGGACTTCGCGCTGACCCAGAAGGTGATCCGGCTCGCGAACTCGGCGATGTACATCGCGTTCGGCGGCAACATCACCACCGTGACCCGCGCCCTGATGGTGCTGGGCATGGACGCGGTCGGCCATCTGGTGGTCGGCCTCAAGCTCGTCGACCATTTCCACCAGAGCAACTCGCAGCGCATCGAAGCGAAGCTCGAACTGAACCGCGCGCTGCTCTCGGGCTGCGTGGCGCGCCGCCTGACCGAGGATGCCGATCTGCGCGCCGGCGAGGAAGCCACCGTCTGCACGCTGATGCGCCAGGTCGGCAAGCTGCTGGTGGCGTTCTACCTCGACGTCGAATGGGATGCGATCCGCCAGCGCGCGGCCGAGCTCGGCGTCGACGAGGCCTCGGCCTGCGCCGAGGTGCTCGGCGTGGGCTTCGACGAGATCGGCCGCGAAGCCGCCACGCGCTGGCGGCTGCCCGACACGATCCGCACCAGCATCGCCCCGTTCGATCCGCACGAGGAACCCGAGGGCCAGGGCGACCCGGACGCGCGCATCGACCGCGCCGATCACGAGCGGCGCCAGTGGCTGCGCGCCGTCAGCGACTGCTCGACCGAGGTGGCGGCCGTGATGACGGCGCCCGGCCTCACCACGGTGCAGCGCGATGCGCGCCTGGCCGCGCTCGCGCAGCGCTTCACGCCGACGCTCGACATCGACGCGGACGCGCTGGTGGCGATCACGCGCGACCTCGCGCACGACGAGACCAGCGACACCGTGCTGCGCGAGATCGTCGCCCTGCGCGCCAACGCGGCCGCGCTCGAGCGCGCCGCGGCCGAGCCGCAGGCGACGCTCGACACGGGGCTGGCCGACCTGCGCGCGCTGCCGTCCGAGAATCAGCAGGAGCCGGTGCTCGCGCTCGCCTCCGAGAGCGTGCTGGCCAGCCTCGCGCTGAGCCGCACGGTGATGTTCGTGCGCGGCGAGGACGGCACCTTCGCCGCGAAGCTCGGCTTCGGCCACGGCGTCGAGGCCGCGCTCGGCCGGATGCGCTTTCACGAGACCTTCGAGCCCGACGTGTTCCATCTGGCGATCTCGAACTCGGTGGGCATCTTCATCGAGGACGCGCACGAGCCGAAGATGCTGCGGCGGCTGCCGGGCTGGTATCGCGACACGCTGCACCAGGTCCACGGCTTCGTGCTGCTGCCGGTGCGCACCGGCGAGCGCTGCGTGGCGCTGCTCTACGGCGACTGGTCCGGCGCGCAGCCGACCCGGCGCATCTCGCATCGCGACATGGCCACGCTGAACCACATCGGCGCCGAGCTCGGCCGCTTCTTCGCGAAGTCCGACGCGGGCACGGCCTGAGCGCCGGGCCCGGCGCCCCTCGCCCGGACCGTTGCCCGGGCCGGTCGAACGCCGCGAAAAAAAGCCGGCGCCCCCCCTTGCCCGGGAAGCGCCGGCCCGGCCGCCTTGGCGCGGCCGCCGGGCGAGCCTGGCGGCCGCCCGCGCCCGCGGCCCGCTTACTTCAGCACCACCGGCACGCTGAAATACTTCTTCGCGATTGCGTCGATCGTACCGTCCGCCTTCAGCTCCTTGAGCGCCTGGTTGAGCGCGGCGCGCAGCGCCGTGTCGTTCTTGCGCAGGCCGTAGCCGACGCCCGAGCCGAGGATCTCGGCGTCCACCACCTGCGGGCCGGCGAACGCGAACCCGGCTGCCTGCGGCTTCGACAGGAAGCCCTTGGCGGCCGCCTCCGAATCCTGGAAGGTCGCGTCGAGCCGGCCCGACTGCAGGTCGGCGTAGGCCAGATCCTGGGTCTGGTAGGGCACCACCTCGACGCCGGCCGGCGCCCAGCGCGCCTTCGCGTAGGCCTCCTGGATCGTGCCCTGCAGCACGCCCACCCGCTTGCCCTTTAGCGAGGCCGGCGTCGGCAGCAGGCCGCTGCCCTTCTTCGCGATCAGCTGGTTCGGGATCGAGTAGATCGGATCGGTGAACGCGATCGCGTGCAGGCGCTGCGGCGTGATCGTCATGTCGGAGTTGATCGCGTCGAACTTGCGCGCCTGCAGCGCCGGGATCAGGCCGTCGAAGTCGTTCTCCACCCACACGCACGGCACCTTCAGCTTCGCGCAGACCGCATTGCCGACGTCGACGTCGAAACCGGCGAGCTTGCCGTCGGGCGTCTTGTATTCGAACGGCGCATACGACGCCTCGACGCCGAAACGGATCTGCTTGAGCTCGGCCGCGTGCGCGCCCGACAGGAAGGACACCGCGGCGGCCGTCGCCACCGCGCATGCGGCCATCTTTCGCCAGTTCAACTTCATTGGAATGCTCTCCTCGCTCTTTCTTCAGGAAGGGTGCTACGACAACCGGATCACACGCGCCTCGTGGGCACGCCGTCCGGACCAAACGCGCGGGCGGCGCATGCCGCCGCGAGGGCGCGATTGTACCGCCATGCGCGCCCGATCCCGAACCCGGCGCCGCGCGCGATATCGGCCCGGCGCCGCACCGGGCGGCCGGCTCGGCCCGCGCGGCGGCTCGCGGCAAGTCCTCAGCCAAGGGCCGCGAGCGTGGCCGCGGTGGTCTCGACCACCATCAGCCCGGCGCGCAGGCCCGGCTTGACCGACGGATTCGGAAACACGATGCGCTCCTCGTCGCGCGACACCAAGTAGCGGTAATCACCGTCGCGCGCGAGCAGCGTGCCGCGCGAGAACGACGTGAAATTCGGCACGTCGGGCGCGACGAGCAGCTCGAAGGCCTCGCTCTGCTTGGTGATCTGGCCGATCACGGTGAAGATGCGCGGCAGCGGCGCGGCGGCGGCGCGCCCGCCGCCGGCCTCGGACCCGGCACCGGCAATCAGCCGCCGCAGCGCGGCGTCGGCGCCCGCGAAACGCGTCAGGTCGTTCTGCCCGAACGGCCGCACCTTGCCCAGCTCGAGCGTGCAGGCGAGCGCCCCGCAGGCGCTGGCCGTGAACTGCGAGTAGGTGTTGCCGCGCTCGGTGTGCAGCAGCACGGCGGGAATCCGCGCCGCGCCGCACCAGTCGAGCAGCGCGCGCGACGGCGCCTCGCCCGTGTGCGGCAGCAGCGCGAACTGCTCGAAGGCCGAGGCGCGGATCGCGGTATGCAGGTCCAGATGCCAGCGCGCGCCGTGCCGCTCGGGCGCCGCCGCGAAGAAATCGACCGCGGCCGCCTCGAGCCGGGCCGCGCGCGGCGCGTCCCGGCTGCCGGCGCGCGCGGCGTGGCGGCCATTGAACAGCCGGTTCAGGTCGTCGTCGAGATAGCGCGTGCCGGCACGCATCGCCGCCGGATGGCCGAGCACGACCAGCAGCCGGCAGGCGAGCGGCAGCGCGCCGCGCGCGAGGTCGCGCACGATCGCCGACAGCAGCTCGATCGGCGCCGTTTCGTCGCCGTGCACGCCGGCCGAGATCAGCACGGCGGCCGGGGCCGCCCCGCCCGCCCCGGCCGGCCGCGCCGGGGCCAGCTCGAGCAGCCCCGCGCCGAGCCAGGCGTAGCGCACCGCGCCGTCCGCGCAGACGCCCTCGGCCGCAGCCGGCACGTCGTCCGCGAGCACCGTGGCGAGGAAATCGTCGAGCCAGGCGGGCACACCGCCGCGATCAGCGCTGGAAGTCATAGAGCGAGCCCAGCTGCAGGATCTGCGTCAGTTCGTCGAGCGCGGTGCGCGATTCGTCGAGCAGGGCCGGATCGGCCAGGTCGGTCGGCGCGAGCCGGTCGCGATAGTGCCGCTCGATCCAGGCGTCGAGCGAGCCGAACAGCGCGTCGTCGATCCAGACCTTGGGCCGCACCGCGGCACGCTCGGCATCGTTCAGCACCACGCGCAGGCGCAGGCAGGCCGGGCCGCCGCCGTTCTTCATGCTCTCGCGCAGGTCGAACACCAGCACCTCGTCGATCGGCCCCTGGCCGGCCGCGAGCGCGTCGAGGTAGCGCGCGACGCGCTCGTTCTCGCGGCACTCCTGCGGCACCACCAGCACCTGCGCGCCGTCGGCGCGCGTCAGCAGCTGGCTGTTGAACAGGTAGGAGCCGACCGCGTCGGCCACGCTGAGCGCCGCGTCGGGCACCTCGAGCAGCTTCAGCTGCGCGCCGCGCGCGCCGAGCGCGTCGCGCAGCGCATCGTAGACGGCCTGCGGCTCGGCGAACGCGAGCTCGTGGCAGAACAGCGTGTCGCGATTGCCGACCGCGATCACGTCGTTGTGGAACACGCCCGCGTCGATCACCTCGGGGTTCTGCTGCGCGTAGACGGTCGCCGCCTCGGCCAGCCCGTGGCGCTGCGCGACGGCGCGGCTCGCCTCGAAGGTCTGGCGCGCCGGGAAGCGCTTCGGCTCCGGCCCGCGCCGGTATTCGCTGCGGCCGTAGACGAACAACTCCACGCCGGGGGCGCCATACGCGGCGCAAAACCGCGTGTGGTTGGCCGCGCCCTCGTCGCCGAGCGCCGGCGTGCCGGGCAGCGCGTCGTGGACCACGAAGCGCGCCTCGTCGGCGAAGATCGTCGACAGGGTGCGGCGCGTCGCCTCGTGTTCGATCGCGCGATGCAGCTTGCTGCACAGGTTGGCCGGCGTGAAATGGACCCGGCCGTCGCCGGTGTCGGCCGACGGGCTCACGGTGGCCGCGTTGGCCGTCCACATCGCCGAGGCCGAGCTGGCGGCGGCCAGCAGCTCGGGCGCCCGCCGCGCGGCGCTGGCGATCACGTCGGCGTCCTTGCCGGAGAAGCCGAGCTCGCGCAGCAGGCGCAGCGACGGCCGCTCCTGCGGCGGCAGCACGCCCTGCGCGAAGCCGAGGTCGGCCAGCTGCTTCATCTTGCGCAGGCCCTGCCTGGCGGCCGCCTTCGGGTTGGCGGCCGACTTCTCGTTGTTCAGCGACGCGACGTTGCCGAACGACAGCCCCGCGTAGTTGTGGGTCGGGCCCACCAGCCCGTCGAAATTCGCCTCGATGGCATGTGCCGTTGTGTTCATGGTCGCATCCGCTCAGAAATGAAGGCCAGGCGAGAGGCTCGCCGGCATCTGCAGTCGTTCGCTCTCGACCGAGGCCATCGGGTACGCGCAGTAGTCCGCCGCGTAATAGGCGCTCGGCCGGTGGTTGCCCGAGCGGCCGGTGCCGCCGAACGGCGCGGCCGACGAGGCGCCGTTGGTGGGCCGGTTCCAGTTCACGATGCCGGCGCGCACGCCGCGGCTGAACTGCTCCCAGGCGCGCGCGTCGTCGGACAGCAGGCCCGCCGACAGGCCGTAGGCGGTGTCGTTGGCGCGCTCGATCGCCTCGTCGAGCGTGCGGTAGCGGATCACCTGCGCGAGCGGGCCGAAATGCTCGACGTCGGGCAGCTCGCGCACCGCGCTCACGTCGAGGATCGCCGCGTTGACGAAGCCGAGCCGCGCATCGCGCTGCGTCATCGCGACGAGCGGCGTCGCGCCGGCCGCCAGCAGCGCGTCCTGGGCCGCCACCAGCCGCGCCGCCGCGCGCGCCGAGATCACCGCGCCCATGAACGGCTGCGGGTCGGCATCGAAGTGCCCGGCCGTGATGGCGGCCGTCACCTCGGTGAAGCGCGCGAGGAACCGCTCGCCGTGCGCGCCCTCGGGCACGAAGATGCGGCGCGCGCAGGTGCAGCGCTGCCCGGCCGACAGGAAGGCCGACTGGATCGTGTGATGGACGGCCGCGTCGAGGTCGGCCAGCTCGCCGATCACGAGCGGATTGTTGCCGCCCATTTCGAGCGCGAGCACGATCTCGGGCCGCCCGCCGAACTGGCGGTGCAGCAGCGTGCCGGTGTCGGAGCTGCCGGTGAAGAACAGCCCGTCGATCTGACGGTGATTGGCCAGCGCGACGCCGGTGTCCTTCTCGCCCTGCACGAGGTTCAGCACGCCGGGCGGCAGCCCGGCGTCGCACCAGGCCTGCACGGTGGCGCGCGCGACGCCGGGCGCGAGTTCGGAGGGCTTGAACACCACCGCGTTGCCGGCGATCAGCGCCGGCACGATGTGCCCGTTCGGCAGGTGGCCCGGGAAGTTGTACGGGCCGAACACGGCCACCACGCCGTGCGGGCGGTGCCGCAGCACGGCCGTGCCGTCGGCCAGCGGCGCGCGCTTCTCGCCGGTGCGCTCGTGATACGCCTGGATCGAGATGTCGACCTTGGCGGCCATCGCCGCGACCTCGGTGCGCGCTTCCCAGAGCGGCTTGCCGGTCTCGCGGCCGATCGCGGCGGCGAGCGCCTCGCTGCGCTCGCCGAGCAGCGCGGCGAAGCGCTTGACGATCGCCACGCGTGCCTCGAGCCCGAGCGCGGACCAGGCCGGGAACGCGCGGCGCGCGCTCGACACGGCGCGCTCGACGTCGGCGGCCGAGGCGCTCGCGCCGCGCCAGACCACCTCGTCGGTGCCGGGGTTGCGCGAGACGAATTCGGGGCCGTTGCCGGCGAGCCAGTCGCCGTCGATGAAGAGTTCGGACATGGCGTTATCTCGGTTGTGACTTGAGCGCATAGACGCGCGCCGGCTCGCCCGCGCGCAGGCCGAGCGCGGCGGCGTCGGCGGCCGACAGCACGAAGCGGCCGTCGGCGAGCGCGCCCGGCGCCGCGCCGACGCGGAAATCGGCCAGCGAGGTGTTCGACACCAGCGCGCGCGGGCCGCCCTCGGCCGCCTCGGGCACGCCGATCTCGATCGGCACCAGCACGCTGTCGCGCACCGTGCGCAGATCGCCCACATGGCATTCGAGCACCGGGCCGGCGTCGAAGATGTCGACGTGGTTCTGGTAGCGCAGCCCCTCGGCCTCGAGCATGCGGCGCGCGGGCAGCGTATCGCGATGGGTGAGCCCGATGCAGTCCTGGGCGTCCTGCGGCAGCAGGTCGACATAGACGGGAAAGCGCGGCATCAGCTCGGCCAGGAACGACTTGCGGCCGTGCGAGCTGAGATAGTCGGCCGCGTTGAAGTCGATCTGGTAGAAGTGCGAGCCGACCGCGCGCCAGAACGGCGAGCTGCCCTGTTCGTCGAAATGGCCGCGCAGCTCGGCGCAGATCCGCTCGGGAAAGCGTTCGCGGAACTGCGCGATGAACATGAAGCGCGAGCGCGACAGCAGCCCGCCCACGCCGGCGGTGCGGTAGCGCGGGCTCAGGAACAGCGAGCAGACCTCGGCGTAGCCGGTCAGGTCGTGCGAGATGTTGAGCAGCGACATGCGGGTCCAGACGCCGAGATCCTGGCTCGCATGGACCACCGTGCTGACGCGGTAGTTGTAGAACGGCTGGGCCAGCCCGACCTCGGTCTCGATCCCGCACACGCCGGCGATGTCGCCGCTGGCGGTGTCCTCCATCACGAAGAAGTAGCCGGCCTCGGCCGGCGCCGCGCTGCCGTCGAGCGTGCGGCGCGCGCGCTCGACGCGCGCGGCCAGCGCGTCGCGATCGGGCTTGAAGGTGGTCAGGCCGGGGCCGGTTTCCTGGGCGAGTGCGACGAGCGCGTCGACGTCGCCCGTGCGCACGACTCGAACGACGATCATCGCGATGCTCCTGACAGGGCTTGGGCGGGGGCGTCGGCTTCCTCGCGCCGGTGCAGCGGCACGCAGTAGACCGTGTCGCCGTCCACCACGCCGAGCGCCGCGCGCGCGGCGGCGTCGAGCGGCGCGAGCTCGCCGCGGTTCAGGCCGGCCGCATCGGGCAGGTCGGCCAGCACGCAGCGGAACGCGTCGCCGGCGCCGGCCGACACCAGGTGCGTGGCGCCCCCGCCGTGCGTGCCGTGCGCCGCATCGGCCGCGCGCACCGTGCGCGAGCTGCCGTGCGTGACGCAGGCGGTGCGGTCGATCTGCGCCGTCAGCACCGGGCCGGCGTCGAAGATGTCGACGTAGCGGTCCGGCTCGAAGCCTTCCTCGAGATGGATGTCGTAGGCGAGCAGGCCGTTCCGGTTCGGCTCGCCGAGCACGCGCTGGGCGGCCTCAGGCAGCAGCGGCACGTACACCGGATAGACCGGCATCACCTCGGCGATGAAGGTGCGGCTGCGCCCGCCCGACTCGACCTCGATGTCGGCGAAGTCGCGCCGGAAGAACTTGCGGCCCACCGCCTCCCAGAACGGCGAGGCGCCGTGCTCGTCGGTCACGCCGAGCAGCAGCGAGAACACCTCGGGCGTGAAGCGGCGGCGGTTCGCGGCGATGTACATCATGCGCGCGCGCGACACCAGGTGCGCGGCCGCGTCGCCGCGCAGCGCCGGATCGAC
Source organism: Burkholderia glumae LMG 2196 = ATCC 33617 (assembly GCF_000960995.1). Lineage (NCBI taxonomy): Bacteria > Pseudomonadati > Pseudomonadota > Betaproteobacteria > Burkholderiales > Burkholderiaceae > Burkholderia > Burkholderia glumae. The sequence continues at coordinate 2,110,676 of NZ_CP009435.1, read as the reverse complement.
GTAGAAGCCGGCCAGCCGGCTCTTGCCGGTCAGTTCGTGCGACATGGTCAGCGCGTGGATCCTGCGGTTCACGTGCAGCTCGCGCGAGGCGTGGATCAGCGCGTCGTTGCGAAACGCGTAGAACGGCTCCGAATAGCCGGCCGCGGCGACGATGCTCGCGGTGCCGAGCAGGCGGCCCGTCTCGCTGTCCTCGAGCACGAACAGGTAGAACTCCTCGCCGGGAAAATCGGCGTCGGCGCGGAACGAGTCCTCCGACAGCGCGACGCGCGCCTCGAGCGCACGGCGGTCGTGCGGCAGCGAATGCAGCACGGGCCGTGCGGTCCGGGCCATTTGCGCCAGCGCATCGAGATCGGCAAGCCTGCCGGGGCGTACAAATAGCATCGTCGTTTCCTCGCACGCGGGGGCGTCAGCGCGCGGCGCCGGCCGCCTGTTCGACCGCGCGCGAGAATCGCGCGAGGCCCTCGTCGAGCACGTCGTGCGGGATCACCAGCGACGGCGCGAAACGCAGCACGTCGGGGCCGGCGATCAGCATGATCACGCCATGTTCGGCCGCCGCGTTGACGAAGTCCTTGGCACGCCCGGCGTGGGCCGCGTTCAGCTCGGCACCGATCAGGAGGCCCTTGCCGCGAATCTCGCGGAACAGGTCGAAACGTTCGTTGAGCGCGGCGAGGGTGGCGCGGATCCGCTCGCCGCGCACCGTCACGCCCGCCAGCAGCGCGGGATCGCTGACCAGCTCGACCACCTTGTCGGCGATCGCGGTGCCGAGCGGATTGCCGCCATAGGTGGTGCCGTGCACGCCCACCTTGAAGTGTGCCGCGTAGGCCTCGGTGGTCAGCATCGCGCCGATCGGAAAGCCGTTGCCGAGCGCCTTCGCGGTGGTCAGCACGTCGGGCGTCACGCCGCAATCCATGTACGCGTAGAAATGGCCGGTACGGCCCACGCCGGTCTGCACCTCGTCGAAGATCAGCAGCGCGCCGTGCGCGTCGCAGGCCTCGCGCAATGCCTTCAGGAACGCGGGATCGGCCGGCAGCACGCCGCCCTCGCCCTGGATCGGCTCGACGATCACCGCGCAGGTGCGCGGGCCGATCACCGCCTTGGCGGCCGCGATGTCGTTGTACGGCAGATGGAGGATGCCGTCCGGCTTCGGCCCGAAGCCGTCCGAATACTTCGGCTGGCCACCCACGCTGACCGTGAAAAACGTGCGGCCGTGGAACGACTGCGCGAACGAGACGATCTCGTACTTGTCGGCGCCGAAGCGCTCGAACGCCACCCGGCGCGCGAGCTTCAGCGCCGCCTCGTTGGCCTCGGCGCCCGAGTTCGCGAAGAACGCGCGATCGGCGAAGGTCAGCGCCTCCAGGCGCCTGGCGAGCCGCAGCACCGGCTCGTTGGTGTAGCCGTTGCCGATGTGCCAGAGCTTGCGGCCCTGCTCGTCGAGCACCTTGAGCAGCTCGGGATGGCCATGGCCGAGCGCCGTCACCGCGATGCCGCCGGCGAAATCGACGTAGTCCCTGCCGTCGGTGTCCCACACGCGCGAGCCTTCGCCGCGGTCGGGCACGAACGGGGCCGGCGAGAACACCGGCACCATCACGTCGTCGAAAGTCTGTCGGGTCACGTCCGGGCGAGTCATCGCGCCTCCTTCGGTCAGAAATCACAGGGTTCAGTGTAGGCAAGCGGCCGGCCAGCGTCTTGCGCAATTGCGACGGGTTCTGTCGGCAAGGCCGGCGGCCTGGGCGCGGGTCCGGCGCGCGGGCCCGCCGGGGACAAGCACGAAGCGTGCCGCATCAGCCGTCGCCGCGCTCCACCAGCGCGCCCGCGCGCGGCTCGCTCGCCGCGCCGTGCTGCTTCTCGAGCCAGGCGCGGCGATCCTCGCGCGGCGTCACGCCGAAGCGCTCGCGGTAGGCGTTCGAGAAATGCGCGGCCGACGAGAAGCCGCTCGCGAGGCTGACCTGCACCACCGACTTGCTGGTGCGCTGCAATTGCGTGCGCGCCTTCAGCAGCCGCAGGTTCAGGTAGTACTTCGACGGCATGGCGCCGAGATACTGGCGGAACAGCCGTTCGAGCTGGCGCCGCGAGATGCCCACCAGCGCGGCGATCTCGTCGGTGGTGAGCGGGTCCTCGACGTTCGCCTCCATCAGCTGCAGCGCGTCGTTCAGGCGCGGATGACGCTCGCCCGGCGCCGTCACGAACGGAATCCGCTGGCGCGCCTCGCCGCTGCGCGGCGTGCCGCAGCCGAGCGCGTCGGCGATCCGCTCGGGCAGCGCGGGGCCGTGGTCGCGGCCGATCATCGCCAGCATGAAGTCGAGGCTGGCCTGGCCGCCCGCGCAGGTGGCGCGATCGCGGTCGATCTCGAAGATCTGCTGCGTGACGATGATGCGCTCGAACTGCTCGGCGAACTGCTGGTAGGTTTCCCAGTTCACGGCCACCCGGTAGCCCGCCAGCTGCCCCGCCATCGCGAGCCACCAGACGCCGTGATGGATGCCGGTGACGAGCGGCGTGCGCTGGCCCACGCGCGCGAGGCTCGCGAGGAACAGCCGATAGTCGGCGAATTGCTGGAATCGTTCGCTGATCACGATCAACCAGTCGCAGGCGACGGCGTCGTTGAACGCCGCGTCGGCGGCCCACGACGCGCCGCCCGCGAGCGGCACCGGCCGCCCGTCCCACGAGCAGACCTGCCAGCGGTACAGCGCGCGGCCGTCGATCTCGTTGGCGAGCGCGAGCGCATCGACGATCGGGCCGACGCCCGACATCGACACCGGCGGCAGCGCGACGATCGCGACCTGCGTGGCGCGCGCCGCGCCGCCCGTGCGGCCGGTGGTGGCGGCCATGCGCGAGGCGCCCCTACTTGAGGCTGCCGGACAGGAACTGCCTGAGGCGCTCGCTGTTCGGCCGCGACAGCACCTCGGCGGGATGTCCCTCCTCCTCGGTGCGGCCCTGGTGCAGGAACATCACGTGGTTCGAGACGTTGCGCGCGAAGCCCATCTCGTGCGTGACCACGATCATGGTGCGGCCTTCCTCGGCCAGCTTCTGCATCACCTTCAGCACCTCGCCCACCAGCTCCGGGTCGAGCGCCGAGGTCGGCTCGTCGAACAGCATCACGTCCGGGTGCATCGCCAGCGCGCGCGCGATCGCCACGCGCTGCTGCTGGCCGCCCGACAGATGCGACGGATACTGCTTCTCGACGCGCGGCGGCAGCCCCACCTTCTCCAGGTACTCGCGCGCGCGCGCCTCCGCCTCGCGCGTGGACAGGCCAAGCACGTGCACCGGCGCCTCGATCACGTTCTCGAGCACCGTCATGTGCGACCAGAGATTGAAGTGCTGGAACACCATCGCGAGCTTGGTGCGGATGCGCTGCAGCTGCCGGTGGTCGGCCACGTCGAGCGCGCCGAGCCGGTCGGCGCGGGTGCGGACCTCCTCGCCGTCCACCACGATCCGGCCCGCGTTGGGTTTCTCGAGGAAATTGATACAGCGCAGGAAGGTGCTCTTGCCGGAGCCGCTCGCGCCGATGATGCTGATCACGTCGCCCGCGCGCGCGTCGAGCGACACGCCCTTGAGCACTTCGTTGTCGCCGTAGCGCTTGTGAATGTCGTGCGCCGCGAGCTTGCTGACGGCGTTCGGCTGCGTGGTCTCTGCCAACTGGCCTCTCCGGAAATGAAGGCGATTCAATGACGGCCGGCCGCGAGATACGCGAGCCAATGGCGCTCGGCCCGGCGAAACGCCGCGACGAGTGCGAACGATACCGCAAGATAGAGCAGCGCGGCCACGCCGAACGACTGGAATGCCAGGTAGGTGGCCGAATTCGCGTCGCGCGCGACCTTCAGGATGTCGGGCACGGTGGCCGTGAACGCCACCGTGGTGGCGTGCAGCATCAGGATCACCTCGTTGCTGTAGAGCGGCAGCGCGCGGCGCAGTGCCGAGGGCAGGATCACGCGCCGGTACAGGGTCCAGCCGCCCATGCCGTAGGCGCGCGCCGCCTCGACCTCGCCGTGCGCCGTGGCGCGGATCGCGCCGGCGAAGATCTCGGTGGTATAGGCGCAGGTGTTCAGCGCGAAGGCCAGCACCGTACAGTGATACCCGCTGCGGAAGAACGCGTCGAGCAGCGAGTGCGAGCGCACGACCTCGAGGCTGTAGAGGCCGGTGTAGATCAGCAGCAGTTGCACGTAGAGCGGCGTGCCGCGAAACACGTAGGTGTAGAGCCGCACCGGCACGCACAGCCAGCGCCTGCGCGAGACGCGCGCCACCGCGAGCGGCACCGCGCAGACGAAGCCGATGCCGATCGACGCCGCCAGCAGCCACAGCGTGACCACGAGGCCCGAGAAACGCTGGCCGTCGTGGTAGAGGAACGCACGGCCGAATTCCTGCAGGATCTCGATCATAGTTCCGCGTGCCTCACGCCGAGCGAGTAGCGCCGCTCCAGCTGCCGCAGCACCAGGTTGGAAAGCGTCGTGATCGCCAGATAGACCAGCGCCGCGACGAGGATGAAGAAAAACATCTTGAAGGTGCTCTTGCCCGCGTCCTGCGCGGCCTTCACGACGTCGGCGAGGCCAATGATGGAGACCAGCGCCGTGGCCTTCACGAGCACCTGCCAGTTGTTGCCGATGCCGGGCAGCGCGAAGCGCATCATCTGCGGGAACAGGATGCGCGTAAACACGCGCATCCCGCTCATGCCGTAGGCCGCGCCCGCCTCGAGCTGGCCGCGCGGCACCGACAGGAACGCGCCGCGAAACGTCTCGGTGAAGTAGGCGCCGTAGATGAAGCCGAGCGTCAGCACGCCGGCCACGAACGGGTCGATGTCGATCTGGTCCCAGCCGAGCAGGTCGGTGATCTGGTTCAGCCAGATCTGGATGCTGTAGAACAGCAGCAGCATCAGCACCAGGTCCGGCACCGAGCGGATCAGCGTGGTGTAGGCCGTGGCGAGCGCGCGCAGCACGCGGTGAGTCGACAGCTTCGCGACCGCGCCGGCCAGGCCGAGCGCGACCGCCGCGGCGAGCGAGAGCACCGACAGCTCGATGGTCTGCACGGTGCCCGCCCAGATGAGGGGGCCGAATCCGTATAGGAACACGCGTGTCTCCGGGTGGACGGTGGCGGGTCGGGGCGGCGGCTTCTTCTCGGGAAGCGGCCAGGGGATGCGGCGGATGGTGGCTCGCGAAAAAAACCGGCTCAAACGGGGCCGGGTCCGATTGCTGCGACGCAGCAGCGACATGCCCGCACCCGGCAGAGGCGGGATTCGCCCGAGATGGCGGGGCTCGCGGGCGGCCCGGGCGGCGCGCCCGCGCGGGCCCCGCCGCCGCGGCCCGCGCGTTTTTGCAGGTTTCGGGTCGCTTTTTCGATAGCGCGCTTCACCGCCGGCGGCGCCCGGACTCGACGGCCGCGCTCAAGTCCGCGTTGCGAAGGCGGCCGGTGGGCCCGGCCGCGCCGATGCCGGGCGGCCTGGCCGAGCGGTCAGGCAGGCACGCGGCGCATGGCCGCCCGCACCGTGCGGGCGACGCGCCCTACCGCCCCGCCTCCGCGTCCGACCGCGAGGTGGTCGCCACCAGCCCGTCCGGCCCGAAGTGGATGTTGAAGAACGCGTCCTGGTTGACGCCGTTCTCGCGCCAGCGCCAGCTCCAGACCGTCTCCTGCTTGAGCGGATAGCGCGCCACCTCGGTCGGCTTGCCGAGCAGTTGGCGCACCTCGTCCTGCGTCATGCCGGGCCGGATCATCGCGAAGGTCTCGGCCGTCAGCACCTGGGTCGCGCCGAGATAGAGCCCGTTGCGGTCGATGTCGACCATGTAGGTCTCGTCGCCCATCGGGCCGCGCGGATACTCGAGGCGCCGCGAGCCGTCGATCGCCTGCCGTTCGGTCTCGGGCGCGCCGAGCCGCGAGCGCACCTCGGCCTCGGTCGACACGCCCGGTTTCAGCTCCTTGAGCAGCAGCGGCGTGGGCTGGATCGCGCGAAACAATTCCTTGAGCCGATGCACGACGTCCTCGGATTGGCGGCTGTCGCAGCCGCCGAGCAGACAGGCCGCGGCGACCGCCGTGGCCACCAGCCACGGCCGCGCCGGCCGGATAACGAACTCCATCATCGATCGGGGGGTGCGCCGTCGGGCGCGCAGAACGGACACCGCGCAAGCATACGCGCGCAACCGGTCGCCCGACAAATCGACCCGCTCGACGGCGCAACCGGCCCAACCGGCGCGCGGCGAGGCGGACCACGGCGCCCGGGCCAGGCCAAGCCGCGCCCTCAGCGCGGCGCGCGCGCGCCGGCGGCACGCCGGCCGCCCGAGCCGCGCCGCGCCGCGCGAAGCGCCACGAGCCTGTGCCGCCGCCGCGCGCGCACGAGCTCCACCACCTGCCACGAGGCGAGCGCGAGGCCGCCCGACAGCAGCTCGCGCGCGCGCCGCACCAGTGCCAGCGACAGCGCCGTCTCGCGATCGACGCCGAACAGCTGCGCGAGCAGCACGATGGTCGCCTCCTGTACGCCCACGCCGCCCGGCACCATGAACGCGATGTGCCGGATCGCCTGGATCATCGCCTCGATGGCGATCGCGCCGCTCGCCGAAATGGGATGGCCCAGCATGGCGAGCGCCAGATAGATCTCCAGCGCCCCGCTCAGATAGCCCGCGAACTGCCAGCCGAACGCGCGCAGCAACAGCCCGGTGCGCGACATCAGCGCGATGATCTCGGCGTCGAGCCGCTCGCCGTCGATGCCGCGCAGCAGCTTGCTGGTATCGCCGAGCAGCTTGGCGGCGAAGCGCTCGATGGTCTGGAAGATCCCGCCGCGCCGCAGCATGACGAAACCGATCACGGGCATCGGCAGCGACAGCACCAGCGACAGCGCGATCGTCTTCACGCTGTCGCCGGAGCCGGTGGCGGCCACCAGCAGCACGAGCCCGAGCGCCGAGAACGCGTACTGCACCGACAGCGTCACCAGCAGCTCGACGATCACGGTCGCCGTGACGAAGCTCGCGTCGGGCACGCGCCAGCGCGCCACGCGGATGCCGATCAGCTCGCCGCCCACCCCAACCACCGGCAGCAGCCGGTTCACGGCCTCCCGCACCGTGGCGAGCCACCAGAGGAACGGCAGCGAGGCGCGCCGCGCCAGCAGCAGGCGCCAGCCCTGCGCGTCGAGCAGCAGTGGGAACGCGTGGTAGGGCACGAGCCACAACAGCACGAAGCCGGCGCGGCCGATGGTGTGGATCACGTCGCGCCAGCCCTGGTGCAGGGCCAGCACGAGCAGGATCGCGATGCCGATCGGCCAGCCGAGTCGATGCAGCCATTTCATCATCGCGGGCGGGCGCCTCCCGCGCGGCTGGCGGTGGCTGCCGGCGCCCCGCGCGAGGCGGCCGGATGCGGCCGGCCCTGGCCGAACACCGCGGCGTACCCGCCGCGCGCGAGGCCGGCCGCGTCGAGCGCGGCGGCCACGCGCGGCGAGAGCAGCGCGGCCAGTTCGTCGGCCGGGCGGTAGCCGCGCATCGACGGCGTGATGGGCGCCTCGCCGGCCTCGGCCGGATGGCAATAGATTTCGCCGACGCCATGCGCCGGCAGCGCGGCGATTGCGTCGAGCCAGGCTGCTTCGTTCATGTGTCCCGTCTGTTCAATGCCGATGAGGTAGTCGTTGTGGGCGAGGCCCGCGCGATCGAGCCGCGCGCGCACCAGCGCGATCCACGGCCGCAGCCAGGCCGGCGCCCGGCGCGCGCACGGCAGCCGCACGGCGCGCAGCCCGTAGTCGCGGCCGATCTCGACGAGCATCGCGAGCACGGTCGGGTGCAGATGGAAATGCTTGTGGGCGTTGACATGGTCCAGCGGCAGCCCGCTCGCGGCGAACGCCTCGAACTGCGCGCGGATCTCGCGGCGCAACTGCGCGCGCACCCAGGGCAGGAAGAAGAAGCGGCAGCCGTGCTTCGCCATCGCATCGCCGAAGCGGCCGTCGGGCCCGACCAGCGCGCCGATCTCGCGCGCCGGCAGCATCGCCGCGCCGTCGGCGAGCACCAGGTGCAGGCCGACGGCCAGCGTCGGCAGCCGCCGCGCGCGCGCGATCGCGTCCCGGGCGGCGGGCGCCGCCACCATCAGGCTCGCGGCCGTGAGCACGCCGTCGCGATGCGCGCGCTCGACGGCCGCGTTCACGCGCGGATGCAGGCCGAAATCGTCGGCGGTGACAATCAGCGCGCGCGCGGGCCCCGGTGAATTCGCCACGCGCTCAGGCCTCGTGCGCGCGCAGGAAGCGGAAGAACTCGACGCCTTCGCGCAGGCGGCGCTTCGTCATGTCCCAGCTCGACAGCATCTCGCGCACGATCTCCCAGATCTTCGACGGCCGGAAGTAGAACGCGCGATAGAAGTGCTCCAGCTCGTGATAGATGTCTTCTCGCGACAGATGCGGGTAGCCGATCGCCGCCAGCTGCACGCCCTCCTTGCTGACCAGGTTGATGGTCCGGTTCTCCTCCATCCAGCCGTTTTCCACCGCCTGCTCGTAGAGCTTGGTGCCCGGATAGGGCGCGGCCAGCGACACCTGGATGGTGTGCGGATTGATCTCCTTCGCGTAGGCGATGGTCTTGCGGATGGTGTCCTTGGTCTCGCCCGGCAGCCCGAGGATGAAGGTGCCGTGGATCTTGATGCCCAGCTTCCTGCAGTCCTCGCTGAAGCGGCGCGCGATGTCGGTGCGCAGGCCCTTCTTGATGTTCAGCAGGATCTGGTCGTCGCCCGACTCGTAGCCCACCAGCAGCAGGCGCAGGCCGTTGTCCTTCATGATCTTCAGCGTCGAGTACGGCACGTTCGCCTTGGCGTTGCACGACCAGCTCACGCCCAGCCTGCCGAGCCCGCGCGCGATTTCCTCCACGCGCGGCTTGAAGTCGGTGAAGGTGTCGTCGTCGAACATGATCTCTTTCACCTCCGGCATGTTGTCGCGAATCCACTTCACCTCGGCCAGCACGTTCTCGACCGAGCGCACGCGGTAGCGGTGGCCGCCCACGGTCTGCGGCCACAGGCAGAAGGTGCATTTGGAGCGGCAGCCGCGCCCGGTGTAGATCGAGACGTAGGGGTAGTCGAGATAGCCGATGAAGTAGTTGCGGATCTTGAGGTCGCGCTGATAGACGGGGGCCACGAACGGCAGCGCGTCCATGTCCTCGATCATCGGGCGCGGGCCGTTGTGCTCGATCGCGCCGTCGGCGGTGCGGTAGCTCAGGCCGAGGATCTCGGCGAACGGCTTGCCTTCGGCCAGCTCGCGGCAGGTGTAGTCGAACTCCTCGCGGCAGACGAAATCGATCGCCTCGGAGGCGAGCAGGCAATGGTGGGGATCGACGGCGACCTTGGCGCCGACCATGCCGATCACGATCGAGCGCTTGCGCTGCTTGAGGTCCTGGGCGAACAGGGCGTCGGTGGGAAACGAGGGCGTGCTGGTGTGGATGATGACGAGGTCGTAGCCGGCGGCGATCTCGAGCGTGGCCTGCACCGACAGGCCGTCGGCGGGGGCGTCGAGCACGCGGCTGCCGGGCACGAGCGCGGCGGGCTGGGCCAGCCAGGTGGGATACCAGAACGAGCGGATCTCGCGCCGGGCCTGGTAGCGCGAGCCGGCGCCGCCGTCGAAGCCGTCGTAGGACGGCGCTTGCAGGAACAGGGTTTTCAGAGGGGTTCCGTTATCTTGCATGATTCGTCTTCGTGCAGTCGATGTTCGTCGTCACCGCGCGGCGCCTGCCGGTCCCGCGCACTCGAGGTTCCTGCCGCCGCGCCCGCCGCCCGCCCGGCCGTGCCGGCCCGCGCCACCGGCGCCGGTGCCGCCACCCGGATGCGCGCGCCGCGCCAGATCACGTGCGAGCCGAACGCGGCCGCGATCCAGGCCGCAAGCAGCAGCGTATCGCGAATCGGCACGAGCGGCAGGTCGCGCCAGAACGCGCGCCGGCCCCGCGCGACGCGCGCATGCAGCCGCAGCCGCGCGAGCATGCCGGCCGCCGACGCGAACGCGCCGATCGCACCCGGCACGGTGCCGGCGAGCCAGACCGACAGAGACGCGCCCACCGCCAGCCAGGGCACCGTGAAGGTAATCAGCAGGCTAATGAAGCCACCCATTTTCAGCGAACGGATGGTGCGAAGCCAGCGCGTCTCGCGCGCCCAGAGTTCGCTGAAGCGGGTTTCGATCACGTCGGTCGTCACGTCGACCTCGGACAGCACGGTGCGGCGCCCCATGCGGCGCGGCAGGGCGGCCAGCCAGTAGTCGTCGGCCAGTTCGTCCTTCAGCGCGGCCAGCCCGCCGATCCGCTCCAGCGTCTCGCGCGTGAGCGCGAGCGTCGCGCCGAAGCCGAAATCGCTCGAACCGCCCAGATGCGCGATCCGCACCGACGGCACGAACCATGCGTCCACGAACTGCGCGCCGAGGCGCGCCCAGAAGCCGCCCACGCTGCGCGCATGGTACAGGCAGGTGACCACGCCGATCGACGGATCGGCGAGCGGCGCCGTCACGCGCTCCAGATAGTCGGGCTCGACCGCGATGTCGCTGTCGGCGATCACGAGGCGGCCGTAGCGGGCTCGCCGGCCGATGTTGATGAGGTTGCTGACCTTGCGATTGCGGCCGTGGATGCGCGGATCGATCACGAGCTCGAGGTCGCAATCGCGGAAATCGGCCTGCAGGCGCCGAACCACGGCGATCGCCGGATCGGCCGGCGAAGCCACCCCGCAGATCACCTGATAGCACGGATGCCGCTGCCGGCAGAAGCTCGCGAGGTTTTGATAGAGCCGCGGCTCGGCGCCGCACAGCGGCTTGAGCACGCTCACGCCGGCGCGGCCGTCACGCCAGTGCGCGCGCGGTGCGCGCGGTGCCGGCGCGAGCGCCGCGAACCACGCGTAGACGCAGGCCGCGCAGCTCAGCGCCAACAGCATGCAATCGAGGATCCGCGCGACGGCGCTCATGCGGCGCCCCGGCCGGCCCGGGGGCCGGCACGATGCGCGCTGCGCGATGCGGATTGGACGTCGACAGACACGGTCCCGGCTCCTGGCCCCGCGCGCGGCGGGGCCGTGATGGTTCGATCGGGAGCGCCGCCGCATGCGGCCCGCCACCCGTCGAAGGCGGCGTCTCTCGGCAATCCCGCGGCGCGCTTTAATTTAGGGATTGAGTGTAGCAGCGGATCTCGGACGCCTATCCGCCCCCACCACTGCCTCGACAAATCGACATAAATCGCGACAAATCGGCCGGTCTTGAACGCAATAAAGAGACAGATAACACAAGCACTTTCCCACCGACATCGCCAGCGTCGTCAAGCTTCTCTCGCACTGGAACTTGCGGAGCATCAACTCGACCCGTTTCCATTACGCCATTGACGCGTTGCGCGCACCCCGTCGCGAGGCGTCGGCGAGGCAAGCGGGGCGCGACGAAGTGCGCTTTTCGGTCGCACACCGGCGGCTGGTCGAGGCCGCCGCTTACCCTGCGGGCGGCAGGGTTATCGCGGCACCGCCAGCGGGCTTGCCCACCCTTTGGCACAATCGGCGGCACCTGTCGCGCCGCTTTCACGCGCGTCGGTTCGCGCCGTGCCGGCCCCGCCGGCGCGCGCGAGCCCGCTCCCCTACTTTCCGACTCCCGCCCATGATCCCGTTTTCCGTTCTCGATCTCGCGCCGATCCCCGAAGGCGCCGACGCCGGCCAGGCGTTTCGCAACTCGCTCGATCTCGCGCAGCACGCCGAGCGTTGGGGCTACCAGCGCTACTGGCTCGCCGAGCACCACAACATGCCCGGCATCGCGAGCGCGGCCACCGCGGTGGTGATCGGCCACATCGCCGGCGGCACCAAGACGATCCGCGTGGGATCGGGCGGCATCATGCTGCCCAATCACGCGCCGCTCGTGATCGCCGAGCAGTTCGGCACGCTCGCCTCGCTGTACCCGGGCCGCATCGAGCTCGGCCTCGGCCGCGCGCCCGGTACCGACCAGACCACCGCGCGCGCGCTGCGGCGCGATCTGGCCGGCAGCGCCGACACGTTCCCCGACGACGTGGTCGAACTGCAGCGCTATTTCGCCGACCCGGTGGCGGGCCAGCGGGTGCGCGCGGTGCCCGGCGCGGGCCTGAACGTGCCGCTCTGGCTGCTCGGCTCGAGCCTCTTCAGCGCGCAGCTGGCCGCCATGCTGGGCTTGCCGTTCGCGTTCGCATCGCACTTCGCGCCCGATTACCTGATGCGCGCGCTGGAGGTCTATCGCGCCCAGTTCCGGCCGTCGGCCGCGCTGGCGAAGCCGTATGCGATGGTGGGCGTCAACGTGTTCGCGGCCGATACCGACGAGGCGGCGCGGCGCCTCTTCACCTCGCTGCAGCAGCAGTTCCTGAACCTGCGACGCGGCACGCCGGGCAAGCTGCCGCCGCCCGTCGAGGTGCTCGAGGGCAGCGACTTCGAGCTCGCGAACGTCGCGCATGCGCTGTCGTTCGCGGCGATCGGCTCGCGCGACACGGTGCGCGACCGGCTCCAGCAGCTGATCGCGCAGACCGGTGCCGACGAGCTGATCGTGGCGTCGCAGATCTACGATCACGCCGCGCGCGTGCGCTCTTACGAGATCGCCGCGCAGGTGCGCGACGAGCTTGCCGCGCGATGAACGGGTAAGCGGCCGCACGCCGCGCGCCTGCCAGTCTTCGAGCCCGAGCGGAGCGGCCGGCCCCCGTTGCCGTGCCGGCGGGCGCGATGCCGGGAGCCACGACGACGGCGAACCCGCAGCCAGCCGCACGAACGAGGACGGGTGCGGGATCGCGCGAATCGGCAACCTCGGCCTGCCGGAAGGACCGAGGCGCGGCACGTTTTTCGCATTCTTACAACCAGTCGGACAAGCCGGCCCCGACCTTCCCGGCGCGGTTCGATCAGCGCGTGTTTCCGTGTCGCGGCGAGTTCCTGTATCGTGCAGACACCGAACCGCGATCAGCCGCCGATCATGAAGAACGTCCTCAGCATTCAGTCGCACGTGATCTACGGGCATGCGGGCAACAGCGCGGCCGTGTTCCCGATGCAGCGCCTCGGTGTGAACGTCTGGCCGCTCAACACGGTCCAGCTCTCGAACCACATGCAGTACGGCAACTGGGCCGGCAGCGCGATCGACGCGGCGAAGATGGAGCAGCTGGTGGACGGCATCGCCGCGATCGGCGCGCTCAAGCGCTGCGACGCGATCCTCTCGGGCTTCCTGGGCTCGCCCGCGCAGGCGCATGCGGCGGCCGACATCGTGCGCACCGTCAAGTCGATGAATCCCAACGCCTGGTACTTCTGCGATCCGGCGATGGGCCAGACCGGCGGGGTGCGCCCGGAGCCAGGCGTCGAGGAATTCATCGTGTCCGAGCTGCCGGCGCTGGCCGACGGCATGGCGCCCAATCACAGCGAACTGCAGAAGCTGGCCGGACGCCGCGTCGAAACGGTGCGCGAAGCCGTCGACGCCTGCCGCGAGCTCATCCGGCGCGGGCCGAAGATCATCCTCGTCAAGCATCTGCACGATCGCAACAGCCCGGCCGACCGCTTCAACATGCTGGCCGTCACCGAGCACGAGGCCTGGATCGGCCAGCGGCCGCTCTACGCGTTCCCGCGCCATCCGGTCGGCGTCGGCGATCTGACGAGCGCCGTGTTCGTGGCGCGGCGGCTGCGCGGCGACTCGCTGCGCGCCGCCTTCGAGCACACGCTCGCGGCGGTGCACGCCGTGGTCAAGGCGACCTACGACGCGCGCCGCTACGAACTCGAGCTCGTGGCCGCGCAGGACGAGATCGCGCGGCCGAGCGAGTGGTTCGGCGCCTGGGTGACCGACATCGAATGAGCGCGGCGCGGCGAGCGGCGCACCGGCACCACATGCCCGCGCCGCTCGCTCGTTTCCCGGCCCCGCTTGCCGGCCCCGCTTTTCGGCCCCCGCTTTTCGGCCCTTCCCGGCCCCTGTTTCCCGGCGCCCGCCTTCCGCCCTGTCTGCCACCTCCCGCCGCGCAGCTAATCGCTCCCGCGCGCGCCGCGCTTGCGGCCCTTCGTCCCCGCCATTGCCTCGCGCCCGCGGCGAACGCCGCCGCTCGTGGGCGCCGTCGCAAACGTGTCATTTTCAGGCAATACGATGCGTTTTGTTGCAATCTGTCCAGGCTCGCGATGGCCGCCCCGTTCTCCGCCCCGCCCGTGCCGTCCCATGCCCGCGTCGTGATCGTGGGCGGCGGAATCATCGGCTGCTCGACCGCCTACCATCTCGCCAGGGCCGGCATCACGGACGTGGTGCTGCTCGAACAGGGCCAGCTCTCGTGCGGCACCACCTGGCACGCGGCCGGCCTGGTGGGTCAGTTGCGCACGCAACGCAGCCTGACGCAGCTGATCCGCTATTCCACCGAGTTGTATGCGTCGCTCGAGGCCGAGACCGGCCTCGCCACCGGCTGGAAGCGCTGCGGCTCGCTGTCGGTGGCGCGCACGGCCGAGCGTCTCACGCAATTGAAGCGCACGGCCGCCATGGCGCGCGCCTACGGCGTCGAATGCGAGCTGATCGATGCGCGCGCGGCCGGCGCGCTGTGGCCCGCGATGCGAACCGATGATCTGGCCGGCGCGGCCTGGCTGCCCGGCGACGGCAAGGCGAACCCCACCGACCTCACCCAGTCGCTCGCGCGCGGCGCGCGCCAGCGCGGCGTGCGGATCATCGAGAGCACGCGCGTCACGGCCGTGCTGAGCGAGCGCACCGGCACGCGCCGCCGCGCGGCCGGCGTGGTGTGGCGCAACAAGGCCGGCGACACCGGCACGCTCGGCGCCGAATTCGTGGTGAACTGCGCGGGCCAGTGGGCCAAGGGCCTCGGCCGGCTCGCCGACGTCACGGTGCCGCTGCACGCGGCCGAGCACTACTACATCGTGACCGGCCGGATTCCGGGCACGCACCCGGACCTGCCGGTGATGCGCGACCCCGACGGCTACGTCTACTTCAAGGAGGAAGTGGGCGGGCTCGTGATGGGCGGCTTCGAGCCCGACGCGAAGCCGTGGGGCATGGACGGCATTCCCGACCAATTCGAATTCCAGCTGCTGCCCGACGACTGGGACCAGTTCGAGATCCTGATGCGCAACGCGCTGCACCGCGTGCCGGCGCTCGAGACGGCCGAGGTCCGGCAGTTCTACAACGGCCCCGAGTCGTTCACCCCGGACAACCACTTCATCCTCGGCGAGGCGCCCGAGCTGGCGAACTTCTTCGTCGGCGCGGGCTTCAATTCGATGGGCATCGCCTCGGCGGGCGGCGCCGGCCGCGCGCTCGCCGAGTGGATCGAGGCGGGCGAGCCGACCCTGGACCTGTGGGCCGTGGACCTGCGCCGCTTCGCGCGCCTGCACGGCAACGACGCGTGGCTCCACGACCGCGTGAAGGAAACGCTCGGCCTGCACTACGCGATGCCCTGGCCGAACCGCGAACTCGAGAGCGCGCGCGGCGTGCGGCGCTCGCCGGTCCACGCGCAGCTGCAGGCTGCCGGCGCCTGCTTCGGCAGCCGGATGGGCTGGGAAATCGTCAACGTGTTCGCGCCGCCGGGCCAGCCGCCGCGCATCGACTACCGCTTCGGCCGGCAGAACTGGCACGACTGGAGTGCCGCCGAGCACCGCGCCTGCCGCGAGGCGGTGGCCCTGTTCGATCGCAGCGCGCTGGCCAAGCTGCTCGTCAAGGGGCGCGACGCCGAAAGCGCGCTGCAGTCGCGCCTGGCCAACGACGTCGCGGTGGCGCCCGGCAGCATCGTGCGCAGCGGCATCCTCAACACGCGCGGCGGCTACGAGTCCGACGTCGTGCTCGCGCGGCTTGCCGACGATCGCTATCTGCTGCTCACCGGCACCACGCAGGCCACGCGCGATCTCGACCTGCTCGAGCGTCATCTCGAGGCCGGCGATCGGCGCTGCGTGGCGCTCGACGTGACGGGGCAATACGCGCTCTTCTCGCTGATCGGCCCGCATGCGCGCGCACTGCTGCAGCGCGTCTCGCGCGCGGACTTGCGCGATGCCGGGTTCGCGGCCGGCACCTGCCGCGAGATCGAGCTCGGCCACGCCACCGTGCACGCGCTGCGCCACGCGATCGCCGGCGCGCCGGGCTGGGACCTGCTGGTGCCGGTCGAGTCGGCGGTGCCGGTGCATGCGGCGCTGGTGCACGCGGGCGCCGCGCTCGGGCTCGTCCAGGCCGGCGAGTACGCGCTCGAATCGCTGCGCATCGAGAATGGCCAGGCGGCCTGGGGCCGTGAACTGTCGCCAAGCCTCGACCCGTTCGAGGCCGGCCTCGCCGGGCTCTGCAAGCTCGCGATGCCGATACCGTTCACGGGCTCGGCGGCGCTTGCCGCGCGCGCCGGGCTACCGTGCCGGCGCCGCGTCGTCGCGCTGCGCGTCGAGGGCCGGCCCGACGTCACCTTGTGGGGCGGCGAGGCGATCCTGCGCGACGGCGCGGCCGTCGGCCTACTGAGTTCGGCCGGGTTCGGCCACACGCTCGGCCTGCCGGTCGCGCTCGGCGTGGTGAGTTGCGCGGCCGGCGCGCCCGACCCCACCGAGGGCCGCTACCAGATCGAACTGGCGGGCGAACGGCTCGCCGCGACGGCGCGCCTGCCGGCGCCGCACGATCCGGCCGGGCTCGGGCGGCCCGCATGAGCGCGCCGGCGGCCGCCCCGTCGAGCCCGCCCCCGGGTCGGCCGGCGGGTTCGTCCCGGGCCGGCCGGCGCGGGCGGCATCGGGCCGGCGCCGTCTCGTCATCCGCGCCGGCCGCGCTCCGCCGCGCCGTTTCCTGCCGGTTCGCGCGGCGCGGCGCGGGGCGCTTTCCCACTTGGCTTTCAGCTTGTTTTCACACGCTTTTCCCGGCCCGCCAACCTTGTCTCGGTCACGCGGATGACACCGTTCGCCCGCTATTCTCGGCGACGACGCAGGTCGCGCCCCGCGCGACGCCGGCCGCATTTCTTTCGGCCGTCTCTGGCACGGCCGCCCATTCCCTCCGCCCAGGAAGCAACCCATGACGACGAAACATCGCCGCGACTTTCTGCGCCTCGCCGCCGGCACCGCCGGCGCCGCCGCGCTCAGCGTGTTCCCGCCCGTGATCCGCAACGCGCTCGCGATTCCCGCGAGCCGCCGCACCGGCACGATCCGCGATATCGAACACATCGTGATCCTGATGCAGGAGAACCGTTCGTTCGACCATTACTTCGGCACGCTGCGCGGCGTGCGCGGCTTCGGCGATCCGCGTCCGCTCACGCTCGCCAACGGCAAGTCGGTGTTCCATCAGCCGGCCGGCCTCGGCGAAGTGCTGCCCTTCCGTCCCACCGCGTCGAACCTCGGCCTGCAGTTCATCCAGGATCTGCCGCACGGCTGGCAGGACATGCACGCGGCCTGGAACCACGGCCGCTACGACCAGTGGGTGCCGAACAAGGGCACGACGTCGATGGCCTACCTGCAGCGCGAGGACATTCCGTTCCACTACGCGCTGGCCGACGCGTTCACGATCTGCGACGCCTACCATTGCTCGATCCCGAGCTCGACCGACCCGAACCGCTACTACATGTGGACCGGCTACGTCGGCAACGACGGCCAGGGCGGCGGCCCGGTGCTCGGCAACGAGGAAGCCGGCTACGGCTGGACCACCTATCCCGAGGTGCTCGAGAAGGCCGGCGTGTCGTGGAAGATCTACCAGGACATCGGCGAGGGCCTGAACGCGGCCGGCTCGTGGGGCTGGACCAGCAAGAACGCCTACATCGGCAACTACGGCGACAACTCGCTGCTCTACTTCAACCAGTATCGCAACGCCCAGCCGGGCAGCCCGCTGTACGACAAGGCCCGCACGGGCACCAACGTCAGCGCGGGCGGCACGCTGTTCGACGTGCTGAAGGCCGACGTCGCGAACGGCACGCTGCCGCAGGTGTCGTGGATCTGCTCGCCGGAGGCGTATTCGGAGCACCCGAACTGGCCGGCCAACTACGGCGCCTGGTATGTCGAGCAGGTACTCGCGACGCTGACCTCGAACCCCGAGGTGTGGAGCAAGACCGCGCTGTTCATCACCTACGACGAGAACGACGGCTTCTTCGACCACGTGCCGCCGCCGTTCGCGCCGCAGTCGCGCGACAACGGCCTGTCCACCGTGCCCACCACCAACGAGGTGTTCGCGGGCAACGCGACGCACATGGCCGGCCCCTACGGCCTCGGCCCGCGCGTGCCGATGATCGTGGTCTCGCCGTGGACCAAGGGCGGCTGGCTCTGCTCGCAGACCTTCGATCACACCTCGCTGCTGCAGTTCATCGAGGCGCGCTTCGGCGAGCAGTACGACATCGCGGCCTCGAATATCTCGCCGTGGCGCCGCGCCGTATGCGGCGATCTGACTGCCGCGTTCGACTTCCGCGATCCGGACTCGCGCCTGCCGTCGCTGCCCGACACGAGCGGCTACGCGCCGCCCGACCGCACCACGCACCCCGACTACGTGCCCCTGCCGCCCGTCTCGCAGGCCGTGCCGCGGCAGGAAGCCGGGCTGCGTCGGGCGCGCGCGCTGCCCTACGAGCTGTTCGTGTTCGGCCGCAACGACGCCGCGCGCGGCAAGTACAAGCTGACCTTCGCGAACGGCGGCCGGGCCGGCGCGGCGTTCCAGGTGCAGGCCGCAAACCGCATCGACGGCCCGTGGGCCTATACCGTCGAGGCAGGCAAGAAGCTCGCCGACAGCTGGAGCACGGCGGCCACGCTCGGCCTGTACGACCTTTCGGTGTACGGCCCGAACGGCTTCTTCAGCCGCTTCCGCGGCACCACCGCGGCCGGCGACGGCCACACGCCGAATCCGGAAGCGCTGTACGGCTACGACGTGATCAACGGCAACCTCATGCTGCGCCTCACGAACCGCGGCAAGGCACCGGTGCGGCTGACCGTGTCGAACGGCTATGGCGGCCGCACGCGCACCTGGGAGCTGTTCCCGGGCCAGCGCATCGATGACTACTGGGACCTGCGCGGCAGCCACGGCTGGTTCGACCTGACGATCAGCGACGGCACCGCCTCCGGCTTCCTGCGCCGCTTCGCCGGCCACGTCGAGACGGGCCGCCCGAGCACCAGCGACCCGGCGATCGCCACCGTGTAAACGGCGACGGCGCCCGTCACGTAATGCGACGGGCGCCGTCCGCGGGGTTCTCGCGCCGCGCGCGCTCTCGCGCTCGCCGCCCTGCCCCGCCCCGCCGTGCCGCTCACGCGGCCGGCGGATTGCCTGTTTCGGGTGTGCTCAGTTCGTGAGCTTCGGTTCGCCCTGCGGCTCGCCGACCACGAAGCCGCCGCCCTGGTAGCGCTGTGCCGGATCGTCGAGATTGCGGTCCGGGCCGCTCGACGGGAACAGGTGCTCGAACGGCGCCGAGCTGTCCTGCGGGCGGAAGCCGAGGAACGCGGCCTTGGCGTTGTCGATCCACTTGGTGCGGTTGTCCGACACGCCGTAGACGATCGCGTGGCCAACCCGGTTGGTCATCAGCGAGCAGCGCACCAGCTCGATGAAGTCACGGAAGCTCAGGTAGGTAACCAGCATGCGCGGGTTCTTGGGCACGTCGAACGACGAGCCGATCCGCAGGCACACCGTCTCCAGGCCGAAGCGGTCGAAATAATAGCGCGACAGCGACTCGCCGAAGCACTTCGTCACGCCGTACAGCGAATCGGGGCGCGGCGGCGAATCGACGTCGACCACCTCGGTGACCGGATGGAAACCGACCACGTGGTTCGAGCTCGCGTAGACGATACGGCGCACGCCGAACTGATGGGCGGCCGCATAGAGGTTGTAGACGCCGCGGATGTTGGCCTCGATCAGCGCGTCGAACGGCGCGTCCACCGAGATGCCGCCGAGGTGGATCACGGCGTCCACGCCCTCGACCAGCGCGTTGACGGCGGCGCGGTCGGCCAGGTCCGCCACCACCGCTTCCTCGTGCGGTGCCACCTCGCCGAGCGGCGCGATGTCGCTGACGCGGACGATGTCGGCCCAATCGCCGAGCGCCGCGCGCAGCTGGCGGCCGAGATTGCCCGCGGCGCCGGTGAGCAGCAGGCGGCGGAACGGCTTGGCGGTCGTGGAAGTGGGCGAAGTCACGGCGAAATCCTCTCTGGATGGCGAATCGAAGCAGGTGGCAGGACGCCGATGCAAAGGCATCGAGGCGCGGAATCGCGATCTTATACGATGACTGACGTTTTGGGCTACCCGGCGAGAACCCCTAGCCGCGAGGCCTCCGCCTCACGCGGGTCGGGCGCCGCGCCGCGCGGCGGGCCGCCCGGTCGGGCACGCTCAATCGGCGCCGTCGCGGCCCGCCTCGGCCGCTTCGTGCGCGCGGCGCAGACGCTCGCGGCTGTTGGTCAGGTGGGTGCGCATCGCGGCGCGCGCCGCCTCCGGATCGCGCCGCGCGATCGCCTCGAAGATCGCCTCGTGCTCGTGGTTCAGGCGCCCGACATAGCGTTCGAGATCGTCGCCGGCGAAGCGCGCCGAGTTCACGCGCGCGCGCGGAATGATCGAGGTGCCGAGCTGGGTCATGATGTCGACGAAATAGCGGTTGCCGGTGGCCTGGGCGATCTGCTGATGAAAATGGAAATCGAGCTGGGCCGTGTCGCGGCCGCCCGAGGCGCTCTGCGCGATCGCGTCGAGCGCGCGGCGCAGCGAATCGAGGTCGGTATCGTTGGCGCGCTGCGCGGCGAGGCTCGCGCAT
This sequence comes from Burkholderia glumae LMG 2196 = ATCC 33617, assembly GCF_000960995.1. Taxonomy (NCBI): domain Bacteria; kingdom Pseudomonadati; phylum Pseudomonadota; class Betaproteobacteria; order Burkholderiales; family Burkholderiaceae; genus Burkholderia; species Burkholderia glumae. The sequence continues at coordinate 2,090,100 of NZ_CP009435.1, read as the reverse complement.
TCGCTCTCGAGGCTGATGCGCAATTCGAGCACGGCGAGCACGTCGCGCAGCGTGGTGATGGTGGCCGGATCGATGCCGAGCGTGCGGCGCCGCTCCGGCGCCAGCACGAAACTGCCGATCCCGTGGCGCGTCTCGATCAGGCCGCTCGCCTGCATCCGCGAGATCGCCTCCCGCACCACCGTGCGGCTCACCCCCTGGGTGGCCATCACTTCCGTCTCGGTCGGCAGCTTGTCGCCGGGACGCAGCATGCCGTTCTCGATCTGCGAGCTCAGCGCGTCGACGACATCTTGGGCGAGGCTGCGGGCGCGGCGGCGCGGGGGCACGGGGAGCGCGGGCACGGACATGGGGCCTTATCCTTAAAATAGAGAATCCGACCCGACGGAAAGCGGATCAGACCGAAATGGCGCGGCCATTATACTGCGTCACAAGTCATCCGATGACTGATGTTTCCCCCAATCCCTTGACGGACGGGGTCGCGGCGGCACGGCGCACGCGGCGGTCGGATGTCGAATCATCGCACTTCTTGACGCGCCTGGACAGATCGGCCTGTCGGGCCGCTGCCGACGGCTCGCGCCGGCAGTGCGGCAGCAGGTTCAGCCGGCGCCGATGCCGCGCGCCATGCCGGCGGCGGCGAACACGATGAGGATGATCAGCGCGGCCTGCGCATGGCAGATGCGCGAATAGGTGAACGCGCGCGCCACATCGGGCAGCTCGCCGCGCCGCACGGCCGCTCGCCACCGCAGCAGCGCGCTCATTGGCCGGATCTCGAGGATCAGGATGATCACGAAGGCCGTCATCTTCAGATGGAACAGCGGCTCGTGCAGATAATAGGCGCTGCCCTTCTCGAAGCCGCCGAACGCGCGCATCAATCCGGTGACGAGCAGCACCAGCGCCGTCAGCCCCCAGCCGGTGTCGGCACGGAACACGGCCTTCAGGTCGGCGACCTGCACCACGGGCGCGGCGGCGACGCGCTTGAACGCGCGATTGCGCGTGGCGCTCGCGGCCAGCGCGAGACCGAAAGCGCTCAGGTGGATCGCGGCCAGCAGCCACTGAATGATCATCGCAAGCTCCTGTTTCGGGCGGGACGGCCATGCCGCACCCACGCGGCGCGGCCCGCAGGACTTTGAGGCAGGCGGCCCGACCGCCGCTCCGCGAGGCGATCGTGCCGCCTGGAGGATGTCAGCCGAACTGCCGCAAGGTCGCATCGAGTGCGCGCGCGGCGGCGCGATCGCCCTCGGTCGCGAGCGGCGCGCGCATCACGAGCTTGCGATTATGACCGACCGCCGCCGGCGAATTCCAGAGCAGTTCGACCTTCGGCCGCGAGAACGGCCGGCCGCGCGGAATATCCGAGCTCGCCGGCACGCCGGGCCGGGCGCGGTCCGGTTCGGCCGATGCCGGCCCCGCCCCGTCCGCGGCGGCCGTCTCGGCGGCGGCGGGCGCCGCCGCGGGCCCGGAGCTTGCTATCAACGGCTCTGACCGGGGGGGCGACAGGGCCGGGTCCCGGCCCGAATCCGCGCCGCCCGCCGGCTCGACAGCATGAACGGGCGCGGCCGCCGCGCCGGCGTCGAGCGAGGGGCCGGCGTCGGCCGCAGCAGCGGCGCCGCCCGGTGCGATCGCCGCCTCCGGCTCGAGCGCGGCGGTCGCGGACATGGCCACCACGGCCGGCGGCTCGACCACCGCGGGAGGCGGCAGCACGGTGCCGCGCGGCCAGCGAATCGCCAGCTCGCGCGCATCGTATTGCCCGACCTTGCGGCTTTCCATCCAGACCACCACGGTGCGCGTGAGCACGTCGAGCGAGATCGCGTAGCGGCCGATCGCGAAGCGGCGGGCGGCGATATTGGTGCGCCAGAGCGGCTGCGGGCGGCAGATCCATACCACGGCGGCATAAAGCACCGGCGCGACCACCAGCCAGCCGTTGCTCGCCACCACCGCGTGCAGCGCACGGCGCCAGCCGGCGAACCAGACGAACGCGCCGACCGACCAGACGGCGAACAGTAAGCCGAGCAGCGCGAACAGGCGCAGCGCCTGCCGCAGCCATTGCGGCAGCGGATGGCTCGGCCGCTCGGCGCGCGCGGCGGCGCCGGGCAGCGTCATCAGCAGGAACAGGAACACCAGGTTCACGCAGGCCCACGGCGACGACGCCATGGTCGACAGCGTCGACCATGCCATCTGCGCCATGGCGTGCAGCCAGCGGACGAACAGCACGAGACCGATCGCGCGCAACGCGAAAATGACGCCGGCGCCAGGGGCCGGACTCGCGCGCGTGATTTTCGTTCTCGCCAAAACCTCTCTCCTGTCGATCTCGCCGGTGCCGGATTTTACGAAACGGCCATTATAGGGGCATGACCTGCCGCGTCAGACGAAAGCCGTCGCATTGCAGCCAAACGGGCCCGGCCGCGCGGCGCGGATACAACACCGAAGGCGCCCCCGAATGGACAACGCCCCGCGGGGCAAAAACCCTGCGGGGCGTCGGAGCGCGCCGGAACGGCCGGCGCGCCGCTCGTGCGATCAGTTCGCGTTGACTTCGCGCAGCACCGTGCGGCGGCTCTGGCGCAGCAGTTCTTCATAGACCTTCACGTAGTTGGCGGCCATCACCTTCGACGAGAAGCGCGATTCGAACGCGCCGCGCACCTTCTCGCGCGGCAGCGTGTCGAGCTGCTTGACGGCGGCGACCGCCGAGATCTCGTCCTCGACGACGAAGCCGGACACGCCGTTGTCGATCACTTCGGGCACCGAGCCGCGCTTGAATGCGATCACCGGCGTGCCGCAGGCCATCGCCTCGATCATCACCAGGCCGAACGGCTCCGGCCAGTCGATCGGGAACAGCAGCGCGTGCGCATTGCCGAGGAATTCGGACTTCTGCGATTCGTTGATTTCACCGATGTACTCGACGTGCGGCAGCGCGAACAGCGGCTTGATCTTCTCTTCGTAGTACGCGCGGTCGGCCTTGTCGAGCTTGGCGGCGATCTTGATCGGCAGGCCGGCCTGCTCGGCGATGCGGATCGCGGTGTCCACGCGCTTTTCCGGCGAGATGCGGCCGAGGAAGGCGAGGTAGCTCGGCTTGGCGTCCTTGGGCGGCGTCAGCAGGTTTTCCGGCAGGCCGTGGTAGACGGTCGGCTGCCAGTTGGCCTGCGGCAGCGGAATGCGCTGGTTGTCGGAGATCGACACCACCGGCACGGTGTTGAAGGTGTTGAAGATCGGCTGCAGTTCCGGCAGATCCAGGCGGCCATGCATCGTCGTGACGTGCGGCACCGGCTGGCGCGAGAACAGCGAGAACGGGTAATAGTCGATGTGGAAATGCAGCACGTCGAATTCGTCCGCGCGGCGGCGCACTTCCTCGAGCAGCAGCATGTGCGGAGCCATCACGTCGCGGATCGTCGGATCGAGGCGCAGGGCCTGCGGCCAGAACGCTTCGAGCTTCGCGGACGTCTGCGAATCGCCGCTAGCGAACAGCGTCACGTCGTGCCCCATCTCGACCAGTGCTTCGGTCAGGTAGGACACTACGCGTTCGGTGCCGCCGTACAGCTTCGGGGGAACCGCCTCGTGCAACGGAGCGATTTGAGCGATTCGCATTCGAGTAACTCCTAAAATATCGGCAAAAAGTCAGGCTGGATCAACCGTAAGCCTTGCCGTCCGGCGAGCCGGACTGATCAAAACGTCGGACAAAAACGACCGGCTCGCGGTAACGAAGCGCCGCCCACTGACGGCGCACTTGCATTCAACGCGTGGTGCCTTACGTCGTTGACAGCATCCCGTAAAATTTCCTTCATGCTGCGGGAGGCGGCACCGGGCATCCTGTAAAAATGACTCAGGGTTAGCCCGAACGGCATTATCGAGGCGAACGATGGCCGCGGCGCGGAACATTTCAAAGACTTTACCTTGTTACAAAGGCGCAACATTTTGCAACCCTTGGATTTTCAAGGCGGAATTAGAGTAGGACCATCGTTGACGCGCCGCCACAAACTTACCGGCCGGCCCGCCTGTTCGTTTCACGAGCCCCAGGTCCGCGCGCACCGCGCGCAACGCATGCGAGCCGCCGGATTTTATCCCAAAATGGATCGCAGACCGTAGCTCGATCGGATGCGATCGGGTGCGGCACAAAACCCGGGCTTGTTTACAATGCCGGCTTTCGTCTGCTTCTTGGACCGGCGCGGCACGCTGTCCGCACTGCGCGCGCCGCTTAACCTCCGTTCGACCACACGCACAAATTTTGGAAGCTCTCACACCTGCCCAGCGCAACGCCCACAACGCGAAGCTCTCGAGCTATGCGAGCCGCCCCCTTGCGTTTCTGTTCCGCTACATCCGCAAGCATCCCGTCGCCCATCTGATCGTGCTGGCCAGCGTGCTGGCGGCGGTCGGCTGCGCGCTCGGCTCGCAGTACGCGATCAAGCACCTGATCGACGTGCTGGCCGGCGGCCGCCATCACCCCGGGCCGCTGTGGGCCGCGTTCGGCCTGCTGGTGGGCCTGATCGCGGCGGACAACATGCTCTGGCGCGTCGGCGGCTGGGTCGCCGCGCACACCTTCGTGGCCGTCACGGGGGACCTGCGCCGCGACCTGTTCCAGTACCTGAGCGGCCACTCGCCGACCTATTACGCCGAGAAGCAGCCCGGCACGCTCGCAAGCCGGATCACCGCCACCTCGAACGCCGTCTACACGTCCGAGAACACCATGGCGTGGAACGTGCTGCCGCCTTGCATCGCGGTGGCGGGCGCGATCGTCATGATCATCGTCGTCAATCCGCTGATGGCGCTCGGCCTGTTCAGCTGCTCGGCGGTGCTGGCCGTGGTGCTGTTCAAGCTGGCCGGACGCGGCTCGGCACGCCATCATGCGTTCGCGACCAAGGCCGCGGCGGTGGACGGCGAACTGGTCGACGTGATCGGCAACATGTCGATGGTGCGCGCGTTCGGCATGACGCTGCGCGAGCAGAAGCGCTTCGGCCAGACCGTCAAGGCCGAGATGGACGCGCGTCAGCAAAGCCTGCTCTACCTCGAGAAGCTGCGGCTGCTGCACGCGGTGATCACGGCGATGCTGTCGGCCGGCCTGCTCGGCTGGGCGCTGCTGCTCTGGGACCAGGGCCGCGCGACCTCGGGCGACATCGTGCTGGTCAGCTCGCTCGGCTTCACCATCCTGCACGGCACGCGCGACCTCGCGGTTGCGCTGGTGGACGTCACGCAGCACATCGCGCGGCTCGCCGAGGCCGTGAAGACGATCCTCGAGCCGCACGGCATGCCGGACCGCTCGGACGCGACCGACCTGCAGCCGAGCGGCGGGCGCGTCGAGTTCGACAAGGTCACGTTCGCCTATCCGGGCCGCCGGCCGATCCTCGACCATTTCGACCTGCGCATCGAGGCGGGCCAGCGCGTCGGGCTGATCGGCAAGTCGGGCGCCGGCAAGTCGACCGTGCTCGCGCTGCTGCAGCGTTTCTACGACGTCCAGCACGGCGCGATCAAGATCGACGGCCAGGACATCGCCGCGATCACGCAGGACAGCCTGCGCCAGCAGATCGCGCTGGTGCCGCAGGACATCTCGCTGCTGCACCGCTCGATCTACGAGAACATCGCCTACGGGCGCCCCGACGCGAGCCGCGAGGAAGTGCTCGCTGCCGCGCGCGACGCGCGCTGCAGCGAATTCATCGAGGCCATGCCCGACGGCTATGACACGATCGTCGGCGACCGCGGCGTGAAGCTGTCCGGCGGCCAGCGCCAGCGCATCGCGATCGCGCGCGCGATCCTCAAGGACGCGCCGATCCTGCTGCTCGACGAGGCCACCTCGGCGCTCGACAGCGCCTCCGAGGAAGCGATCCAGGCCGCGCTCGACCGGCTGATGGTGGGCCGCACCGTGATCGCGATCGCGCACCGGCTCTCGACGCTGCGCAACTTCGACCGGATCATCGCGATGAGCGCCGGCAAGGTGATCGACGACGGCTCGCCCGCTGAGCTGCGCAACCGCCCCGGCATCTATCGCGACCTGCTGACCAAGCAGCACGGCCACGCCATGATGCCCGACGACGACGCGACGCTCGGCGACGAACGCGTCGCCTGACGCACCGCCCAGCCGAGACGAAAACCGCCGGTCCAGCCGGCGGTTTTTTCATGGACGCGCGGCTCAGCCGGCCCTCTGCAGATCGCGCAGGAAGTTGTCGCGCCAGACCGAGACGTTGTTCTCGCGCAGCTGCGCGATCATCTCGGTGTAGCGCGCGCGGCGCTCGGCCACCGGCATCGACAGCGCCTGCGAGAGCGCCTCGGCCATGCTGTCGATATCCATCGGATTGACGATCAGCGCGCCCGTCAGCTCGCGCGCGGCACCCGCGAAGCGCGACAGCACCAGCACGCCCGGGTCCTCGGGGTCCTGCGCCGACACGTATTCCTTCGCGACCAGGTTCATGCCGTCGCGCAGCGGCGTCACGAAGCCGACGCGCGCGAGCCGGTACAGCGCGGCGAGCAGCGGCCGTTCGTACTGCCGGTGGATGTAGAGGATCGGCGCCCAGTCGAGCTCCGCGTAACGGCCGTTGATGCGCCCCGACTCGCCTTCGAGCTGCAGCCGGATGTCCTGGTAGGCGCGCAGGTCCGCGCGCGTGGACGGCGCGATCTGCAGGAACGACACGCGGTTGCGGTACGACGCCTCGTGCTCGAGCAGCTTCTCGAACGCGCGGAAGCGCTCGACGAGCCCCTTCGAGTAATCGAGGCGATCCACGCTCATCACGAGCTGCCGCCCGTGCAGCGAGGTGGCGAGCGTACGCACCGCGCGGCCGTTGGCGCCCGCCTGCGCGAGCGAGGCGATCTCGTCGGGATAGATGCCGATCGGATAGGCATGCGCCTGCAGCACGCGGCCGAACGCGCGGATCGTCACCGGGCCGCTGCCGCGGATGCCGGGCGCGCCGCCGCGCTCGAGGCTGCCCTGCGCCTCCGCGTCGATGTAGTCGCAGAACGCGCGCAAGTCCGGCTCGGTCTGGAAGCCGAGCAGGTCGTACGAGCACATCGCCTCGACCAGCATGCGGTGCGGCGGCACGTTGACGAGCACCTCGGCGGCCGGAAACGGGATATGCAGGAAGAAGCCGATCCGGTTCTTCACGCCGGCCGCGCGCAGCGCCTGCGCGAACGGAATCAGGTGATAGTCGTGGACCCAGATCACGTCGTCGTCGCGCAGCAGCGGCACCAGTTGCTGCGCGAGCCAGACGTTGACGCGGCCATAGCCCTCGAATTCGTGGCGGTCGTACTGGATCAGATCGGTCCGGTAGTGGAACGCGGGCCATAGCGTCGCGTTCGAGAAGCCGCGATAGTACTGGTCGTAATCGCGGCGCACGAGGCCGATCGTGGCAAACGTCACGGGGCCGCGCTCCTCCACGCGGATCTGCGGCGCGCCCGAGGCGACCACCTCGCCGCTCCAGCCGAACCACATGCCGCCGGTTTCCTTGAGCGCGTCGTAGACGCCGATAGCGAGGCCGCCCGCGGCCGGTTCGCCCTCGGAGATCGGCGCGACCCGATTCGATACGATGATCAGCCGGCTCATGCGCGGGCGGGCTCCGCCGCAATCCAGGCGGCGATCTGCGCGCGCATCGCCTCGACCGAATCGAGCCGTGCGCGCGCCGTGGTATCGCCCGCGCCAATCTTGATCGACAGGCCGCCGGCCGCATCCACCACCGCGAAGCCCTTCTCGTCGGTCAGGTCGTCGCCGGCGAACACCGGCCTGCGGCCCGCGAACGGCGGCTCGTTCAGGAACGCCGCGATCGCGCGGCCCTTGTCGACGCCTTTCGGCTTGATCTCGAACACCATCTTGCCGGGCTGCAGCACGTAGGCATCGGGATAGTCGGCCACGAGCCGCTCGGCCGCCTCGCGCGCCACCGCCTCGCGTTCGGGGGCGTTGCGGAAATGCAGCGCGACGGCCGCGCCCTTGATCTCGAGCAGCATGCCGGGATGACGCTCGACCACCGCGGCGAGCTCGTGCTCGATGCGCAGCAGGCGCTCGTCGTTGAAGCCCACGCGCTGCGTATCGCCGTTCGCGTCGCGCCGCTCGGCGCCGTGCAGCCCGGCGACCGGCAGGTCCGTGAGGCCGAGGAAGCCGTCGATGCTGTCGATGCCGCGGCCCGAGACGATCGCCACCGCGCCGCGCGTGAGCGTGCGCAGCTCGGTCAGCAGCGCGGGCAGCGAGGCGGGTACGTGAATGCCGTCTGGCGTCGGCGCGAGATCGACGAGCGTGCCGTCGAAATCGAAGAAGAATGCGGTATCGGTCAGGGGGAGGGAAGCCGGGACGGATTGCATCGGTTCTCGGGTGAGGGTGGCGTGGGCATGGCTGGCCGCCGCCGGCGCAGCGGCCGACGAAAGCATGACGGCATCTTACCGCGCCGGCCGGGCCGAGGGCAAAACCGCCGGTGCCGCGCCGGCCGGCCGAGATGGGTTGGCGCGCGGCCCGGATCCGTTTCGCGTGATCGCCGGCATCGCTCGCAGCCGCCCCCGCCCCGACGAATTGCGCTACAGTCGGACGATTCGAAGACGGGCTGCAGCGCGCGTATCGGCCCCGATTCGGACTGCCCTGCCCCGGTTCCCACTCTCCGCCGATGAGCCGATCGATGCCTCTCCTGCCCGGCACCACCCGACGCCAGCCCCCGCGCGGCTCACACCGTGCGCGCCCCGCGATGGCACGCGCGGGATCGGCGGCGGGCGCGGCGCTGGTGCTGGCGGCGGCCTGCGCGCTGGGCGCCTGCTCGCCGCGCGGCACCAGCACCGCCACGCTGACCGACGTCTCGGGCCACCTGCCCGACCTCGCGTTCTCGCTGACCGGCGAGGACGGCAGGCCGATCGACGCGGCGGCGTTTCGCGGCCGCGTCGCGCTCGTCTATTTCGGCTACACGCACTGCCCCGACGTCTGCCCGACGACGATGGCGCGGCTCATGCAGGTGCTGGCCCGGCTCGGCCCCGACGCGGACCGGGTGCGCATCCTGTTCGTGTCGGTCGATCCGGCCCGCGACACGCCGGCACTGCTGCGCGCCTACGTCGGCGCGTTCGACGCCAAGCACGCGGTCGGGCTGACCGGCAGCGCGCGCGAGATCGAGACGCTGGCGAAACGCTACCGCATCGCCTATCAAATGGACGCACCCGATGCCTCGGGCGACTATGCGGTCACGCACAGCTCGGCCGTCTATGTGTTCGATGCGCGCGGCCGGGCGCGGCGGCTCGCCACCGACCAGGATTCGCCGGAGGCGATCGCCGCCGACCTGCGCGGCCTCCTTGGCGCACCGGCCTCATGAAGCCGCGCCCCACCGTGCCTCGGCACCGGCTCGCGCGATGAGCCCGCTCGCCTGGCTCGATCCCTGGGAGCCGTCGCCGACGGTGGTGGTCGCGATCCTCGGCGCGGCCGTGCTGTTCGCGCGCGGCGCCCGCAAGGCGCGCGTCACGCCGCTGCGGCAGCTGTCGTTCTGGTTCGGCCTGGGCGCGCTCTACGTGGCGCTGCACACGCGGCTCGATTATTTCTTCGAGCACGAGTTCTTCATGCATCGCGCGCAGCACCTGGTATTGCATCATCTCGGGCCGTTCTTCATCGCGCTGTCCTACCCCGGCGCCGCGATCCGCGCCGGCCTTCCGTTCGCGTGGCGGCAGCGCGTGGTGAAGCCCGCGCTCGCCGCCAGGCCGCTGCGCGTCGCGCTCGACGTGCTGTTCCATCCGGCCGTCGCGGTGCTGCTGTTCGTCGGGCTGATCTATTTCTGGCTGCTCGCGCCGATCCACTTCGTCGCCATGCTCGACTGGCGGCTCTATCGCGTGATGAACTGGAGCATGGTGATCGACGGGCTGCTGTTCTGGTGGCTCGTCGTCGATCCGCGCCCCGCGCCGCCGGCCCGCCTTGCGCCGGGGCGCCGCATCCTGATCGCGATCGCCGCGATTCCGCCGCAGATCCTGCTCGGCGCGCTGATCTTCTTCACGCCGCGCGAACTCTACCCGATCTATTCGATCTGCGGCCGCGCGTTCACGTGGCTGAGCCCGCTGCGCGACCAGCAGATCGGCGGCCTGCTGCTGTGGATTCCCGGCTCGATGATGAGCGTGCTCGGCGCACTGGTCGCACTGCGGCACTGGATGCGCCTGTCCGCGCGGGGCCGGCTGCGCGAGCGGACCGGCGCGGCGCCGCGCCCGGCGGACCGCGGCCGCGCCGCCGCCCCGCGCTAGGCGCGAGGCGCCCGGCGCGCGTCAGGCGCAACGCATCCAGACGTGCGGGATGCCGTCGTCGTCGTGGACCTCCGAGCTTGGCACGAAGCCGAACGCGCCGTAGTACTTCTGCAGGTGCGCCTGCGCGTGCAGGCTGATCGGCGTGGCCGGCCATTGCTCGCGGATCCGTTCGAGCACGTTGGCGAGCAGCGCGTTGCCGAGCCCGATGCCGCGAAACGGCGCCGTGGTCAGCACGCGGCCGATGCGGATGTCGGGCGAGCCGGCATCGGGCGGCAATACGCGCAGGTAGCCGGCCAGCCGGCCGCCGGCGTCGACGGCGCTCAAATGCCAGGCGTCGAAATCGGCGCCGTCGATGTCGCCGTAGATGCAGCGCTGCTCGACCACGAACACGGCGCTGCGCGCCTCGAGCAGTGTGTAGACCTCGCGCGCGGACAGCGCGCCGAACGGCTGCCAGCGCCATTCGAGCGTGGCGAGCGAAGCGGAACGGGACGAGGACGGCTGGGAGGAAGCGTTTGAAGACGACATGCGGCGGCCCAGAATGAAAACACGCGCCCGGGCGGGCGCGCTACAGGCGGTCATTATGCCCGCCGCGCGGCCCGCCGGGCAGACCGCGGCGCAAGCCCCGGCGCCGCCCCAAGACGGCGCCGGGGCTTGCCGGGATGCGCTCAGGCCGGCATCCGGCCGAACCGGCCGCGGTTGAAATCGTCGACAGCCGCGCGGATCTCCGCCTCGCTGTTCATCACGAACGGGCCGTAGCCGACCACCGGCTCGTCGATCGGCTCGCCGCTCAGCACCAGCAGGGTCGCGTCGTTGTTGGCCTCGATCTCCACGCCCGCGCCGTCGCGCGACAGATGGATCACCTGCGCTTCGCGCGCGACTTCGCTGCCGTTCACCAGCACCGTGCCGCGCAGCACCGCGAGCGCCAGCGTGCGGCCGTCGGCGATCTCGAAGCGGGCGCGGCCGCCCGAGGCGAGCCGCACGTCCCAGACGTCGACCGGCGTGAAGGTGCGCGCCGGGCCGTGATGCCCGTCGAACTCGCCCGCGATCACGCGCACGCGTCCCGCGCCGTCGGCGAGCGGCACCGACGAAATCTCGGCGTCGCTCAGCGTCTGGTAAGCGGGCGCGGCGAGCTTGTGCTTCGCCGGCAGGTTCACCCATAGCTGCACCATCTCCAGCGCGCCGCCGCGCTTGGCGAACGCGTCGGAATGGAATTCCTCGTGCAGGATGCCGCCCGCCGCGGTCATCCACTGCACGTCGCCGGGACCGATGTGGCCGCCCGCGCCGGTCGAATCGCGGTGATCGACTTCGCCCTCGTAGACGATCGTCACCGTTTCGAAGCCGCGGTGCGGATGCTGGCCCACGCCGCGCCGCTCGGTGGTCGGCTCGAAGCGGGCCGGGCCGGCGTAGTCGGGCAGCAGGAACGGGCTCAGGTGCGCGCCGGTGCTGTGATAGCTGAACAGCGAGCGGACCGGAAAGCCATCTCCGACCCAGTGCGGACGCGGGGCGCTGTAGGTGGCAACGATCTGTTTCATATGCGTTCTCCTCAATCTGCGTGCCCACGGCGATCTGCCCGGACGATAGGAAGCAGCATAAGATCGGAACGATAGACGCGGTAGTATGCGAAAATCGCACTCAGCGTTCTATCTGGTGAACGATGATGCGAGATCTGAACGATCTGTATTTCTTCGTGCAAGTCGTGGACCATGGCGGCTTCGCGCCGGCCGGACGCGCGCTGAATCTGCCGAAATCGCGGCTGAGCCGGCGCGTCGCCGGGCTCGAGGAGCGCCTCGGGATGCGGCTGATCCAGCGTTCGACGCGACGCTTCACGCTCACCGAGGTCGGCGCGACCTATTACGCCCACTGCCGCGCGATGCTCGTCGAGGCCGACGCGGCCGACGAGGCGGTTGCGCTGCGCCATGCGGAACCGCGCGGGATCGTGCGCGTGACCTGCCCGATCGCGCTGCTCGATTCGCTGGTGGGCGAGATGCTCGGCGCGTTCATGGCGCAATGTCCGCAGGTCGAGATTCATCTGGAGGAAACCAACCGGCGCGTCGACGTGGTCGGCGAAGGCGTCGACATCGCGCTGCGCGTGCGGCCGCCGCCGCTCGAGGACAGCGATCTCGTGCTGCGCCCGCTCGCCGAGCGCGGCCAGTGCCTCGTGGCAAGCCCGGCGCTGCTCGCGCGCGTGACGCCGCCGCGCGTGCCGGCCGATCTCGCCGCGCTGCCGAGCCTCGCGCTAGGCCAGCCGCAGGACGATCACGTCTGGAACCTGCGCGGCCCCCACGGCGCGCACGCAACCGTCCCGCACCGGCCGCGCTTCGTCACGCGCGCCATGTTCGCGCTGCGCGCGGCGGCCGTGGCAGGCGTCGGCGTCGTGCAACTGCCGACCATGATGATCCGCGACGCCGTCGCGCGCAGCGAGTTGCAGGTCGTGCTGCCCGACTGGGCGCCGCGCCGCGAGATGGTCCACGCGGTGCTCGCCTCCCGGCGCGGCCTGCTGCCGGCCGTGCGCGCGCTGCTCGACTTTCTCGTCGAGCGGTTCGCGGCGCTCGAACCCGATTGAATCCTGTCGAGCCCGATCGCCTCGCCGCCCGCTTCGTCGTCATTCGTCGCCGCAACAGGTGCCCGCGCAAAGCACGGCGATTTCTTTTAGACTGCGCGAATTCCGTGCGGCTCCGGCCGCACGCCCCGAAATCTCCGCCCCTTTGCGCCATGTTCGAACTCTCCACCTCGCAGTCCACCTCGAAGCCCGAGCTCTATGCCACGCTCGTCGAGCAAGCACGCTCGCTGCTCGAATCGGAAACGGATCTCGTCGCGAACGCGGCGAACTTCTCGTCGCTCGTCTATCACTCGCTCGACGGCCTGAACTGGGCCGGTTTCTACTTTTACGACGGCGCCGAGCTCGTGGTCGGGCCATTCCAGGGCAAGCCCGCCTGCGTGCGGATTCCGCTCGGCAGGGGGGTGTGCGGCACGGCAGCGCAAACGCGCGAGACGCAGGTGGTGCGCGATGTGGACGAATTCGCGGGCCACATCGCCTGCGATTCGGCTTCGCGATCGGAAATCGTCGTGCCGCTGGTGGCCGGCGACGGCACCTTGATCGGCGTGTGGGATGTGGACAGTCCGCAGCTCGCCCGCTTCGACACGGCGGATCGGGAGGGCATGGAAGCGCTGTGCCGCGTGTTCGTCGCGTCCCGGGAGCGGCGCGGCCGGGCTTGAGCTTGAGCGAGGGCGGTGCGGCCCTTCACGTGCGTCGCCGGCCCATCCGCGCGGCGAGGTGCCGGATGGTGAACCCGGCGCCTCGGCAGGCACCGCCGCCCGGCTTGTCCTGCGGGCAACGGGCAGGGCATGCCTGCACGAGATCACGTCGCCAGCCGGAAAAAGCAAAAGCCCCGCATTTGCGGGGCTTTTGCTTTTCCTACCTGGAGGCGCGAGCCGAAGTCGAGCCGGACTACACGGCTTGGCAGGCCGCTGATTATTTATATAAATCAATTGATTAGGCGAATTGACCACCCAATCAACCAATTCAAATATCTGAGGAAACCATGCCTACGTTCAAGTTCATCGACGGCGTACTGACGCCGGAGTCATTCGTAAAAGCAACGCTCAAGTACACCTGCGCGAAAGGGTCGGTGTCGATCATCACCTTGGATTGGCCGAGGGACCGACGCTAGAAAGCCGCGTTACGGTCAACAATGCGACTTGTGCATGTTGTGGCGAGATTCCCGTTTTCCCCCACCGGCACTCACAGTGTGAAAAACGGCAAAGTCGTCAGCGTGTATCCGTGAGATACGCCATCCTTTGGATGGAATGAGAGGGGAAAGCCTTACCCAGCAAGCCTCTCCCTGCGGCTGTAGCAAATTTGTACCAAACAAAAAAACCAATCGCGGCAGGCTTTGTGCTTCCCGCTCCCGACCTCGCTACGTGGTTGCAAAGCAACTTGCAGTGCTCGATGATGCAGTAGTATTTGGCAAGGCCCGGTATACAAACCTATGCCAAGGCGCACGATTGTGTTTTTGCGGCTTGTCTGTTATCGATCAAAGGCAGACAGTATGGTTACTACGGAGAAAGATAATGGGTCGACGACGCGCCTGATATGTAGGCTAGCAGGTTGCTGAAATGCCTCCTGAGCGGGGCAAGCAAAAAATTGCCGACCGCATAGGACGCCCTACAAGCCGCTCGTTTGACTTGGGCAAGGGGTGGGACCACCTTTGAAAAGGGCTCCCGGGCACCCCGCAAAACGGTATTTCAGCAACCTGCTAGGCAGTCGTGAGCAAGTCTGGCTTGAGATGCTCTGGATCAGAGCCTCTGATGTAGCGCTGATCTACGAGAATTTTCCTACAATAGTCGGAGCGGGAATTTGACCACCAATAAGATACCGAAAGCATTTCTTTCTTATTCGCACGATTCGCTAGACCATAAAAAATGGGTTCTCGACCTCGCAATTCGGCTTCGCAGTAATGGCGTGGAGTCAATCATCGACCAGTGGTCGCTGGGACCAGGGGATGATTTACCCCATTTCATGGAGCAAAACCTCGCTATCGCTGACCGCGTACTAATGATCTGCACCGAAAACTACGTCAAAAAGGCTAACACTGGCGCGGGCGGTGTCGGTTACGAGAAGATGATTGTCACTGCCGATCTTCTCAGGCGCATCGACTCGAACAAGGTCATCCCGCTAATCCGGCAGTCGGGCACTCACACTGTGCCAACCTTCCTACAATCGAAGTTGTACCTGGATTTCTCACGTCCGGATCAGATGGAGCTCGCTTTCGATGATCTGATACGAGCCATTCATGGCGCTCCGCTGTATGTGGCCCCACCTGTATCGAACAATCCTTTCGTACCTGTGGCCGATACTCCTGCCACGAAGACCGGTGATGGTGTTTTAATAGCGATGAGAATAGTCGTGGCGCTGTTTGAGGCCAGTTCATCGAACTTTATTTCCTATCGAGACATCCTCAGAAAGGCGTCAATTTCACGGATCATGTTGGATATTTATATCCAAGAAGCAATCGATCAAAAGCTTATCACCTGGCTCGAGTCGAGCAAGGAATACCTTAAACTTGAAAACAAAGGTAAGCACTACGCCATCCAGCACAAGCTGATCCGGAATTAAGTTTTTAGTCGCTTCGTCAATGTCCGCTCTTGGTTGCGGCCGCTCGCCGTCACCAACAAACAAATGACGGCGCGCTTCGAGCGGTCTCGTTCCCGCCACCGGCGACCGGCGACCTTGATTTACCAAAGCAATTTTTTAGGGCCGCGTGGGCACGTCCCCAGTCAGGGGCCGAGACCGTAGCCTGGCGACCTGACCCACTAATCCGTCAAGAAGCATACGGCACCCTTTAGGAGCAAAACCGGGCATGGACGCTGACGGAGATGCATGCGGCACCTGCAGATTTTACGGGGCTGCTGGAGCCTCGGCGGCGTGTACACTTCTCGGATCCGAGGCCCAAAGGAAGGAATGACGATGCCGATCCGCTGCTCATTCGATTTGAATGGAAAAACCACCTCGACGCTGAACTGCCCCGGCTTCGGGATGGTCCCGGCCTTTTCTGGCAAGGACAGCGGACGCGACAACCCCAACGCTACCGGAATCGAAGGAGTCGGTCCAATTCCGAAAGGGACGTATTACATCCTCGACCGACAATCGGGAGGGCATGCTGGCTGTACGACGCTTGGGGAAAGTATGGATGGGGCACCACCGACCACACCAAATGGTTTGCCTTGTGGAATGCGAGCACCGGGGACTCGACTTATGTCGGGAGGGTGAAGCGCGGACATTTTCGGCTGCATCCTATGGGGCCGCGTCGTTTGAGCGAAGGGTGTATCACCGTGACAAACCCGACAACGTTCGATCGCCTCGCCGATTTTCTTAGATCAAGCGGCGCGGACCTGCCGGTGCCCGGTTCGTCGTTTAAAGCCTATGGAACGGTTGAGGCGAAATGAAGAAATTCGGATTGCTCGCGTTGAACGTCGTGGTGACGTTGCTCGGCGGCTGGATTCTCGCGCACATCATTGTCGCGATGACAGACGACATGCCCGATTGGCTGGAATCCGTGCTAACCGCCGTACTCCACGCGACGGGCCAGGACCAACTCGCGAACCCCGTCGACCTGCCAGCACTCGGCATGCTGGCGATACTGATCGCATCAATCATCGTCTGCGGCCTGCTTGTCTGGATCGCGAACGTCGCAATCTGCCGCGCTCGAACCCGTCGAGCCCAGGCGTAACGACATCGTGCGAGCGGGCCGCCCCGCTCGCGCAACTTCCTTAGAACAACCCCGCCGGCTCAGCGCCGACGTCCGAGCTCGAAATACTCACCTCATGGCGGCTCGCGGCCTCCAGGCCAATCGTGTACTGGATCGGCACCGTCTCAATCTGAAATCCGTCGAACACTCGCCGGATTTCCGGGTGATCATTCAGGCTAACGATCGCGCGGCCCTTGAGGGTCCGCAGGTGATCGGCCATCTTCTCGTATTGCTCAAACGGAAACGAAACGCCGTAACCCGCGGTGTCGAGATACGGCGGATCCAAGTAGAACAGCGTGTGCGGGCGATCGTAACGATCAATGCACTCGGCCCAATCCAGGCCGCTCGATAAACGCGCTGGCGAGTCGCAGATGCGCTGCTGACAGATCCTCCTCCAGACGAAGCAGGTTCGGCCCAGGTGGTGTAGTCGGCTATACGGCCAAAGAGCCGGCTTAGGCGTGGTTGCGCGTGTTTCTTCAGTGGTTAGAGGCGACTTTGTACCACTCTGGGCGACTTTTTTACAAGGATGAAGCGGATTCGGAAAAAGCAAAAGCCCCGCGTTTGCGGGGCTTTTGCTTTTCCTACCTGGAGGCGCGAGCCGGAGTCGAACCGGCCTACACGGCTTTGCAGGCCGCTGCATAACCGCTTTGCTATCGCGCCGAAAGCGGACTGCCGATCATCGCGATACAGCCACACGCAACGACCGCAGATTTCGTCAGGCAGGACAGACATCCTGCCAAACAAAAAGGGAAGCTTTGCTTCCCCTTGTTTTGGAGCGGGAGACGAGTCTCGAACTCGCGACCTCAACCTTGGCAAGGTTGCGCTCTACCAACTGAGCTACTCCCGCATTGTCCTACTTGCGCAGACTTTGCCGAACTACACTGCTTCAACAAAACGCCGCTTGAATCTGGAGCGGGAGACGAGTCTCGAACTCGCGACCTCAACCTTGGCAAGGTTGCGCTCTACCAACTGAGCTACTCCCGCATTTTGCTGCTTCCTGCTGCCATCCCCGCTTAACTGCTTCGTTCGCTGCTGCGTTCGTTTCAGTGCAGCGGAGAGATGAGATTATGTAGAACCCGTTTCAATGTGTCAAGCGTTTTTCGCGCCCTTTTTGTCGACACCTTCTGCGATCCACGTCCCAGCGCCATCACATCGCGCCGCCGCGCTCACGAATCTGCGGCCACGCGAGCTTCATGTAGTACAGCATCGACCAGATCGTCAGCACCGCAGCGAGGTAGATCAGCCACAGCCCCAGCATGCGCGTATCGATGGTGATACTGCCCCCAATCGGCAGCTCGCCATAATACAGCAACATCGGGATCGCAACCATCTGGCAGGCCGTCTTGAACTTGCCGAGCGAATTCACCGCCACGCTCTTCGATGCGCCGATCTGCGCCATCCATTCCCGCAGCGCCGAAATCGCGATCTCACGGCCGATGATCACCAGCGCGATCGCCGCGTCGATGCGCGTGAGCTGCACCAGGACCAGCAACGCGGCCGTCACCATCAGCTTGTCCGCGACCGGGTCGAGGAACGCGCCGAACGCGGAGGTTTGATTCCACTTGCGCGCGAGGAAGCCGTCGAACCAGTCGGTCAGCGCGGCCAGCACGAAGATCAGCGCCGCCGCGAGATTGCGGTGGCCGGCGCTCATCATCACGTCCGGCAGGTAGAACACGCCAACCACGAGTGGAATCAGCACGATACGCACCCAAGTCAGGAAAATCGGGAAATTGAACGGCATGTCGGGTTGGGCCGATAAAGGATGTGCAATTGTGCCGTGCCGCCCGCACCGCCACAAGCCGCGCGGGCGCGCGTCGTTTCAATGGAGCTGCCGGTAGATCTGCTCGGCGAGCGCGTGCGAGATGCCCTCGACGCTCGCCAGTTCCTCGACGCTCGCGGCCACCACGCCGCGCAGGCCGCCGAAACGCGCGAGCAGGCGCTGGCGCCGCTTCGCGCCGACGCCTTCGAGCTCCTCGAGGCGCGAGGTCTGGCGCGTCTTGGCGCGCTTCGCGCGCATGCCGGTGATGGCGAAGCGGTGCGCCTCGTCGCGAATCTGCGCAACCAGCATCAGCGCGGCGCTCTCCTTGCCGAGTTCGAGCGAGGGCCGGCCGTCCGCGAAGATCAGCGTCTCCAGGCCGACCTTGCGGCCCTCGCCCTTCGCCACGCCGACCAACATCGAGCAATCGAGGCCCAGCTCGGTGAACACCTGCCGCGCGACCTCCACCTGCCCCTTGCCGCCGTCGATCAGCACGATGTTCGGCAGCAGCGCGGCCGAGGCGCTGGCGCGCGTCGCATCGCCGTCGATGCCGGCCTGCGCGTCGGCCGCGGCCGCCTCGCCCGCCTGCTCCACCATCTTCTCGTAGCGGCGCATCAGGACCTGGCGCATCGCGGCATAGTCGTCGCCGGGCGTGATCCCGGTGATGTTGTAGCGGCGATACTCGCCCGACTGCATCTTGTGGTGGTGAAAGACCACGCACGAGGCCTGGGTCGCCTCGCCCATCGTGTGGCTGATGTCGAAGCACTCGATGCGCAGTTGCGCGAGATCGTCGGCCTCGAAGCCCAGCACCTCGGCCAGCGCGCGCGTGCGCGCCTGCTGCGAGCCCTGCTCGGACAGCAGCCGCGCGAGCGCGAGCCGAGCGTTCTGCTCGGCCATCGCCAGCCATGCGCGCTTTTGCCCCTGCGGCTGGCGCAGCACGGCCACCTTGTGGCCGGCCTGCTCCACCAGCAGGTCGATCAGCTCGCGGTTGGCCAGCGCGTGGCTGACCACCAGCACGGGCGGCACGCGATTGCCGAGATAGTGCTGGGCGATGAACGCCTCCAGCACTTCGGTCTCGATCGGCGCGGCAACCGATTCGGCGTCGTCATCGGCTTCGGCGACGGCTGGTGGGCCCTCCGCCGGCGGCACGGCTTCGTCGGCACCGCGCGCGCCGCCGGCCTCGGCCGCGGCCGGAGCCGGCGCCGCGTGATCCGGCGCGCGCGCGGGATCGTCGGACCCGGCAGCGGCCGGCGTCTCGACGGCGACAACGGCAGCAGCAGCAGCAGCAGCAGCAGCAGCGGCGTCCGGCACGGCGCCGGCCAGCGCCGCGGGATCCTCGACGATCGCGCCCGCGTCCTCGTCCGGCGCCGCCTGCTGCGCCCCGCCCGCCGCCAGCGCGCCGTCGGCGTGCGCGGGGAAGTAGGCCTTGTCGCCGAGGTGCCGCCCGCCGCGCACCATCGCGAGATTGACGCAGACCCGCCCGCCGTGCGCGACCACGGCGAGGATGTCGACATCGCTCTCGCTGCCGACCTCGATCGCCTGCTGATGCAGCACCGTGGCGAGCGAGCTCATCTGGTTGCGCACCGCGGCCGCCTGCTCGAACTTCAGTTCCGCGGCGAAACCGTGCATCTTCTGCTCGAGTTCCTTCATCACTTCGCTCTGCCGGCCGAGCAGGAAGCGCGAGGCGTTCGCGACGTCGCGCGCGTAGTCCGCGGCGTCGATCGCGCCCACGCACGGCGCGGAGCAGCGGCCGATCTGGTGCAGCAGGCAGGGGCGCGTGCGGTTGTTGAACACCGAATCCTCGCAGGTGCGCAGCTGGAACACGCGCTGCAGGATCTGGATGCTCTCGCGCACCGCCCAGGCGCTCGGAAACGGCCCGAAATACTGGTTCTTGCGATCGACGGCGCCGCGGTAATAGGCCATGCGCGGAAACGCATGACCGGTCAGCTTCAGATACGGATACGACTTGTCGTCGCGAAACAGGATGTTGTAGCGCGGCGCGAGCGCCTTGATCAGATTGTTTTCGAGCAGCAGCGCCTCGGCCTCCGAGCGCGTCACCGTGGTCTCGATCCTGGCGATCCGCGTGACCATCATCGCGATGCGCGGCGAAAGCTGGGTCTTCGTGAAATAGCTCGAGACGCGCTTTTTCAGGTTGCGCGCCTTGCCCACGTAGAGCACCGAGCCGGCGGCGTCGTAATACCGGTAGACGCCCGGCAGATGCGGCAATTGCGCGAGGACCGGCTTCGGCTCGAATGGCGCGGCGGCCTGGCTCGCCGGGGCTGGCTGGCCACCATGGCCAGAGGCTTCGGGGCGATCGGAGGTATCGGGGGATGTCATGCGAAATCCGGGCGCCATGCGCGCGCGAACGGGTCATTTAGAATCGCCAGTTTAGTGCATTCGCCCCAATTCCTTCGATGCCTCCGATCCGCTCCGCCACGGCCGACTCGCTCCCGCACTCCGACGGCGGGCCGCTCGCCTGCGACATCTTCTGCACGGTCGTCGACAATTTCGGCGACATCGGCGTCTGCTGGCGGCTCGCGACCCAACTCGCGCGCGAGCACGGCTGGCAGGTACGCCTGTTCGTCGACGATCTCGCGACCTTCGCGCGCATCGCGCCGGGGCTCGACCCGGCCGCCCCGCGCCAGACGTGCGACGGCATCGTGATCGAGCATTGGGGCGAGCCCGTGCATGCCGGCGACACGCTCGCGATCGCGGACGTGGTGGTCGAGGCGTTCGCCTGCGAGCTGCCGGCCGAATACGTCGCGGCGATGGCGCGCCGCGCGCGCGCGCCGGTCTGGATCAATCTCGAGTACCTGAGCGCCGAGGACTGGGTCGCCGATTTCCATCTGCGTCCGTCGCCGCACCCGCGTTACCCGCTGCGCAAGACGTTCTTCTTCCCCGGGCTCGGGCGCGGCACCGGCGGCGTGCTGAAGGAAGCCGATCTCGACGCGCGGCGCGAGGCCTTCGTCGGCCGCGCCGCCGAGCGCGAGGCCTGGTGGCGGCAGGCCACGGGCGGCCCGCCGCCGGACGCCGACACGCTCGTCGTGTCGCTGTTCGCCTACGAGAATCCCGCGCTCGGCGCGCTGCTCGAACAATGGCGTGACGGCCCGCAGCCGGTACGGCTGCTGGTGCCCGAAGGCCGGGTTTGCCCGGCCGTCGCCGGCTTCTTCGGCATCGGCCGGTTCGGCGCCGGCAGCCGCGCCGACGCGGGCCGACTCAGCGCGCACGGGCTCGCGTTCGTCGCCCAGCCCGACTACGACAAGCTGCTGTGGGCCGCCGACCTCAACTTCGTGCGCGGCGAGGACTCGTTCGTGCGGGCGCAATGGGCGCGCAAGCCGTTCGTCTGGCACATCTACCCGCAGGCCGACGACGCGCATCGGCCGAAGCTCGACGCCGCGCTCGCGCACCTGACCGCTACGCTGCCGGCGCCTGCGCGCGATGCGACCGCGCGCTTCTGGCATGCCTGGAACGGCGCCGGCAGGCCGGACTGGGCCGACTTCCTCACGCATCGTGCCGCCCTCGAGGCCCGCGCGCATGCCTGGGCGGACGAGCTCGCCACACTCGGCGATCTCGCCGGAAATCTGGCGGAATTCTCAAAAACTCAGTTAAAATAAGCGGTTATCCAACGGCGGACCACGCAAGCGAGTCCCTGTCGGCGCCTGCGGCGCGCGGCGTGTCTTGCCGGGCGCGATCGGCGCGGACATGGGAGGCATGCAGCCAACCCGCGTGTGCGAGCGGCGCCCCGCGCGCGTTCCTGCCGCGGCGGCAAGCCGGGGCCGTGGCGCGTCGGCCGTTCCCCGCTTGCGTTGTCGGCCGTTGCGCAACGTCAGGAAAATTTTTTCGCACAGGACAGTTTTGATATGAAAACCGCACAGGAACTCCGCGTAGGCAATGTCGTGATGGTCGGCAACGACGCGTGGGTCGTCTCGAAGACCGAATACAACAAGTCGGGCCGTAACGCCGCCGTCGTCAAGATGAAGCTGAAGAACCTGCTGACGAACGCAGGCCAGGAATCCGTGTACAAGGCCGACGACAAGTTCGACGTCGTCGTGCTCGACCGCAAGGAAGTGACCTACTCGTACTTCGCGGACCCGATGTACGTGTTCATGGACGCCGACTACAACCAGTACGAAGTCGAAGCCGAAATGATGGGCGACGCATTGAACTACCTCGAAGACGGCATGACCTGCGAAGTCGTGTTCTACAACGAGAAGGCGATCTCGGTCGACATGCCGACCGTGATCGTGCGCGAGATCACCTACACGGAACCGGCCGTCAAGGGCGACACGTCGTCGGGCAAGGTCCTGAAGAACGCCAAGCTCGCGACCGGCTACGAGCTGCAGGTGCCGCTGTTCTGCAACACCGGTGACAAGATCGAAATCGACACGCGCACCAACGAATACCGCAGCCGCGCCTAAATTCGCGCAACCTGCACGAAAAAGCGCCCTTTGGGGCGCTTTTTCTTTTTCCGGCACACTGCAGCCGCGGCCTCGCGACAGGCGGTGAAACGCTGCGGAGCGCCGTTCCGCAAAGGCATCAATTTGTATCTTCGGTAACTCTTTTGCTTATATCGGCAAATATCGTACGCTTTATGCCCCGGGGGACATAAAATCCGACTCTAATCAAACAATGGGGCCAACGCGCCCGCCACGCACGGTCGCCCTTTGAACATCCAGCACACCATGCCCCACGCCCTCATAGTCGAAGACGATCCCAACAGCTTGTCCGGCCTGACGGCGCTGCTCGCCGCGGACGGATTCACGGTCGACACGGCCACCTCGCTCGCCGAGGCCCGGGCGGCACTGGCGCGGACGATTCCCGACGTCGTGCTGGTCGACCTGAACCTGCCGGACGGCAGCGGCTTCGACCTGTTGCAGCATTTGCCCCAGCCGCAGCAGCCGAACGGCGGCCTGCCCGTGATCGTGCTGACCGGCAACGCCACGGTCGAGAGCGCCATCGAGGGCTTGCGCTACGGCATTTGGGACTACCTGCTGAAGCCCGTCAACATCCCGCGCTTGCGCAGTCTGCTGGCGCGCATTCCGCGCCCTTACGAGCTGATCGAGGAAGTCCAGGCACTGCGCACCACGCTGCGCAAACTCGGCCGTTTCGGCCCCCTGATCGGGCGCAGCAACGCAGTCCAGCATGTCTACGACATGATCGAGCGCAACGCGCGCAGCGAGGCTGCGGTGCTGGTGTGGGGCGAAGCCGGCACCGGAAAGGAGACGACGGCTCGGGCGCTGCATGACCTGAGCCGCCGCCGCAAGGGACCGTTCATCAAGTTCGACTGCCGTGCCGCGCTGCAGCTGCCGCGCGTGATGGAACTCGGCAACATCGTCATCGAAAGCATGCTGTTCGGCCGCGAGCGCGGCTCCTACGGCGGCGCCGAGCGGCGCGAGCCGGGCCTCTTCGAGCAGGCGAGCGGCGGCACGCTGCTGCTCAAGGACATCACGGCGCTGCCGCTGCCGATCCAGGAATCGCTGCTGCGCGCGCTCGACTCGCAAAGCTTCCGGCGCATCGAGGGCACCACCGAAGTGGCCACCGACTTCCGGCTGATCGCCACCTCGCGCCGGCCGTCGCGCGAGGCGCTCGACCACGGCACGCTGCGCGAGGATCTGTGGATGCGGCTCGACGCGGCCTCGATCGCGCTGCCGCCGCTGCGCGCGCGCGACGACGACATGCTGCAGATCGCCCAGGCCTTCGTCGACGATCTGAACCGCCAGGCGCACGACGCCGGCCTCGGCGCCGTCGCCAAGCGGATCGCGCCCGACTTCATTCGCGAATGCCTCGCCTACGACTGGCCAGGCAACGTGCGCGAACTGCGCGATCGCGTGCGGCTCGCCTACGAGGCGTCGGGCGATTTCATCGAGTCGCTGCGCGCCAACGACGGCGTGTTCGTGCCGGGCGCGGCGCTCAGCGGCAGCAGCGTCCAGGTGCGCGTCGGCACGCCGCTGTCGGACGTGGAAGACCTGTTGATCCGCGCCACGCTCGACGCGGTCGGCGGCACCCGCCATCGCGCGGCCGCGCTGCTCGGCATCAGCCCGAAGACGCTCTACAACAAGCTGCAGCGCATGAAGATGAACTGACGGCGGCACTCGCCGCCGGCCGCCGCCCCGCCGATCTCAGCCGAACGTCTCGCGCAGCAGCGCGCAGGCACGCTGGTACTCGGGCCGGCGCATCAGCTTGTCCCAGCCCGACGCCTTGCCGCGCGGCCGCAGCCGACGGATCCGCCGCGCCGATTCCGGCGACACCTCCGCCCGCATCTCCTCGAGCACCCGCTCGGCGGCTTCCGGCTGGTTGCAGACCAGCACCATGTCGCAACCGGCCTCGAGCGCCGCGTCGGCCGCCTGCGCCAGCGTGCCGCCCGCGCGCGCCGCTTCCATGGAAAGATCGTCGCTGAACACCGCACCGGTGAAGCCGAGCCGCTCGCGCAGCACGCGCTGCAGCCAGATCGACGAGAATCCGGCCGGCCGCGAATCCACCTGCGTGTAGATCACGTGCGCCGGAATCACCGCGGCCAGCGCCAGCCCGAGCCAGTCATACGGCGCGGCGTCGAGCTTGAGGATCTGTTCGAGCGGGCGATCGTCGGTCGGCAGCGCGACGTGCGAATCGGCCTCGGCGTAGCCGTGGCCGGGGAAATGCTTGCCGCAGTTCGCCATGCCGGTCAGCGCGAGCCCGTGGCTCAGGCTCTTCGCCAGCAGCGTGACGACGCGCGGATCGCGATGGAACGCCCGGTCGCCGATCACCTTCGAGCGGCCGTAGTCGAGATCGAGCACCGGCGTGAAGCTGAGGTCGATCCCGCAGGCGCGCAACTCGGCGGCGAGCACGTAGCCGACCGCGGTCGCCGCGCGCGTGGCGTGCAGCACGTCCTTGTCCCACAGCTCGCCGAGCCGGCGCATCGCCGGCAGCACCGTGAAGCCGTCGGTGCGAAAACGCTGCACGCGCCCGCCCTCGTGATCGACGGCGATCAGGAGGTCGTCGCGCACGGCGCGGATCGCCTCGGTCAGCGCGCACAGCTGCTCGCGGCTTTCGAAGTGGCGCGCGAACAGGATCACGCCGCCCGTGCGTGGATGCGCGAGGCGCCGCGCATCGTCGCGCGTGAGCGTCGTGCCGACGACGTCGAGCATGACGGGGCCGGGGGTCGGTTTCATCGAATCGGGTCCGTGAAGTGAAAGAGAGAATCGGCCGGAGCGTCAGCCGGCGACGGGCGCCGAGGCCGCGTCCGGCACTTCGGCGACCACGAACGACACCGCGTAGTCGCGCTCGTCGCTGACCGTCACGCGCGCGCTGATGCCCCGTGCGGCGAGCCAGTCGGCCAGCTCGCCGGAGGCCGTCACGTAGGGCTGGCCGCTCGGCTCGTTGAGGGTTTGCAGGGCGCGCCAGGTCATCGGCCAGCGCATCCCGAGGCCGATCGCCTTCGAGAACGCCTCCTTCGCGGAAAAACGCGTCGCGAGGAACGCGATGCCGCGTGCCTCGGAGCGCTGGCGGCGCGCGTGGAACACGCGCAGTTCGTCCGGGCCGAGCACCTTCTCGGCGAACCGGCCGCCGGTGCGCTCGAGCACCGCCGCGATCCGGCTCAACTGGACGATATCGGTGCCGATGCCGTAGATCGCCATGAGGCGAGCCTCAGCGGCCACCGTGGCGTGCGGCCACGCGCGCCGCCACCATGATCGCCTTCATCTCGCGCACCGCGTTGTCCCAGCCCGAGAAGATCGACTGCGCGACGATCGCGTGCCCGATGTTGAGCTCGACGATGCCGTCGATCGCCGCGATCTGCTGCACGTTCGTATAGTGCAGGCCGTGGCCGGCGTTGACCTTGAGGCCGAGCGCGACGCCCGCGTCGACGGCGGCCGCCACGCGCTCGTACTCGCGCTGCTGGCCGGCCGCGTCGTGCGCCTCGGCGTAGGCGCCGGTATGCAGCTCCACGACCGGCGCGCCGGCCTCGTGGGCCGCGCGGATCTGGGTCTCGTCCGGGTCGATGAACAGCGACACGCGCACGCCCGCGTCGGCGAGCTGCCGGCAGGCCGCACGCACCGCCTCGAAGTGCCCGGCCACGTCGAGGCCCCCCTCGGTGGTCAGCTCGGCGCGTTTTTCCGGCACGAGACAGGCATCGTGCGGACGCACCTCGCAGGTGATGTCGAGCATTTCCGGCGTGACCGCGCACTCCAGGTTCATGCGCGTGGTGAGCAGCGGGCGCAGCGCGCGCACGTCCGCGTCGCGGATGTGGCGGCGATCCTCGCGCAGGTGCAGCGTGATCGCGTCGGCACCGGCCTGCTCGGCCGCGAGCGCCGCACGGATCGGGTCCGGATAGGCGGTGCCGCGCACGTTGCGCAGCGTCGCGACATGATCGATGTTGACGCCGAGATCGATGGCGTTCGGCGCGGTCAGGAAAAAGCTCATAGGTTTTGCAGATCGATGAGGATCTGGCGCGTCGCGAGTGGCGTGCCGCCCAGATAGGTATTGAGCAGGAAGCGCATCAGCGTCTTGCTTTGCGCGACCGTCTGGGCACGATGGTAATCGTCCTCCTCCATGTCGAGCAATGTCTGACCCGAGACGATCGGCCAGTGCGACGGTGTGTCGTCGCCGGCCTCGCGCACGCCGCGCTCCGGATCGAACACGTAGCGACCGTCGGCGGTGACGGCGCGGCGCGCCACGGTCCGGTTCAGCGCCCGCGCGTAACCGGTCTCGCGCAGCAGCACGCGCTCGAACGAGCGCAGCACCTGCACGGCCGGCTCGTCGTGGGCGAGCCGCGCGAGCGTCACCAGGTAATGCTGAAACAGCGCCGGGAAGGGATCCTCGCGCGCGCAGAACTTGACCAGCAGTTCGTTCACGTAGAAGCCGCAGAGCAGCGCGTCGCCGCCCAGCGGCAGCATTCCGCCCACCCACTCCGCGCCCGTCAGCGTGCGCATCTCCGACTTGCCGGACCACGACAGCGCGAGCGGCTGGAACGTCTGCAGGACCCCGCGCAAGGCCGAATGCGGCCGCTTGGCGCCTTTCGCGACGAGCGCGACGCGGCCGTGGTCGCGCGTCAGCACGTCGATGATCAGGCTGGTTTCGCGATAGGGATGGCTGTGCAGCACGAAGCCGGGCTGCTCGGCGACGCGAAAATCGGATGCGCGCGCCGCGACGCGGCGGGCCTTGCGGGGCCGCGCCGGCTCGGCAGGCGAGCCGGAAGCGGGCGGCTCCGCGACGGAGACGGGTGCGCCGTCGGAGCCGTCGGGCCTGCCGTCATTCGTACCCATAGGCACGCAGCCCCGCTTCGTTGTCCGCCCAGCCGCTCTTCACCTTGATGAATGTTTCGAGATAAACCGGGCCGTCGAACAGCTTCTCCATGTCGAGCCGTGCCTCGGTGCTGATCTGCTTGAGCTTGGCGCCCTTCTTGCCGATCACCATCGCCTTGTGCGAATCGCGCTCGACGAGGATCGTCGCGAACACGCGCGTGAGGCGCCCCTCTTCCTCGAACTTGTCGATGATGACGGTGCTCGTGTAGGGCAGCTCGTCGCCGGTCCAGCGGAATACCTTCTCGCGCAGGATCTCGGCCGCGAGAAAGCGCGAGCTGCGATCGGTCAGGTCGTCCTGGCCGTAGATCGGCTCGCCCTCGGGCAGGTAGGGCTTGACGGTGTCCATCAGACGGCGGATGTCGTCGTCCTGCTTGGCCGACAGCGGCACCACCTCGGCGAACGAGCGCAGCTCGCCCATCTGCTTCAGGAACGGGAACAGCGTCGACTTGTCGTGGATGCGGTCGAGCTTGTTGAGGATCAGCAGCGTCGGCACCTTGGGCGGAATCAGGTCCAGCACCTTCTGGTCGTCCGGGCCGAAGCGGCCAGCCTCGATCACGAACAGGATCGCGTCGACCGAGGTCAGCGTGGAGGTCACGGTGCGGTTGAGCGAGCGGTTCAGCGCAGTGCTGTGGCGCGTCTGGAAGCCAGGCGTGTCGACGAAGATGTACTGCGCGTCGGGCAGCGTGTGGATGCCGGTGATGCGGTGGCGCGTGGTCTGCGCCTTGCGCGAGGTGATGCTGATCTTCTGGCCGACGAGCGCGTTCATCAGCGTCGACTTGCCGACGTTCGGCCGGCCGACGATGGCGATCATGCCGCAACGGAATGCGGGGGTGGCGGTTGCGTTCATATCAGGCTGCTGCGATTCGAGGCGGGCCGCACGACGCGGCCCGCGGATAGGATCAGGCGTTCAACGGCCGACATCGACCACGCGCAACGGCGTGACGGAGAGCTCGTCGTCCGGGTCGGGCGCCGCGCTCGCGATGTCGCGCGCGCGCAACGTGCGGTCCGGCGCGCCGGCGCCGCGCGGCGCGGCATCGGGGTTGTCGGCGGCGCCCGGCTGGCCGGCGGGCGCGGATTTATCGGCGGCGGGCTTGTCGGCGGCAACCGGCGGCTCGGCCACGGGGGCCACGGGGGCCACGGAGGCCGCGTGTGCCGTCGGCCGCTCGCCGGGCGGCTGCGACGAAGCCGGCTTCTCCGGCTCGGCCGGCGCGGCAGGTGCGGCCGGCTTGTCGACGCTCGCGGACTTGTCGGCGGCGGGCGGCTTGGCGCCGCGCTCGGGCTTGTGCGGCAACGTGTCGGCATGCGCGGCCGCACGAATCACGGCCACCGGCGGCGCACCGCGTTCGCCGGCCGCCGACGCCTTCGCTGCACCCTGGGCCGGGCTCATGGCGCGTTCCTTGTGCTCGGGCGCCGCGCGCAGATCGAGCGCCTCCTGCACCCCCTTCACGCCCGGCACGATCTCGGGCTCGCTCTTCGAGGCACGCGCGCTCTTCGAGCGCTTCGACTTGGCGGCCGCCATCGGGCGCGCCATCACCTCGTCGAGCGCCTTCTTCGCGGCGGCCTGCTCGGCCGCGCGGCGGCTCGCCCCGGAGCCAGACACCTTGACGTCGAGCTTCGGCACCGTGCATTCCACCTCGAACTGCTGATTGTGCGCCGCACCATGCGTCGCCACCACGGTATAGGTCGGCAGCGCGATCTTGTGCCCCTGCAGGTATTCCTGCAGCAGCGTCTTGGCGTCCTTGCCGAGCGTGCGCGGATCGATGTGGTCGAGAATCGGGACATAGAGGCGCTTGATCACCCCCTGGGCGGCTTCGAAGCCCCCATCGAGGAACACCGCCCCGATGATGGCTTCGAACGCGTCCGCGAGGATCGACGGCCGGCGGAACCCGCCGCTGCGCAGTTCCCCTTCGCCGAGCCGCAGGCCGTCGGCAATATTGAGGGCCTGTGCGATTTCGTACAGCGACTGCTGCTTGACGAGGTTCGCCCGCACCCGCGACAGGTCGCCTTCGTCCAGCTTGCCGAAGCGCTGGAACAAAAGGGCCGCCACCGCGCAATTCAGAACGGAGTCGCCAAGGAACTCGAGCCGTTCGTTATGCGTGGCGCTATGGCTACGGTGGGTCAAAGCCTGACGCAGCAATTCCGCATTGCGAAATTCGTAGCGCAGCCGGCTTTCCAACTGGGACTGAGACATGAGCAGGAGTATAACGCGGGCGCCGGTTCCGTCTAGCGGCGGACGCCGGGCTCGAAAAGGCGTGTCGAAGCGGTGTTACCGCCGGTTCTTGAAGTGATTTGCCAGCATCGCGCGCGGCCATGGCGCGATGCTGGCGAGCGCGGCTCAGTGGAACGGGCCGATCCGCTTGAGGTCGCTGAAGTTCATCCAGATGAAGAACGCGCGACCGACGATGTCGCGGTCGGGCACGAAGCCCCAGTAGCGGCTGTCCGCGCTGTTGTCGCGGTTGTCGCCCATCATGAAGTAGTGGCCGGGCGGCACCTTGCAGATCACGCCGTGCTCGTTGTACGTGCAGTTGCTCTTGTACGGGAAATCGTAGGCGCCCATCACGTACGGCGGCACGGCCGGATTGTTCAGGATCGCGTTCTTGCGCGTGCCGTCGATGGTCTCCTCATACTGTTTCGCATAGTTCATGCGCTCTTCGTCGAAGAAGTCGGGCAGCGGCGTCTCCGGCACCGGCTGGCCGTTGATCGTTAGCTTCTTGTCGAGGTATTGGACGGTGTCGCCGGGCAGGCCGATCACGCGCTTGATGTAGTCGACCGATTCGTCCTTCGGGTAGCGGAACACCACCACGTCGCCGCGCTGGAGCGGGCTGCCCTTGGTGATCTTCTGGTTGCCGATCGGCAGGCGCAGGCCGTATTCGAACTTGTTCACGAGAATGAAATCGCCGACCAGCAGCGTCGGCACCATCGAGCCCGACGGGATCTTGAACGGCTCGACCACGAACGAGCGCACCACGAACACCGCCAGGATCACCGGGAAGAAGCTGGCCGTGTATTCGAGCCACCAAGGCTGGCGCAGCTTGTCGTCGCGCAGCTTGGCGCGCGTCTCGGCCGCGTTCTCGTCGGCGAAGCGCTCGCCGACGCGGGCCTGCTGGCGGTCGAACTCGGCGACCGCCGCGTCGGCCGCCTTGCGCCGGCGCGGCAGGAACACCAGCTTGTCCAGCACCCACGCGATACCCGTCAAGACGACGAGCACAAAAAGAATCAATGCGAAATTCATAAAAGGATCAGTCCTGTTATTTGTCTTCGACACGCAAGATCGCGAGGAACGCTTCCTGCGGGATCTCGACCGAACCCACCTGCTTCATGCGCTTTTTGCCTTCCTTCTGCTTTTCCAGCAGCTTCTTCTTGCGCGTGATGTCGCCGCCGTAGCACTTGGCCAGCACGTTCTTGCGCAGCGCCTTGATATTCTCGCGCGCGATGATGTGCGCGCCGATCGCCGCCTGGATCGCGACGTCGTACATCTGGCGCGGGATGATCTCACGCATCTTCGCCGCCACCTCGCGGCCGCGGTATTGCGACTGCGAACGGTGAACGATGACCGACAGCGCGTCGACCTTGTCGCCGTTGATCAGCATGTCGACCTTGACCACGTCCGAGGCGCGATACTCCTTGAATTCGTAATCCATCGACGCATAGCCGCGCGACACCGACTTCAGCCGGTCGAAAAAGTCGAGCACGATTTCGGCCATCGGGATCTCGTAGGTCAGTTGCACCTGGCGGCCGTGGTACTGCATGTTGATCTGCGAACCGCGCTTTTGCGTGCAGAGCGTGATGACCGAGCCGACGTAGTCCTGCGGCATGTAGAGGTTCACGGTCACGATCGGCTCGCGAATCTCCTCGATGCGGGCCGGCTCGGGCATCTTCGCCGGATTCTCGACCATGATGGTCGTGCCGTCGCTCTGCACCACCTCGTAGACCACCGTCGGCGCGGTGGTGATGAGGTCCATGTCGAACTCGCGTTCGAGGCGCTCCTGCACGATCTCCATGTGCAGCAGGCCCAGGAAGCCGCAGCGGAAGCCGAAGCCGAGCGCCTGCGAGACTTCCGGCTCGTACTGCAGCGAGGCGTCGTTGAGCTTGAGCTTCTCGAGCGATTCGCGCAGCGCGTCGTACTGGTTCGCCTCGACCGGATAGAGGCCCGCGAACACCTGCGGCTTCACTTCCTTGAAGCCCGGCAGCGGCTCGGCGGCGGCCTTCGTCACGTGCGTGACGGTGTCGCCCACCTTGGCGGCCGTCAGTTCCTTGATGCCGGCGATGATGAAGCCGACCTGCCCCGCCGAGAGCGATTCCAGGTTGCGCGACTTCGGCGTGAACACGCCGATGTGCTCGACCGGGAACTGCGCGCCGGTGGCCATCAGCTTGATCTTGTCCTTCGGGCGCAGCGTACCGTTGACGATGCGCACCAGCATCACCACGCCGACGTAGTTGTCGAACCACGAATCGATGATGAGCGCCTGCAGCGGCGCGTCCGGATCGCCCTTCGGCGGCGGCACCTTGGCGATCAGCGACTCGAGCACGTCCTCGACGCCGAGGCCGGTCTTCGCGCTGCAGCGCGTCGCGTCGGTCGCGTCGATGCCGATCACGTCCTCGATCTCGGTGATCGCGTTGTCGGGGTTCGCCGCAGGCAGGTCGATCTTGTTCAGCACCGGCACCACCTCGACGCCGAGCTCGATCGCCGTGTAGCAGTTCGCGACCGTCTGGGCCTCGACGCCCTGGCTCGCGTCCACCACCAGCAGCGCGCCCTCGCAGGCCGACAGCGAGCGGCTGACTTCGTAGGAGAAGTCGACGTGCCCCGGCGTGTCGATCAGGTTGAGGTTATAGACCTTGCCGTCGCGGGCGCGGTACGTGAGCGCCGCCGTCTGGGCCTTGATCGTGATGCCGCGCTCGCGTTCGAGGTCCATCGAGTCGAGCACCTGGGCTTCCATTTCACGGTCGGTCAGGCCGCCGCAAACCTGGATGATGCGATCCGCGAGCGTCGACTTGCCATGGTCGATGTGGGCGATGATCGAGAAATTGCGAATATGATCCATTCAGTGCCGATCAAGCGAAAAAGGCGCGCTCGACGACTGCGGAGCACGCCTTGTAAGTCGGTGAAAAAACGGCCTATTTTAGCCGAAAAGGGCTGTCCGGGGCGGCATTTTGGCCGCCGCGGCAGGCTCCGCGGCACGAAACCTGCAGGAACGACCGGCCGCCGGCACGCTCCGGCGCTCCGCAGGCGGCGCGCGACGCGGCTCAGCGGGCCGCGCGGCGCTCGAGCGCCGCCCGCACGCATCGCGGATCGAGGCGGTGCCGGCACAGCTCGACACCGTCGAGCAGCAGCACCGGCACGTCCTCGTCATAGCGCGCGACGAGCGCCGGATCGGCGTCGACGTCGAGGTAGTCCACCTCCACGCCGAATTCGGCCGCGAGCGGCGCCAGTGCGGCACGCATCTCGCCGCACAGGTGGCACCAGCCGCGGCCGTACAGCGTCAGCGCCATGCGCGACCTACTTCTGCCGCGGCCGCAGCGGGACGAACTGCGTGTTGTCGCCGCGTCGCACCAGCACCGCGACCATCTTCTGCGGATCGAGCTTAGAGGTGACCTCGACGAACTGCTTCGCGCTCGTGATATCGACGTCGCCGACGCGGATCACGATGTCGTCGCGCTTCAGGCCCGCGCGCGAGGCCGGCCCTTCGGCCAGGTCGACGTGCACGCCGTTCGGCACCTTCGCGGCCTTCAACTGGTCCGCCGTCAGGTCGCTGACCGTCAGCCCGAGCGCGTTGCTCTGGCGCGGCGTGGCGGGCCGGCGCGGCTTGCCGTCGTCGGCGCGCGCGTTCTTCTCGGCCGGCACCTCGGCGATCGTGATCGGCAAGTCGCGCGAGCTGCCCTTGCGCCAGATCGTCAGCGTCGCCTGGGTGCCCGGCTTGGTGTCGCCGACCATGCGCGGCAGGTCGGTGGCTTCATCCACCTGGCGGCCGTTGAACTTGAGGATGATGTCGCCGGGCTGCACGCCGGCCTTGTCGGCCGGGCCGCCCGCCACGACGCTGCTGACCAGGGCGCCTTCCGCGCGCGGCAGCCCGATCGAGTCGGCCACGTCCTTGGTGACCTCGGCGATCGCCACCGCGATGCGCCCGCGCGTGACCTTGCCCGTGGTCTTCAGTTGCTCGGCCACGCGCATCGCCTCATCGATCGGAATCGCGAACGAGATCCCCATGAAGCCGCCAGTGCGGCTGTAGATCTGCGAGTTGATGCCGATCACCTCGCCCTGCATGTTGATCAGCGGGCCGCCCGAGTTGCCCGGGTTGACCGCCACGTCGGTCTGGATGAAGGGCAGGTAGTCGCCCGTGTTGCGGCCCTTCGCGCTGACGATGCCGGCCGTGACCGTATTGTCGAGCCCGAACGGCGAACCGATCGCGACCACCCACTCGCCCACGCGCACCTTGTTCGAATCGCCGATCGCCACGGTCGGCAGGCCGCTGGCGTTGATCTTGACGATCGCCACGTCGGTGCGCTCGTCCACGCCGATCAGCTTGGCCTTGAACTCGCGCTTGTCGGTCAGCGTAACGTAGATGGTGTCGGCGTCGTCGACCACGTGCGCGTTCGTCATCACATAACCGTCCGGCGACAGGATGAAGCCCGAGCCCACGCCGCGGTTCTGCTCGGTGTCGGGCGCGTCGGGCAAGGCGTTCTTCGGCGTGCCGGGCGAACCCGGCGCGCCCGGCAGCGGAATGCCGAAAAAGCGGCGGAAGAACTCCGACATGTCACCGTCGTCCGGCCCCTGCGGGAACACGCCGCCGCGCGGATCGGCCGGCACGATCGCGGTGGTGCGGATGTTGACGACCGCCGGGCCCACCTTTTCGACCAGATCCGCGAAATCGGGCAGCGCCGCGCGCGCCGCCGGCGCGGTGGGCGGCGCGACCGGCACGGTGACCGGTGCGGACGCGCCCTGCACGGGCGCGGCGGTTTGCGCCGCCAGCGACGCGACGGGCAGGCAAGCCGTCAGCGCCGCTGCGGCCATCCAGGGACGCAGCGTGAATGTGATCATGTCGGGAAACCGGAAGATTACTTCGAAGGCTTGTATTCTATGGCAGCCGCGAACTGCTGCAACGTCGCCGGCGGCACTTCGCCGAGCAGCGTGATCCAGAAATCGCCGCGGCGCTTCACCAGCACATGCGTCGCGCCCGTGCTGCCCGCACCTTCCTTGCGCGTGCCCTTCTCCACCGGCTCCAGGAATACGGAGATGGTCGCGAGCCCGTCGGTAAACACGGCCTGATCGACCGGGATCGGCGGCTCGTTCGCGTCGCGCGCGGCCATCGGGCGGCGCACCTCGCGGATCTTGCGGAAACCGGCCACGCTCGGCGCGATCCGCCAGCCCTGCGACTCGATGTCGACGGGCGCCACCGGCGGGCGCACCACCGTGCAGCCGCTCAGGTTGTGGATGCCGTTCGCGATCGCCGTCTTCTGGCCCGGGCGCTCCTGGCCGATCTGCAGCTGCGAGAACGCCACCTGCTCGAGCACGTGATCGTCGGCATCGAGCGTCTGGCTACGCAGCAGCAGCCCCGTCTTCGCATCGGTCCAGAGCTTGTAGGCATAGCGGTAGCCGTCCTTCGGCACCAGTTCGGCAACCTGCGCATCGACACCGGCCACGCGATCCTGGCCGAGCGGCTTCAGGTCATACACCGACAGCACCTCGGCGCCGCTCGCGCCGAGCAGCGCCGGGAACGCGTCGCGGTTCTGGCGGCGCTCGACCACGCAGAGCTGGCGTTCCGGCACGAACGTCACGAGATCGTCGTTGTGGCGCAACAGCTTGCGCGGCTTGCCGTCGAGGCTTTCGATCTGCTCGTACTCGCCGCCCTTGGCGGCGATGTGCACGATGTGCGAGGACTGCACGTAGGTGCCGCGCTGGAACACGAAGGTGCCGTCGTAGCTCTGCTGCTGCGCGGCCTGCTGGATGCGATCGAGCCATGCGGCGGCGGCTTGCGGGCCGGCGGCCGGATCGACCGGCTGCTGCGCGATGGCATGCGAATGAACCGAGAGCAAGGCGGCTGCGCAGAGCACGAGCGCGGGCAGCCGCGTCCAGCCTGAAGTGGCGCGATTCAACAGCGATGTCCGCATCGGGTTTACTGGCCTTGCGTGGCGGCGGTGCGAATCAGCGGCATCGAGCCCGGCACGACAGGCTGCTGCGCGAATTGCTGGTGGGCCTCGAGATACTGGTCGAGGCTCGCATCACGGATGATGTTGCCGTCCTGGCGGCTCGACGCGGCCACGCGCTGCAGATCCTGCGGCGCGACCGAGGCAACCTGCACCGCCCCTCCGACCTGGCCTGCCGTGCCCTGCAGTTGCGGCACGACGATCCAGGTCAGCGTGGCCGCGGCGGCCGCCACCGCGAAGGCGGGCAGCACGCGGCGGCGCAGCGGCTGGCGCCGGACGGCCGCTTCGGCCGCGGCGGCCGACGCCACCGTGACGGCGGCCGGCGCGATCAGGTGCGGCTCGGCCGCGAACGCGGCCGCGAAACGGGCGCCGAAGGCCTGGCTGACGGCCGGCTCGATCGCCAGTTCGTCGGAGCGCAGCGCGTCGCCGATCGCGTGATATTCGGCCCAGGTGCGGCGCTCGGTGACGCCGAATCCGGCCAGGATCTGCCCGATCGACCCGGCCGACGCTTCACCGTCGATCAGTGCGGACAGTTGCTCGCCCTGCGAGCCTGCTTGCGATTGCGTAGAGACCGACCCCATGATGCTCCCCATCTTCCGATACCCCGTCGTGACCACGACTCAATCTGTAACTGGACCCCGTGCCGATCCTGCCGCCGGGCAAGCGCTTACCAGCGCTTGCCTTCCGGCGTGTCGAGCAGCGGCCGCAACTTGTTGGCGATCGCTTCGCGGGCCCGGAAGATACGCGAACGCACGGTGCCGATGGGACAATCCATCATTTCCGCGATTTCCTCGTAACTCAGACCCTCGATTTCCCGCAGCGTGATGGCCGTGCGCAATTCCTCGGGCAACAGCGCCATCGCCGCATTCACCGTTTCGGCGATCTGCTTGCTCATCAACATCGACTCGGGCGTGTTGATATCCCTTAGTTGGTCGGCATCGGAGAAAGTTTCAGCCTCTTCGGCATCGGCTTCAGTCGAGGTCGGTGCGCGGCGCCCCTGGGTTGCCAGGTAGTTCTTCGCCGTGTTGACGGCAATCCGATACAACCATGTGTAGAACGCGGATTCGCCGCGGAATTGCGGCAACGCCCGGTAGGCCTTGATGAACGCGTCCTGGGCCACGTCCTCGACCTCGGCGGGGTCACGCACGAGGCGCGAGATCAGCCGGAGGATCTTGCGGTGGTATTTGGAGACCAGGAGTTCGAACGCCGCCTTGTCACCTTTCTGTACGCGCTCGACCAGGGCCTGATCGATTTCTTTTTCACTCACCTGACAAATCCGTTAACTAGGGATGCAACGCGGAGCGCTATTGTAGCAACGCCACCTGGCGCGCCGCGAAACGCGCGCGGCGCGTGCTGCCGGCCTAGCCGTGCGTGGCCTGCCTGCCGTGCACCGACAGGGCGCGAAAGGCACGCGCGTCGAGCGCGTCGGCCGGCACCACGAACGGTACCGGACGGCCGTGCCCGCACGCGATCGCGAGCACCAGCAGGCGGTCCGCCCACTGCGTGCAGCCGACCACCGGGCCGTACGCCACGCGCCGGCCGCCGCGATCGAACACGGCGAGCGCGCCGCTGCCCGCGTCGATCTGCAAGGCAGCCGGCACGCGGCTGGCGCTGGTCCGCCGCGCGACCGACGCGAGATACGCGCCGCTCAGCATCCCGACGAGCATCGCTCCCGTTCGATCCATGAAACTGCCCGGCAGCGCTGCGGCTGCCGCGGCGACGGCCGCCGCGCAGAGCACGACGAACGCCGCCAACGCGACGCGCAGCGTCGCCGAGGCACGCAGCGCAACGGGCTGCGTGCCGGCGGAAAACAGGAGGAAGGGATCCGTCAAGCGACCCCGCTTCAGACGCGCTTGAAAACCAGCGTGCCGTTAGTCCCGCCAAAGCCGAAGGAGTTCTTCAGCGCGACGTCGATCTTCATGTCCCGCGCCTGGTTCGCGCAGTAATCGAGATCACATTCGGGATCCTGATTGAAGATGTTGATGGTCGGCGGCGACACCTGGTTGTGCACGGCGAGCACCGTAAACACCGATTCGAGGCCGCCCGCGCCGCCCAGCAGGTGGCCCGTCATCGACTTCGTCGAGTTGACCACCATCTGCTTGGCGCGATCGCCGAACGCCCGCTTGATGCCGGTCGTCTCGGCCAGGTCGCCGAGCGGCGTCGAGGTGCCGTGCGCGTTCAGGTAGTTGACCTCGTCGGGATTGACGCCGGCGTTGCGCAGCGCGGCCAGCATGCAGCGGCGCGCGCCGTCGCCGTCCTCGACCGGGGCGGTCATGTGATGGGCATCGGCGCTCATGCCGTAGCCCGCCACTTCGGCGTAGATCTTCGCGCCGCGCGCCTTCGCATGCTCGTACTCCTCGAGCACCATCACGCCGGCCCCCTCGCCGAGCACGAAGCCGTCGCGGTCCTTGTCCCACGGACGGCTCGCCGTGGCCGGGTCGTCGTTGCGCTGCGACAGCGCGCGCGCGGCCGCGAAGCCGCCGATGCCGAGCGGCGAGACGGTCGCTTCCGCGCCGCCCGCGATCATCACGTCGGCGTCGCCGTACTCGATCAGGCGGGCCGCCTCACCGATGCAGTGCAGGCCCGTGGTACAGGCCGTCACGATCGCGAGGTTCGGGCCTTTCAGGCCAAACTTGATCGACAGGTGGCCCGAGATCATATTGATGATCGAGGCCGGCACGAAGAACGGCGAGATGCGGCGCGGGCCGCGATTGAGCAGTTCGGTCTGCGTGACCTCGATCATCGGCAGCCCGCCGATGCCGGAGCCCACCACGACGCCGATGCGCTCCGAATTCTCGTCGGTCACTTCGAGACCGCAGTCCTTCATGGCCTGCATGCCCGCTGCGATGCCGTAATGGATGAAGGTATCCATGTGGCGTGCTTCCTTCGCCGGCAGGTACGCTTCGACGTCGAAGTCCTTCACCTCGCCCGCAAAGCGGGTCGAAAAATTCGTGGCATCGAACTTGGTGATATTGACGATGCCGGATTTTCCGGCAACGAGATTGGCCCAACCGTCGGCAACATTATTGCCAACAGGCGAAATCAGCCCCAGGCCTGTAACGACAACTCGGCGGCGGCTCACGGTACCCTCTTTTCCATTGAATGACTAAAGCAAAAGCCACAGCGGCCGCAGGAACCAGCCCTGCGAGCCCTGTGGCTGTTAACGCGGCCGGCATCGATGCCGGCCGCGCGATCGAGCGCCAATGCAGCGTTCCAGAAAACGTTGCAGACGGCGTGTGCCTGTGTCAGGCCTTGACGTTCGCGCGAGCGTAGTCGATCGCTTGCTGAACCGTCGTGATCTTTTCGGCCTCTTCGTCCGGGATTTCCATGCCGAACTCGTCTTCGAGCGCCATCACCAGCTCGACCGTGTCGAGCGAGTCCGCACCCAGATCGTTCACGAACGAGGCTTCGTTCTTGATTTCGCCTTCGGCGACGCCCAGTTGCTCGGCGACGATCTTCTTGACACGTTGTTCGATGTTGTCCATTACCCCTCCGAGGGAAAGTTCAAATTTACAAGTGCGCGCATTTTATCAGGTTTGATGCCGCCAAAAATGCGTGCCGGCGTTGCGGTTCGACAGGCGCCCGATGCGCCTTTCTCCATCCGTCACACGGCGCGGATGGTAAACGAATTCCGTTACGACATGTACATGCCGCCGTTCACGTGCAGCGTCGTGCCGGTGATGTAACCGGCCTGCGGCGATGCCAGGAACGCGACGGCGTGAGCGATGTCGTCGGTGCTGCCGAGGCGGCCGAGCGGAATCTGGCTCTTCAGCGCCGCCTGCTGCTCTTCAGGCAGCGCCTTGGTCATGTCGGTATCGATGAAGCCGGGCGCGACGCAGTTCACCGTGATGCCGCGGCTGCCGATCTCGCGCGCGAGCGCGCGCGTCAGGCCGGCCACGCCGGCCTTGGCGGCCGCGTAGTTGGCCTGGCCCGGATTGCCGAGCGAGCCGACCACCGAGGTGATGTTGATGATGCGCCCGCCGCGGGCCTTCATCATCGGGCGCAGCACCGCGCGCGACAGCCGGAACACCGACTTCAGGTTGGTGTCGATCACCGCATCCCAGTCGTCGTCCTTCATGCGCATCGCGAGCTGGTCCTGCGTGATGCCGGCATTGTTGACGAGCACGTCGAGGCGGCCGAATTCCTTCACGGTCGCCTCGATCAGCGCTTCGCCCGCGGCCGCGTCGTTGACGTCGAGCACCGCGCCGCGGCCGGCCGCGCCGGCCTCCGCGAACGCGGCACTGATCGCCTGCGCGCCGGCCTCGCTGGTCGCGGTGCCGATCACCGTCGCGCCGCTGCGCGCGAGTTCGAGCGCGATCGCGCGACCGATGCCGCGCGACGCGCCGGTCACGATCGCCACCTGTTTGTCGAGATTCTTGTCCATATTGGTTCCGTGAAACGATGGAAGCGGAATGTCAAGGCGCCGCGTTACGCGGTGACGAGCTTGAGCACGTCGTCGAGCGTGGCGGGATCGAACACCGATACCCCCGTGAGCGTGCCGTCGATGCGCTTGGTCAGCCCCGCCAGCACCTTGCCCGGGCCGCATTCGACCAGCTGCGTGACACCGGTG
Organism: Burkholderia glumae LMG 2196 = ATCC 33617; assembly: GCF_000960995.1. NCBI lineage: Bacteria > Pseudomonadati > Pseudomonadota > Betaproteobacteria > Burkholderiales > Burkholderiaceae > Burkholderia > Burkholderia glumae. Next base: position 2,049,951 of record NZ_CP009435.1, on the reverse strand, counting down.
CCGGCGATGTGCCGCACGCACTCGACCCAGCGCACCGGGCCGGCCGCCTGACGCACGAGCGCGTCCTTGATCGCGGCGGGATCGGACACCACGGCCACGTCGATGTTGTTGACCAGCGGGATCGCCGGCGCGTTCACGGTGACGCTCGCCAGGTAGTCGCGCAGCTGATCCGAGGCCGGCTTGAGCAGCGACGAATGGAACGGCGCCGACACCGGCAGCGGCAACGCGCGCTTGGCGCCCTTCGCCTTCGCCAGTTCGCAGGCCTTCTCGACCGCGGCCTTGGCGCCGGCAATCACGACTTGTGCCGGCGCGTTGAAGTTGACCGCCTCGACCACGCCTTCGGCCGATGCCTCGGCGCAGACGGCGCGGACCGTGTCGTCGTCGAGGCCGAGGATCGCGGCCATGCCGCCCTGGCCGACCGGCACCGCGTTCTGCATCGCCTGCGCGCGGAACCGCACGAGCGGCACCGCATCGCGGAACGCGATCGCACCGGCGGCCACCAGCGCCGTGTACTCGCCGAGGCTGTGCCCCGCGACGATCGACGGCGCCGGGCCGCCCGCCGCCTGCCAGGCGCGATAGCAGGCGTAGGCGGCCGTCAGCATCACGGGCTGGGTGTTGGCCGTCAGGTTCAGTTCTTCAGCGGGACCTTCCGCGATCAGCTTGCCGAGGTCCTGGTTCAGCGCGTCGGACGCTTCCTGGACGGTCTCGCGCACCACGGCGAGATCGGCGAAGGCGTTGAGCATGCCGACCGATTGCGAACCTTGTCCCGGAAAAACAAAGGCAAATTTCATTTCGTCCTCATTGATTCGATTCGAGCGGCGCACCCGCGATGGCGGGCGCGCCCGCGAGGGGCCGCCGCGCGCTCAGAAGCGGAATGCCGTCGCGCCCCAGGTGAAGCCGCCGCCGACGCCCTCGATCAGGACCGTCTGACCGCGCTGGATTCGCCCGTCGCGCACCGCCACGTCGAGCGCCAGCGGAATCGACGCGGCCGAGGTGTTGCCATGCTCGCCGACGGTGACGACCATGCGCTCCTGGGGCAGGCCCAGCTTGCGGCAGGTGCTGGTCATGATACGGATATTGGCCTGGTGCGGAATCAGCCAGTCGACCTGGTCGGCCGTCAGGTTGGCCTTTTCGAGCGCCTCGATGGCCACCTTCTCGAGCACGTTGACGGCAAGCTTGAACACCGCCTGGCCGTCCATGTGCAGGAACGCGCTGCCGGCGATCACGCCGCCGTTCACGTTGCCCGGCGTGCAGAGGATGTGCGAGTAGCTGCCGTCCGCGTGCAGCGCGCTGCCGAGAATGCCAGGCTCGTCCGAGGCCGACAGCACCACCGCGCCGGCGCCGTCGCCGAACAGCACGCAGGTGGTGCGGTCCTTGAAATCGAGGATGCGCGAGAAGGTCTCGGCGCCCACCACCAGCGCGGTGCGGTGCTGGCCGCCGCGAATGAAGCTGTCGGCCGTGGCCAGCGCGTAGGCGAAGCCCGAGCACACGGCCTGCACGTCGAACGCGGCGCCGCCGTTGCGGATGCCGAGCTTGTTCTGCAGCAGGCAGGCCGTGCTCGGAAAGACGAAATCGGGGGTCGAGGTGGCGACGATGATCAGATCGATCGACTGCGGATCGATGTCGGCGGCCTCGATCGCGCGCTGCGCGGCGGCCAGCGCGAGATCGCTGGTCGTCACGTCCGGATCGGCGAAGTGGCGCGCGTGGATGCCGGTGCGCGCGACGATCCACTCGTCGCTGGTTTCGATGCCGTCCTTCGCGAGACGCTCGGCGAGCGCCTGATTCGTGACCCGGTTGGGCGGCAGGTGGCTGCCCGTGCCGAGCACGCGGGAATAGAGAGTCGATTGGGCCATTTAAGCTTTCGAGGACAAAGCGGAAGAAGGCTCGGCCTGCTGACCGGCGGACGGACCCGCCTGACCGGCACCGCCCGCGTCGTGACCGCTTTCGCCAAGCGGCATCGCGTTCTCCGCCATGGCCCGGGAAAGGCGCTCCAGCACGCCATTTTTGACCGCATCATACCCGCGTTTGATGGCCCACTCAAACGCGTAGGCGTCGGCCGAACCGTGGCTCTTGATGACGAGCCCGCGCAGGCCGAGCAACGCCGCGCCATTGTACTGGCGATGGTCGACGCGCCGCTTGAAGCGCAGCAGCACCGGCAGCGCCAGCACGGCCATCAGCTTGGTCAGCCAGGAGCGGCTGAATTCTTCCTTGATGATGTCGGCGAGCATCTGGGCGAGGCCTTCCGAGGTCTTCAGCGCGACGTTGCCGACGAAGCCGTCGCAGACGATCACGTCGACCGTGCCCTTGTAGATGTCGTTACCCTCGACGTTGCCGCGGAAGTTGAGCGTGCTGGCGCGCAGCAGTTCGCCCGCGCGCTTGATCGTGTCGTTGCCCTTGATCACTTCCTCGCCGATGTTGAGCAGGCCGATCGACGGACGATCCCTGCCCTCGAGCGCCGCGACGAGCGCGTGCCCCATTTCGGCGAACTGGAGCAGGTGCTGCGGCTCGCAGTCCACGTTCGCGCCGAGGTCGAGCATCATCGTGTAGCCGGTCGGGTTCGGCAGCGCGAACGCGATCGCCGGCCGCTCGATGCCGGGCAGCGTCTTCAGCACATAGCGCGACACGGCCATCAGCGCGCCGGTGTTGCCGGCCGACACGCAGGCCTGCGCCGCGCCTTCCTTGACGTGGTTCAGCGCGACGCGCATCGAGGAATCTTTTTTCCGGCGCAGCGCGATCTCGACGGAATCGTCCATCGCGACCACTTCCGTGGCCGGGACGATCGAGAGCGCGGGCTCGTCGAGCGCCTTGAGCTTTTTCAGCTGGGCACGTATCGCGGTATCGATGCCTACCAGCATCAAATGCGCATCAGGGTGCGCACGGACAAACTTGACTGCCGCGGGAACGGTCACGGACGGGCCGTGGTCGCCTCCCATGCAATCGATCGTGAGCTTTACTGTCATGGAGTGCGACGAATTTCAGGCACAAAAAAGCGGCAGTTGAATGCCGCCTTTTTGTCGAGCCAGGAAAGTGTCAAGCGAACCGGTCGTCGTGCGAAGTGCCCTGACATGGGGCCGGATCTCGCGCGACGAAACGCGCTTAGTCGTTCTTCGTCTTGACGACTTTCTTGCCGCGATAGTAGCCGTTCGGGCTGATGTGGTGACGCAGATGCACTTCCCCCGTGCTCGGCTCGACGGCCAGCGGCGTGGTCGTGAGGAAATCGTGCGAACGATGCATGCCGCGCTTGGACGGCGACTTCTTGTTTTGTTGAACTGCCATGACTCACTCCTAAAAATTTTCCGGATTCTAACACAGCCCGATACGGCGCCTAACCACATCCGGGCACTGCCGCCCGACGCCTTCCCGTGCTCCAACCTACTCAGTGTTTCTTGTCGCCGTCCCGCTTCAGCGCCTCGAGCGCCGCGAACGGATTGGGCCGCTTTTCACCACCCTCGCCGCCTTCGCTCTCGATCTCCGCGTCGGCCACGGCATCCTCGGCGGGGCCGCTGGCACCCGAGACGAGACTTTCATGCACCGCCGGACAGACTTCATGCTTCGGCACGAGCGGCAGCGAGAGCAACAGCTCCTCTTCGATCAAGTCAACGAGATCGAACTGGCGCGAACCCACGATCACATCGACTTCATCGTCCTCATCGAGCGGAATGGCTTCCGCCTCCTCTTCGCTCGCCACGATCCGATACACCATGTCGATATCGAAGGCTTGCGAATACGGCGTCATGCAGCGCTGGCACTCGAGCCAGGCGGCGCCGTGCAGCGCGAGCCGCAGATAGGGCTGCTGGCCTTCGCTGCCGTCGTCCTGCAGTTCCGACTGGGTCGAGCCTTCCGCTTGCCACGTAAACACAGTGTCGTGATCTGGCGCATCGGCCGGCACTTCGTTTACCATGCGCGGCAGCTGCGAGAGCCGCACCGCGCCGGCCGACTGCCGGGCACTGCGTGCGAACTCGAACAGGTCGACGAGGTGCGGATCGAGCGATACCGCAGGTTTGCCAGAAGAAGGATTCATGTGCGCTCCTGCCGTATTGTGCTTGCCGTCCTCGACCCCGCCGGTGCCGGGTGCGCCCGCGGGTTCCGCGCCGCTCCGCCCGCCGCCGCGGCTTGCGGACCGGAGCCGTGGCGATCGATCGAGCCGGGCCGATACCCGCTCGATACCCGCCCGCGGCACCTCGGTCGGCGCTCGATCACCGCTGCCGATGAAAAGCGCAAGACTATATCTGTTTTATCTTTTCGAGTCAATCACTTAAGACCCCGCCTCGCGCCACGCCGCGAGGCCCCTTCCGACGCGCCACGATGACCACGTTTTCCCGTCCGCCCAGGCTGATCCTGGCGTCCAGTTCCCGTTACCGGCGCGAGTTGCTCGAACGCCTGCGGATCCCGTTCGAGGTCGCCACCCCCGATCTCGACGAGACGCCGCGCGCCGGCGAATCGCCGGCCGACACCGCCCTGCGGCTCGCCGCCGACAAGGCACGCGCAGTGGCCGGCCGCGTCGCCGCGCCCGAGGGCGCGATCGTGATCGGCTCCGACCAGGTGGCGACGTTCGACGGCCGCCAGATCGGCAAGCCCGGCACGCACGAACGCGCGCTCGAACAACTGAAATCGATGCAGGGCCGCCATGTCGAATTCCATAGCGCGCTCTGCGTCTACGACAGCCGCACCGGTCGCGCGCAGGTCGAGGACGTCGTCACGCGCGTGCGCTTTCGCTCGCTGTGCGACGCCGAACTCGACGCCTATCTGCGCGCGGAGACGCCCTACGACGTGGCGGGCAGCGCCAAATCGGAGGGGCTCGGCATCGCGCTGCTCGACGCGATCGACGCCGACGATCCGACCGCGCTGGTCGGCCTGCCGCTGATCGCGCTCACGCGGATGCTGCGCGAGGCCGGCGTGCCGCTGTTCGGCGCGGAGGTGCGGGCATGACGAAGGGCACGCTTTATCTGATCCCGAACACGCTAGGCGAAGGCGACGCGTCGCTGCTCGCGGCGGTGCTGCCGGCCGCCGTGCAGGCACGCGCCGCCGCACTCGGCTATTACATCGGCGAGAACGCGAAGACCACGCGCGCGTTCCTGAAGAAGATCGGCACCGAGCGGCCGATCCAGGAAATCGAGATTCGCGAACTGAACGTGAAGACGCCAGCGGGCGAGATCGAGCGGCTGCTCGGGCCGATCCTCGCCGGCGCCGACGGCGGGCTCGTCTCCGAAGCCGGCGTGCCGGCCGTGGCCGACCCGGGCGCGCTGCTGGTGCGGCGCGCGCACGAGCGCGGCGTGCGCGTGGTGCCGCTGGTCGGCCCGAGTTCGATCCTGCTCGCCCTGATGGCCTCCGGCCTGAACGGCCAGACCTTCGCTTTCCACGGCTACCTGCCGGTCGACGCGGCCGCGCGCGCGAAGCGCCTGCGCGAACTCGAACAGCAGTCGCGCAAGACCAGGGAAACCGAAATCTTCATCGAGACGCCGTATCGCAACCAGGCGATGCTGGAGGCGCTGCTCGCGAGTTGCGCGCCGTCCACGCTGATCTGCATCGCGGCGGACCTGACGCTCGACACCGAGACGATCGTGAGCCGCAGCGCGGCCGACTGGAAGAAGGCGCCGCCCCTCAACCTGCAGAAGCGGCCGGCGATCTTCCTGCTGCTCGCGAACTGAGCGGCCCGGGCGGCAGCCCTTGCCGCCTCGCCCGCCGGGGCCCGCCTGCTTGACCGCCGGCCGTCAGCGCAGCCGGACCGCGCTGTCCGACAGCGCCGATTTCACCGCCCCGCCGCCGATCGCCGCGCCGAAGCGCCGCGCCACGCGGCTGCTCAGGCTTTCCTTGACCGTGTAGTCGACGATGTCGGGCGCCTTCAGCACGTCGCGCGCGACCGAGTCGGTGGTGCCGAAGCCGTCCGCGAGGCCGAGTTCGACGCTCTTCGCGCCGGTCCAGAACAGCCCCGAGAAAATGTCGGGCGAATCGTGCAGCCGCTTGCCGCGGCCGTCCTTCACGGCCTGGATGAACTGCGCGTGGATCTCGTCGAGCATCGACTGCGCATGCTCGTCCATTTTCGGTGTTTCCGGCGAGAACGGATCGTAAAAGCCCTTGTTCTCCCCCGAGGTATGCAGCCGGCGCTCGACGCCGAGCTTGTCCATCAGGCCGGTGAAGCCGAAGCCGTCCATCAGCACGCCGATCGAGCCGACGATGCTGGCCTTGTTGACGTAGATCCGGTCTGCCGCCGCGGCAATGTAATAGCCACCCGAGGCGCACATGTCGCTGACCACCACGTAGAGCGGCTTCGACGGGTATTTCTTGCGCAGCCGGCGGATCTCGTCGTAGACGATGCCGGCCTGCACCGGGCTGCCGCCCGGGCTGTTGATGTGCAGCACGACGCCGACCGTGCCGGAATCGTCGAATGCGTCGTCGAGCGCGGAATTGATGTCGTCGGCGTTGGCGCTGTTGCCTGCCGCGATCTCGCCGTCGATCGACACGAGCGCGGTGTGGCGGCTGCTCGACAGCTTGCCGTCGCCCGAGAAGTCGAACACCGCGAGCATGATCGCCACCACCGCGATCAGCCAGAGGAAACGGAACGCGATGCGCCAGCGGCGCGCCCGGCGCTGCTCGATGATCGCCGCCATCGCGATGCGCTCGAGCGCCGCGCGCTCCCAGCCGGGTTCATGGCCGGCGCCGCGCGCGGTGCCGGAGGAATCGGGAGAAATCGGTTGGTCGGTCATGCGTGGGCCAGTGAGGGTCGGAAAAGAAAAATCGGCGACGCGTCAGGACGCCGACGGCCGCAGTTCGCCGTCGGGCAGCCAGTAGACGGCGCGGCCCTCGGGCGTGTCGCGCTCGTCGACCGCGACGGCACGCAAGCGCGCGCCGCGGCACGGGCCGCCGACGCATTTGCCGGTGTCGGGCGCGTAGATCGCGCCATGCGTGGCGCACATCAGGTAGAGGCCCGAGGATTCGAAGAACTGGCCCTCGTTCCAGTCCAACTCCATCGGCACGTGCGCGCAGCGGTTCAAGTAACCGTAGGCGCGCCCGTCATAGCGAACGAAGAATACGACCACCTCCTCGCCGCGCAGACGCGCCGTCTGTCGCACGCCGAGCCCGCCGTCGACGAGCGCGTCCGACGCGCAGACGAACACCGCCTCGTCGCTCATGCGTGCTGGCGCAGCCAGTCGGCGAGCGCGCTCACGTCGGCGGCAATGAAACGCGGCGCCAGCGCGGCCAGCGACTCGGCGGAATGCGCGCCATAGGCCACGCCGATGCCGGCCGCCCCCGCGCTGGCCGCCATCTGCAGGTCGTGCGTGGTATCGCCGATCATCACGGTGCGCGCCAGATCCTGCCCCAGTTCGCGGCTCAGTTCGTGCAGCATTGCCGGATGCGGCTTCGAGAAGGTTTCGTCGGCACAGCGCGTGCCGTCGAAGAAACGCGTCAGCTTGGTCTCGTCGAGCGCGCGGTTCAGCCCGACACGGCCCTTGCCGGTCGCCACCGCGAGCAGGTAGCCGGTGTCGCGCAGTTCCTCGAGCAGTTCGCGCACCCCGGCGAACAGTTCGACGCGCGGGTCCTTGACCAGATAATGGAACCGGTAGCGCTCGGCAAGCCGCGCGTACTCGGACGGCTCGAGCGTCGGCGCGGCGATCGCCAGCGCGTCGCGCAGCCCGAGGCCGATCACGTAGCGCGAGGCTTCGTCGGACGGCGTTGGCAGGCCGAGGTCGCGGCAGGCCGCCTGGATGCTCCGCGCGATGTGCGCGGTGGAGTCCATCAGCGTGCCGTCCCAGTCGAAAACGATCAGGTCAAATTGCTGTCGGGCCATGCGGTTCATGCGGCGGGTGCGCGCAGCTCGTTGAGTTGGTCGAGGAAGCGCCGGCATTCGTCGGGCAGCGGCGCGTCGAATTGCAGCGGCTCGCCGGACAGCGGATGCGCGAGCTTCAGGCGGTAGGCGTGCAGGAACATCCGTTTCAGCGACGGACGCGCGTTGGCACGGGCCAGCGCCTTGTTCAGCGCGAAATCGCCGTACTTCGCGTCGCCCGCGATCGGCAGCCCGAGATGCGCCAAGTGTACGCGTATCTGGTGGGTCCGCCCCGTTTTGAGTTCCGCCTCGACCAACGCGTAGTCGGGCCAGCGCTCGATCAGGTTGAAGACGGTATGCGACGGCAGGCCATCGTCCTGCACGCGCACACGGCGCTCGCCCTCGGCCGTCGAATACTTGAACAGCGGCACCTTGACGGCGCGGCGGCGGCCCCAGTCGGCCGCCCAGTCGCCGTGGGCGCAGGCGTAATAGCGCTTGTCCATGCGGTTCTCGCGAATCTGCTCGTGCAGCGCGACCAGCGCCGAGCGCTTTTTGGCGAGCATCAGAATGCCCGACGTCTCGCGGTCGAGCCGATGCACGAGCTCGAGGAACTTCGCGTTCGGCCGGGCGGCGCGCATCTGCTCGATCACGCCAAACGACACGCCGCTGCCGCCGTGAACCGCGACCCCGGCCGGCTTGTTGATGGCGATCAGCGCCTCGTCCTCGAACAGAATCTCGAATTCGACGGCCGGCACCGGCGCGGCCTCGCGCGCAGGGTCCGCGGCGGCCACGCGAATCGGCGGAATGCGCACCACGTCGCCGAACGCGAGGCGGTATTGCGCATCGATCCGGCCCTTGTTGACCCGGACCTCGCCGCTGCGCAGGATGCGATAGATGTGACTTTTTGGCACGCCCTTGCAGACGCGCAGCAGGAAATTGTCGATGCGCTGACCGGCAGCATCCTCACCGACTTCGACCATGGAAACCTGACCGCTCGCGACCGATTTCTGGGATATTTTGCCTAACTCATTCATACTGAATATAATTTTGCCCAGCTCTCCGCTGCGGGCGGCCGGATCGGCCGGTTCGGGCGGATTGCGCAAAGGCGCAAGCGCAAACCGTTATTTTACTTGCGCCCGGGGTCCGCTGCTCGCCCTGTACAAAAGAGAAGCAGCAAGTTGCACGCACGGCACCCCGCGCCGGCAGGGATCGCGCCCACAGGCGGATTCGGTTGGAGGTGTGCCGCGGTAACGGAAGGTTGGACAAAAAGAATTCAATTGGCAGCGGCAGGCCGGCGTGAAGTAGGCCGGTCGCGCTGCCGGTTGCGAATATGACGGCGTGCGCCCGGTGTAGTCTCGTGAAACGTGCGGAACCAGGCGACGTCAAACCAAGGTAGAACACCCCAGGCGGGGAAGTCGGGCTGGATTCGATACTCCCCGCTGCGGCCCGGCCGCAGCACATGCCGCCCCAGCGACGTCGCGCGCAACTTGCGCCGCGTGCTGCGTGCGGCATTGCCCGGCAGCCGGCTTAGCGCGCCGCATGGCGCGCGGGGCGGACACCCGTGCTTTGAAGCCGCGTTCGCAGGTGCCCATGGCTGCCGACCAGTCGTATCGGTCCGCGCCTCTTCAGGCAATTCTCCCGCCCTCATTCCCGCTCCAGCGTGCTCGTGACAACACAACAAGGCGCGGCCTGCCGCCGCCCGCGTTCCGCCTGACAGCCGGGACGCGCCGCCGATAGCGCCGCCTGGAGCCGCTTTATGAAACGCATGTTGTTCAATGCGACACAGCAGGAAGAACTGCGTGTCGCCATCGTCGACGGGCAGAAGCTCATCGACATCGATATCGAAACCGCCGGGCGCGAACAGCGCAAGGGCAACATCTACAAGGGCGTCATCACCCGCATCGAGCCCTCGCTCGAAGCCTGCTTCGTCAACTACGGCGAAGACCGCCACGGCTTCCTGCCTTTCAAGGAAGTCGCCCGCCAGTATTTCCGCGACGGCGTGGACATGCGTTCCGCGCGCATCCAGGATGCGCTGCGCGAAGGCCAGGAGCTGATCGTCCAGGTCGAGAAGGAAGAGCGCGGCAACAAGGGCGCCGCGCTGACCACCTTCATCTCGCTGGCCGGCCGCTATCTGGTGCTGATGCCGAACAACCCGCGCGGCGGCGGCGTGTCGCGCCGCATCGAGGGCGACGAGCGTCAGGAACTGCGCGAAACCATGGCGCAGCTCGAAATCCCCGAGGGGATGAGCATGATCGCCCGCACCGCAGGTATCGGCCGCAGCGCCGAGGAACTGCAGTGGGACCTGAACTACCTGCTGCAGCTCTGGCACGCCATCGAGGCCGCCTCGAAGAGCGGCCATGCGGGCCAGCCGATGCTGATCTACCTGGAATCGAGTCTCGTGATCCGCGCGATTCGTGACTATTTCCAGCCCGACATCGGCGAAATCCTGATCGACACCACCGAGATCCACGATCAGGCGCGTGCGTTCATGGACATCGTGATGCCGGACAACGTCGGCAAGGTGAAGCGCTACCACGACGACGTGCCGCTCTTCTCGCGCTTCCAGATCGAGCACCAGATCGAGACCGCGTACTCGCGCACGGTGCCGCTGCCCTCGGGCGGGGCAATCGTGATCGACCACACCGAGGCGCTGGTCGCGATCGACGTGAACTCGGCGCGCGCCACCAAGGGCGCCGACATCGAGGAAACCGCCACCCGCACCAACCTCGAGGCCGCCGACGAAGTCGCGCGTCAGCTGCGCCTGCGCGATCTCGGCGGCCTGATCGTGATCGATTTCATCGACATGGAATCGGCCAAGAGCCAGCGCGAGGTCGAGCAGCGCCTGAAGGACGCGCTCAAGCACGATCGCGCCCGGGTGCAGATGGGCAAGATCTCGCGTTTCGGCCTGATGGAGCTGTCGCGCCAGCGGCTGCGCCCGGCACTGTCGGAAGGCAGCCACGTGACCTGCCCGCGCTGCAACGGCACCGGCCACATCCGCGATACCGAATCGTCGGCGCTGCAGGTCCTGCGCATCATCCAGGAAGAGGCGATGAAGGAGAACACCGCGGCAATCCACTGCCAGGTGCCGGTCGAAGTCACCGCCTTCCTGCTCAACGAAAAGCGCCAGGAAATCAACAAGATCGAGTCGCGCTTCAAGGTCGGCATCGTGCTGATCCCCAACAAGCACCTCGATACGCCGCACTACAAGCTCGAGCGCCTGCGCCACGACGATGCACGCCTCGACGATCCGCGTGCCTCGTGGAAGATGGCCGAGGAAGCGGCTCGCGAGCTCGAGTCGGAAACCGGCTACAGCAAGCGCACCGGCGACGTGAAGCCGAAGCAGGAAGCGGCCGTCAAGGGCATCACGCCCGACCATCCGGCACCGGGCGCGCCGCAGCGCGAAGCCGCGCCGGTCGCCCCGGCGGCAGCTCCGGTCGCAGCGGCACCCGTGCCGGTTGCCGCCTCCGGCGGCGGTTTCTTCGGCTGGATCAAGAGCCTGTTCGGCGGCCAGCCGCCCGCACCGGCGCCCGCCCCCGCTCCCGTCCAGGAAGTGGAGACGCAAGCGCGTCCGAGCCGCGAGCGCGGCGAGAAATCCGAGCGCGGCGAACGCGGCGGTGATCGCAACCGCAATCCGAATCGCCGCAACGGCCAGCCGGCCGGCGCGCGCGACACGCAGGCGGCGGCGGGTAGCCGCGTGCCGCAGGCGCGCGGCGAACGCGAGGTCAAGGAAGGCCGCGAACCGCGTGAAAACCGCGGCGAGGCACGCGAGGGCCGCGGCAATCGCGAACCGCGCGAGGCACGCGAAGGCCGCGAGGCTCGCGAGCCGCGTGAAGTGCGCGAGCCGCGCGAACCGCGTGCAGCCCGCGAACCGCGCGAGGCACGCGAACCGCGTGAAGGCCGCGAGCCGCGTGAAAGCGCGGTGACGGCCGACGGTGCCGAGGCCCCGCGTCAGGAACGACGCGAGCGTGGTGAACGCGGCGAACGCCGCAAGCCCGTGCCGCACGCGGCTACGCTCGAAACCGTGAATCGCGGCGAGACGGCACCCGCCGAAGCCACGGAAGACGCGGAACTGCTGGCACCGGGCGCCGAATTGGCCGCCGACGCGGAAGCCGGTGCGCGCGACGGCGAGGAACGGCGCCGCCGCCGCCGCGGCCGTCGCGGCGGGCGCCGCGAGCGCGAGGAAGGCGTGGCGGGCGCCGCACCGGAAGGCGCGGAAGCCGGCGAAGGCACCCAGCAAGCCGTGGAGGCCGAAGCCGGCCATGCCCATGGCAGCGAAGCGCCGGTGGCGGCAGCCGTCGCCACCGTGACCGTCGCCACGGCCGCGGTCGCGGCCGAGGCAGTGGTTTCGCACGCAGCGGCATCGACGCCGGTTGAAGCGACGCGGACCGAAGCGACGCAGGCTGAAACGGCACCGGCAGCGCTGATGCCGGCACCGGCCGCCGAGACGGCACCCGCCGAGCAGGCCGCGACGCCCGCCGCGTCGTCCGTGGAGCGGGTCGAACCTGCCGCGCCCGCCGAGCCCGTCGTGCTGGCCACGCCGGCTCCCGCGGAACCGGCACCCGCGACCGAACCCGCGGCCGTCGCCCACGTCGAGACGGCACCGCAGGAAGCCGCTGCGGCCAACGTGAGCGAGCCGCCGGCCGTGCCGACGGCACCGGTGATCGAACCGGCGGTTCCGACGGTCGAGCCGACGCAGGCTGCGCTGTTCGAACCGGCTCCGGCGATCGAACCGGCCGCCCAGGCACCGGCGGCCGAACCGGCACCGGCTGCCCCGCAGGTAGCGGAGTCCGAGCCATTCGTCGCGCCCGCACCGGTGGAACCGGCACCGGCACCGGCCGAGCCGGCACCCGCGGCAGCCGCCGAGCCGCAACCGGTCGCCGCTGCCCCCGTGGCGGCTCCGATGGAAACCGCTGCGGCGCCGCAAGCGGCTACTGCGTCGGCCCCGCTCGGCATCGAGGCCGCGCTCGACGCGGCCGGCCTGACCTGGGTCAACACCGACGCGAACAAGCTGCGTGCCGCCCAGCAGGCCGCCGCGCAGATCGTCCCGCCGGTGCGCACCCCGCGCGAGCGCAAGGTGCTGCCGCCGGTCGACCCGACGCCGATGCAGCAGGTCGAGACCCGTTCGCAGCAGTAAGCAGCGCCGGCTTGCGCCTGCGCAAACCCGCCCTCTCGAGGGCGGGTTTTTTCATTTCGCATGCTTCGTCGGGATGTCGCGCAAGTTTCGCGCACGCCACGCGGCCTCACCGGCGCTTGGTGCGCGCTTCCCGCATCGCGGCCCCCGCGCGCCGCCGTCTGTGCTCTTTTCCTAGGGGTTTGCGTGCGCCGGCCCGATCGGCCGCTTGCCGTTAAAATAACGGTCTGGTCGTCTTTCCCGAACGGGCCTCCGTCACCATGTCCCAACGCATCATCCCGGTCACCGACGTCAGCGGCATTCCGGATATCTCCGGCACGCCGTTCGCGCCGAGCGGCATCCTGCGCGACACCCTCGCGCGGCCGCTGCGGGATCTGCGCATCTCGGTCACCGATCGCTGCAACTTCCGCTGCGTCTACTGCATGCCGCGCGACGTGTTCGACAAGGACTATCCGTTCCTGCCGCACAGCGCGCTGCTCTCGCTCGAGGAGCTCGAACGCGTGGCGCGCCTCTTCGTCGCGCACGGCGTCGAGAAGATTCGCATCACCGGCGGCGAGCCGCTGCTGCGCAAGAACCTCGAGTTCCTGATCGAACGGCTCGCGCGGATGCAAACGGTGGGCGGCCATCCGCTCGACCTGACGCTGACGACCAACGGCTCGCTGCTCGCGCGCAAGGCGCGCAGCCTGCGCGACGCGGGTCTGACGCGCGTCACGGTCAGCCTCGACGCGCTCGATGATGCGCTGTTTCGTCGCATGAACGACGCCAACTTCGCGAGCGCCGACGTGCTGGAAGGGATCTTCGCCGCACAGGACGCCGGGCTCGCTCCGGTCAAGGTCAACATGGTGGTCAAGCGCGGCACCAACGACGCCGAGATCGTGCCGATGGCGCGCCGCTTCAAGGGCACCGGCATCGTGCTGCGCTTCATCGAATACATGGACGTGGGCACCTCGAACGGCTGGGACATGACCGACGTGCTGCCGTCGGCCGAGGTGCTCGAACGGATCGACGCGCAATTCCCGCTCGTGCCGCTCGAGGCGCACTCGGCGGCCGAGACCGCGCAGCGCTGGGGCTATGCGGACGGCAGCGGCGAGATCGGCCTGATCTCGAGCGTCACGCGCGCGTTCTGCGGCGCCTGCACGCGCGCGCGGCTGTCGACCGAAGGCAAGCTCTATCTGTGCCTGTTCGGCTCCTCCGGCCACGACCTGCGCGCCCTGCTGCGCAATGGCGCCACCGATGCGCAAATCGCGACCGCGATCGCGCGGATCTGGCAGGCGCGCGACGACCGCTATTCGCAACTGCGCGGCACCGCGCAGGCCGGGCAGCGCGCCGATGCCGCCGCGCCCCGCGTCGAAATGTCGTATATCGGTGGCTGAGCGCCGCCGCCCCCGATGTCCATGATCGCACCCGCGCCCTTGCCCGGTGACGCCACCCGCCAGTTGACCGGCCTGCTGCTGGCCGGCGGCCGGGGTTCGCGCATGGGCGGCGTCGACAAGGGGCTGCAGCCGCTGCGCGGCGAGCCGCTCGCGCTGCACGTGCTGCGCCGGCTCGCGCCGCAGGTCGCGGCGATCGTGATCAGCGCGAACCGCAACCCGGACACCTACGCGGCGCTGGGCCGCCCCTACGGCGCGCGGGTCGTGGCCGACGCGACGCCCGGCTTCGCGGGACCGCTGGCCGGCCTGCTGGCGGGCCTGCGCGCGGCTGCCACGCCGCTGGTGCTGAGCGCGCCGTGCGACACGCCCGATCTGCCGGACGATCTGGCCGCGCGCCTGCTGGCCGCGCGCGGAGCGGACCGCGCCGCGATCGCGATGGCAGTCAGCGTGGCCGCCGACGGCCGCGCGCATCCGCAGCCGACCTTCGCGCTGGTCCCCGTCGCGCTCGCCGACGATCTCGAGGCCGCACTGGCGGCCGGCGAGCGCCGCGTGCGCGCGTGGTACGCACGCCACACGACCATCGAAGTGCCATTTGACGACGAGCACGCGTTTTACAATGCCAACTCTTTGCAGGAATTGACACGCCTCGAACGCGACTGACAGCGGCCCGCGCCTCACCCGCCGCCGCCCGCCTCCGTCGGCGCGTCCTGCCGCTGCGGCACGCTGCTGCCGCCTGCCGGCGTGAACCCGATCCCAGCCTTGCGGCGCTCCTTCAGCCATGACCACGCCACCGTCGCCCGAAACCCTGTCCGTCGAAGCCGCGCGCATGCTTGCGCTGCAAGCGATCGTGCCGGTCGCGGAAACGGAGCGCGTCGCGCTGCACGACGCGCTCGGCCGCGTGCTCGCCGACGCCGTCACCTCACCGCTCGACGTGCCCGCCTACGACAACGCCGCCATGGACGGCTACGCGTTCGCCGGCGCCGCGCTCGCGCACGCGGCAGGCGCCGAACTCGCCCTGCCGGTCGCCGGCATCGCGCTGGCCGGCCATCCCCACGCGGGCCCCCTGCCGCCCGGCGCCTGCATCCGGATCATGACGGGTGCGCCGCTGCCCGCCGGCAGCGACACCGTGATCGCACAGGAGCGCACAAACGCGACCGACACGCTGGTGCGCTTCGCGGCGAACGCGGTCACGCCCGGCGCGAACTGCCGCCGCGCCGGGGAGGATCTCGCACGCGGCGCGATCGTCCTGGAAGCGGGCAGGATCGTGCGGCCCGCCGATCTCGGCCTGCTCGCCTCGCTCGGCATCGGCCACATCGAAGTGCGGCGCCGGCTGCGCGTGGCGTGCCTGTCGACGGGCGACGAGCTGCGCGCGCCGGGCGAGCCGCTCGGTGCCGGCGGCCGTTACGACAGCAACCGCGCGACGCTGTACGGGATGCTCGCGGCGCTCGGCGTCGACGTGCTGGACGGCGGGATCGTCCGCGACGATCCCGCCGCGCTCGAGGCGGCGCTGCGCGAGGCGGCCATGCGCGCCGACGTGGTGATCACCTCCGGCGGCGTGTCGGTGGGCGACGCCGATTTCACGCGCGGACTGCTCGGCCGCCTCGGCGAGATCCGCTTCGCGAACCTCGCGATGCGGCCCGGCCGGCCGCTCGCCTGCGGGCGCTTCGCGCCGCCCGAGCCGGGCGCGCGCGCGGCGCTGTTCTTCGGGCTGCCGGGCAACCCGGTGGCGGTGGCCGCGACGTTCCAGGTAATCGTGCGCGACGCGCTGCTCGCCATGATGGGCGCGCGGGCCGAGCCGGCGCCGCGCTATCCGGCCCGCACCAGCGCGGCGATCGACACGCGCGCGGGCCGCACCGATTTCCTGCGCGGCGTGGCTAGCCGCGAGCCGGACGGCGCGTGGCGCGTCGCGCCGGCGGGCTCGCAGAGTTCGGCGTCGCTGAAGGGCCTCAGCGACGCGAACTGCTTCATCGTCGTGGGCGCCGGCCTCGCCCGCGTCGAGGCCGGCGACAGCGTCGAGATCCTGCCATTCGCCGGCGCACTCTGAGCAACAATTATTTTCAGCACTTACGGGGCAATTCGATCATGAAAAAGCAAATCTCCTCGATCGCGGCGGGACAGACGGCCAAGGCACTGATCCTCGTCTACCTGACCTTCAGCGTGCCGATCGTGCTGCTCGGCATCGTCGTCGCGTTCGTGCGCTACGGCTCGGTCGAGCTGAGCACCATCTTCAGCGCGCTGCTGCTGAACGCGATCATCGGCTTCGTGCTGCTGTGGATCGCCTGCCATGCCTACAACTGGGTCGCGTCGCGCTTCGGCGGCATCGAGATCGTGCTGTCGGACGTGCCGGAGGAGGCATGAAATTCGAGATCCGCGACGCAGCCCCGAGCGACGTCGCGGCACTCATCGCGCTGACCCGCGAACTCGCCGAATTCGAGGCGCTGACGCATCTGTTCGTCGCGACCGAGGCCGATCTGGCCGATGCCCTGTTCGGGCCAAATCCGGCCGCCGGCGCGCTGGTGGCCACGCAAGAGGGCGACCTGATCGGCTATGCGCTCTACTTCCAGAACTACTCGACCTTCGTCGGCAAGCGCGGCCTCTATCTGGAGGATCTCTACGTGAAGCCGACGTGCCGCGGCACCGGGCTCGGCACGCGGCTGCTGCGCGCGGTTGCGGCGCTCGCGGTCGAACGCGGCTGCGGCCGCTTCGAGTGGACCGTGCTCGACTGGAATCGCCAGGCGATCGAATTCTACGAACGGATGGGCGCGGTGGTGCTGCCCGACTGGCGCGTGGTGCGCGTGACGGGCGATGCGCTCGACGCGCTCGCGCAACCCCTGCGCGACGCCGACTGAACCTTTGAAACGAACGGCGGGCGCCGTCCCCCAGCCCCCGCCCTCGCCGTTCGCGCGCCGCCGGAGCCGGCACGCCGGCACCGGCAGGCAGACACCATGCGCTCAGCCGTCCTCGCCGTCGGCCGCCGGGCCGGCCGCGCCGCCGAGCAGACCGGCCGCATCGTCGCCGGGCAGCGCCTCGACTGCCTTGAGCTTGCGATTCATCACGCGCGTGCGCTGCTCGGCCGCCTCGATCGAGCGCGTCACCGTCTCCAGCTGCGACTTGGTGCGCGCGAGCACCTCGCCGAACTTGCCGAACTCGGTCTTCACCGCGCCGAGCACCTGCCAGACCTCGCTCGAACGGCGTTCGATCGCGAGCGTGCGGAAACCCATCTGCAGGCTGTTGAGCAGCGCCGTGAGCGTGGTGGGACCGGCCACCGTGACGCGATAGTCGCGCTGCAGCAGATCGGTGAGCCCGGGGCGCCGCAGGATCTCGGCATAGAGCCCCTCGGTGGGCAGGAACAGCAGCGCGAAATCGGTGGTGTGCGGCGGCGCCACGTACTTCTCGGCGATCGTTTTCGCCTCGGCGCGCACGCGGGCCTCCAGCGCACGCGCCGCTTCCTCGACGCCGGCCGCGTCGGCGCGCTCCTGCGCATCGATGAGCCGTTCGTAATCCTCGCGCGGAAACTTCGCATCGACCGGCAGCCAGACCGGCTGCGCGTCGGCCTGCCGGCCCGGCAGCCGAATCGCGAACTCGACGCGCTCGCTGCTCTTGGGCACCGTCGCGACGTTCTTCGCGTACTGGTCCGGCGTCAGCATCTGCTCGAGCAGCGCCTCGAGCTGCACCTCGCCCCAGGTGCCGCGCGTCTTCACGTTGGTCAGCACCTTCTTCAGATCGCCGACGCCGGCCGCCAGCGTCTGCATCTCGCCGAGCCCGCGATGCACCTGTTCGAGCCGCTCCGACACGAGGCGGAACGATTCGCCGAGCCGCTGCTCGAGCGTCGCGTGCAGCTTCTCGTCGACGGTGCGGCGCATCTCGTCGAGCTTCGCGGCGTTGTTCGCCTCGATGTCCTTCAGGCGCTGCTCGAGCGTCGCGCGCACCTCGCCCATGCGGCGGTCGTTCGCTTCGCTGAGCTGCGCGAGCTGCTGGCTCAGCACCGCGCCGAAATGGCGTAGCGCCGCGCCCTGCTCGTCGCGCGCGAGCTGGGCCTGCTGGTGCAGTCCATCGCGCATCGCGTCGAACTGCTGGTGATGGGTGGCCACCAGCTTCGCGAGCTGCTGCGCGAAACCGTCGATCTGCTGGTTCTGCACGGTGGCCACGCTGGTCAACTGCGCGGCCAGCATCTGCTGCAACTGCGTGAAGCTGCCGGTGAGCTCGGTGCGCGCGCCGCGCGAGCCCGCCGCGAACTCGTCGCGCAGCGCGCGTTCGAGCCGCTCGAGCGCCTGCGCTTGGGCATCCTGCGCCTCGTCGAGCCGCTCGCCGAGCCAGCCGATGCCGTCACCGGCATGGCTCGCGCCGCGCCAGATCACCCCCAGCGCGATCGCGAGCGCGGCCGCGAGCAGCGCGACCGCGCCGAGCAGCCACGGCGTCATGCGCGCGCCCTGCCGAGCACGTCGGGATTGATCGGGTTCGGCGGCCGGCCGGCGCGCGGGCCTTCGCCAAGCGCCGCGATCAGATTGTCGGCGGCGAGGTTGGCCATCGCGCGACGCGTGGCCTCGCTCGCGCTCGCGATATGCGGCGTGAGCACGACGTTGGGCACCTCCAGCAGCGCCGGCAGCACGCTCGGCTCGCCCTCGAACACGTCGAGCCCGGCCGCCGCGATGCGGCGCTCGCGCAGCGCGGCGGCCAGCGCCGCGTCGTCGACGATGCCGCCGCGCGCGATGTTGGTCAGCGTCGCGCTGGGCTTCATCAGCGCGAGCTCGGCCGCGCCGATCGTATGGTGGCTCTCCTTCGTGTAGGGCAGCACCAGCACCACGTGGTCGGCCTGCCGCAGCAGGGCTTCCTTCGACAGATATTCGGCGTTCAGCTCGGCCTCGATGCCGGCCGCCACGCGCGAGCGGTTGTGATAGACGACGCGCATGTTGAAGCCGCGCGCGCGGCGCGCGATCGCCTGGCCGATGCGGCCCATGCCGATCACGCCGAGCGTCGTGCCGTGGAGGTCGGCGCCGAGAAAGCTGTCGAACGACCATTTCTGCCAGCGGCCCGCGCGCAGCCAGTGTTCCGACTCGGCGATGCGCCGCGCGGCGGCCATCATCAGCGCCCAGCCGAAATCGGCGGTGGTCTCGTTCAGCACGTCCGGCGTGTTGGTGGCGAGCACGTTGGCGGCGTCGAACGCCGCCATGTCGAAGTTGTTGTAGCCGACCGCCATGTTCGCGACCGCACGCAGCTTCGGCGCCGCCGCGAGCGCCGCCGCGCCGATCGGGTCGCCCGCGGTGAGCGCGCCGTCCTTGTCGGCGAGGCGCGCATGAAGCGCGTCGGGCGCGAGCGCGTCGCCGTCGTTCCAGTCCACGTCGAAATACTGCCTCAGGCGCTCGATCACGTCCGGAAAGATCGCACGCGCCACCAGGATTTTCTGCATAAGCCGTCTCCGTCGAGCGTGCGCGGCCCGGTGGGACGGCGCCTCGCGGCCCCACCGGGCCGCGGCACGCAGCCCACACCTGCCGAAACCCGCCCGTTCAGGCGGAAAAGAACAGCCACGTCGCCAGTGCGAACACCGGCAAGAGGATGCCGAACGACCAGCCGAGATAGCCGAAAAAGCTCGGCATGCGGATGCCGCGCGCCTCGGCGATGGCCTTGACCATGAAGTTCGGCGCGTTGCCGATGTAGCTGTTGGCGCCCATGAACACGGCGCCGGCCGAAATCGCCGCGAGCGCTGCGGCGCCCGTCGTCATCAGGCTCGCCGCGTCGCCGCCGGCGAGGTTGAAGAATACGAGGTAGGTCGGCGCGTTGTCGAGGAACGACGACAGCAGCCCGGTGGCCCAGAACAGCATCGGCACGACCGGCTCGCCGCCCGCGTCCGTGACGAGCCGGACGATCGGCGCGAACGCGCCGCCGGCGCCCGCGCGCAGGATCATGATGACGGGCGCGATCGTCACGAAGATGCCGGCGAACAGCTTCGCGACCTCCTCGATCGGGGCCCAGTCGAACGCGTTGCCCTCGCGCGCCGAGCGCGGCGTGAGGGCGAGCGACAGCAGCGCGACCGCCACCAGCGCGAGGTCCCGCACCAGGTTCTGCAGCGCCACGTGGGTGCCGGCCACCTCGAACTCGATACCGGGCTTCCAGATCCCGCTCATCAGCACCAGCGCGACGATCGCTGCGAGCAGCACGAAGTTGATCCGGCCTTCGAGCCACAGGCGGGTGCCGGCCGCCGGCTGGGCGCCCGGCCGGTTGGGCCCGAACGCGACGGCCCGCGCCTCGCCGGCCTCGTGGTCGAGCGGGTCCGCGTCGTGATCGAGCGCGCGCCCGAGCACGCCGTCGCGGCGAAAGCGCCACGCGTCGAGCACGTAGAACACGGTCAGCAGCACGGCGCAGACGAACAGCGTGGGCAGCGCGAGGTGGATCGTGGTCCAGAAGAAATCGACACCGTTCAGGAAGCCGAGGAACAGCGGCGGGTCGCCGAGCGGCGAGAGCGCGCCGCCCGCGTTGGCGACGAGAAAAATGAAGAACACCACGACATGCACGACACGCGGGCGGGCGGCGTTCGCGCGCAGCAGCGGGCGGATCAGCAGCATCGCCGCACCGGTGGTGCCCATCACGCTCGCCAGCACGGCACCGAGCGCAAGCAGCGCGGTATTGCGCGCGGGCGAGGCGCGCAGCGCGCCATGCAGGCAGATACCGCCCGCCACCGTGTAGAGCGCCGTCAGCAGCACGATGAACGGCAGGTATTCCTCGAGCAGCGCGTGAACCAGCGTGGCGCCCGCGGCCGCCGCGCCGAACGCGACCGCGAACGGCACGAGCAAGGCGCCGGCCCAGCCGGCCGCGATCTTGCCGAAATGCCGATGCCAGAACGCCGGCGCGACGAGCGGGCACAGCGCGATCGACAGCAGCATGCCGGCGAACGGGATGCCCCACAGCGCGGACAGCGTGGCGCCGTCGAGCGCGGCGGCCGAGGCGGTGGCGGGCGCGCCGCCGAGCAGGAGCGCGCCGAGCACGGCGAGCACGGCCGGCAGGCCGGGCGCGCGCCGCCGCCGGCCGCGACCTGGGGCGGCGAGCGTGGAGCCGGCGGAGAACGTGGCGGGAACGGACAAACGGAAAGCGGCCTGGCGCCGCGTGACGGCCGTCATGCGCCGCGCACGAGGATCGCGTGAACGCGATACGGGCCGTGCGCGCCGAGGACGATGGTCTGCTCGATATCGCCGGTGCGCGAGGGCCCCGACACCAGGTTGACCGCGCGCGGCAGTTCGCCCCGTTCCGCGCGGATCAGCGCGAACGCGTCCTCGTGGCCGGCCACGATCCGCGAGACCGGCACGACCACGATGTGCGTCTCGGGCAGCAGCGCGGCCGACGCGTAGCTATCCGGGCCGGACAGCAAGACGAGCGAACCGGTCTCGGCGGTCGCGCAGAAGCAGCCGGTGATGCCGACCAGATCGCCGTCGGCGGGCTTGCGCGGCACGACTTCCAGTCCGGCCGCCTGCCAGTCGAGGCCGTCGAGCGTGCGCCAGGCGATCGCCCGCGGCGGCAGCGCGTGCTCGCGCAGATAGCGCGCGGCCTCGGCCGGCACGGCGTCGAGCGTCTCGACGAACGCGACGGTGGTGGACATGCGCGCGGCTTCCTCGGCGAAACGCGCCGCCAGCGCGCCCGGCTCGGCCGGCATCGGCGGCCGCGGGCCGGCCGGATGGCGCGCGAGATAGTCGGCGGCCTGCTCACGTTCCTGGGCTTCGGGCTCGGTGGCGCGTCCCTGCGCGGCGCGGATGCGCGCGAGTATGTTGCGGCGGGCAGCCGACGTATCCATGAGCGGTCCTCGTGGGCGTGACGATAACGAACGATCGGGCTCGATTATAACGGCGCCCCCGCACGCGGCCGGCCGAGCGGCCCGGCGCGCCGCTCGTGGCGGCCGCTTATTTTCCTGCCTCGTCCTCGACCGGCTGCGCGATGCCGAACACCTGGCGCAGGTAGGCGAGATAGGCCTTGTCGTCGCACATGCTCTTGCCCGGCGAGTCGGACAGCTTGGCGACCGGCTGGCCGTTGCAGCGGACCATCTTGATGACGATCTGCAGCGGCCGGTAGCCGAGATCGTTGGTCAGGTTCGTGCCCACTCCGAACGCGAGCTTGCAGCGGTCGCGGAAGCGTTCGTAGAGCTGCAGCACCTTCGGGATGTCGAGCGCGTCGGAGAACACCAGCACCTTGGTGCGCGGGTCGCAGCGGTTGGCCTCGTAATGGCGGATCATCCGCTCGCCCCACTCGAACGGGTCGCCCGAATCGTGGCGCGCGCCGTCGAACAGCTTGCAGAAGTACATGTCGAAGTCGCGCAGGAACGCGTCCATGCCGTAGACGTCCGACAGCGCGATGCCGAGATCGCCGCGATATTCCTTGGCCCACATCTCGAGGCCGTAGATCTGCGAATCGCGCAGCCGCGGGCCGAGCGCCTGACAGGCCTGCAGATACTCGTGCGCCATGGTGCCGAGCGGCGTGATGCCGTGCCGCATCGCGTAATAGACATTGCTGGTGCCCGCGAACTGCTCGCCCAGCCCGTCGCGCAGCGTCAGCGCGACCTCCTCGTGCCAGACCTTCGAGAAGCGGCGGCGCGTGCCGTAGTCGGCGATCTTGCAGTCGGCGAACTCGGGCCGCGCGCCGAGCAGCTTCATCTTCTCGCGCAGCCGCCCGCGCCCCTCGCCGTAGTCGGGCTCGCTCTGCGTGTTGCGGAAATAGACCTCGTTGACGATCGCCAGCACCGGGATCTCGAACAGGATCGTGTGCAGCCAGGGACCGCGGATCGCGATGTCGATCTCGCCGTTGCCCTTCGGCGAGGGCGAGATTTCGATGTATTTCTCGCTCAGGTGGAACAGCGCGAGGAAATCGACGAAATCGCTCTTGATGAACCGCATCTGCCGCAGATAGTCGAGTTCGGCGTCGTTGAAGCGCAGCTGGCAGAGCCCGCGCACCTCGTCGCGGATCTCGTCGATGTAGGGAACGAGATCGACGTCCGGGGTGCGGCAACGAAAGCGGTATTCGACGTTGGCGGCGGGAAAGTGATGCAGGACGACCTGCATCATCGTGAACTTGTACAGATCGGTGTCGAGCAGCGAGGTAATGATCATGATTCGAGACTGCCAAAAACGGGATCAGCGGGAGTAGCGGAATCCGGAGCGAGCCGAGCCCGCAGGCAGCGCGCGCGCTGCCCGATCTGCCTGCCGCATGTTACCCGAATGCGAGAGGAGACACTTCGTCGCAGCGGCCTCGGTGCGACATAAACTAATCACGAAACGATATAAGACCGCTGCGGAGCGGCTGGATGCCGCTTTTCCGCATCAGTTACAATGGCATATTCGGCGCAAGGCCCGCCTCCCCACACACATATTCGCCAAGCAGGAGCGTTTTGAATGACTCACGTTGTGACCGAAGGCTGCATCAAGTGCAAATACACCGATTGCGTCGATGTATGCCCGGTGGATTGCTTCCGTGAAGGTCCCAATTTCCTCGCGATCGACCCGGACGAATGCATCGACTGCGCCGTGTGCGTGGCCGAATGCCCGACCAATGCGATCTATGCCGAGGAAGACGTTCCTGGCGATCAGCAGCAGTTCACGCCGCTGAACGCCGAGCTGGCGAAGCTGTGGCCGTCGATCACGAAGACCAAGCCCGCCCCCGGCGACGCCGACGAGTGGAAGGACGTGCAGGACAAGCTCCATCTGCTCGAGCGCTGAGCGTGCCCGAGGCGTGTCGCGCTGCGCAACTGTGCCCTGGAAATTTAACGAGAGCGCTTGACACCTCCTGCAGCGCCTCATACAATCTCGTTTCTCTGCTGTTTGTTCCCCGATAGCTCAGTCGGTAGAGCGCCGGACTGTTAATCCGTAGGTCCCTGGTTCGAGCCCAGGTCGGGGAGCCAAAAGTGCAGAGCCGGCGCGGCCTTGCCACGCGGCTTCTGCATCGAGAACAAACGCAGTACCGATTTATTCCCCGATAGCTCAGTCGGTAGAGCGCCGGACTGTTAATCCGTAGGTCCCTGGTTCGAGCCCAGGTCGGGGAGCCAGACAGCGAAAGGCCCGTCATACGACGGGCCTTTTTGCATTGGGCGGTCGACGGCAGCCTTGATGCTCGGCGCGTCGATTCGATCGCCACGGTCATCGCGAATGCCGCCCGATTCCGCGCAGCGGTACGCGAGGCAGCCCGCGCTCGCCGGCCGTGCTAGAGTCGAACTCCCAGCCGCTTTGCGCCCGCGCCAGCCAACCATGACCCGCCATTTCGCCGCCGCCCTCGCGGCCTGCGCCGCCTCGCTGCTTCCGCTCGCGGCCCATGCCGAGGAAATCGCCAGCGTCAACACGAATTTCCGCCTGACCGGCTCGGACCGCGTCGTGGTCGAGGCGTATGACGATCCGCTCGTGCAGGGCGTGACCTGCTACGTCTCGCGCGCGCGCAAGGGCGGCATCAAGGGCAGCCTCGGCATCGCCGAGGACCCGACCGAGGCATCGATCGCGTGCCGTCAGGTGGGTCCGATTCATTTCACGCAGCCGCTCAAGCAGCAGACCGACGTGTTCAACGAGCGGCTGTCGTTCGTGTTCAAGACGCTGCACGTGGTGCGCGTGGTCGACCGCAAGCGCAACACGCTCGTCTATCTGACCTATAGCGACCGGATCGTGAGCGGCAGCGCGAAGAACAGCGTGACCGCGGTGCCCGTGCCGGACGGCACGCCGATCCCGCTCAAGTAAGCTAAGCCGCGCCGCCGCGATCCCCTCGCCCGTGCCCGTTACCGCGCTGACCGCGATCACCGTGCCGATGACCGTGGCGCCACACGGCGGCGGCCTCGAGCTGGGATGGCGCAGCCCGCAGCTGGTCGGCGCGCTCGCCGCCGTAATGGTGTCGGCCGCCACGCGCCGCGCGCGGACCGGACCGGGCTCCGCCCGCGGCTTGCTCGCGAATTTCGGCGCGCCGCCCTCAAGTTTCTTCGCCGGGCGCCGATATAAGAGGAAAACCACCCTGGCGCCGGCCGCCAACGCGCTTCGAGAGATTCATGGGACAGATCACCCTGTCGATCAAGGACGACACCATCACGTCGCTGCGCAAGGACTTCGAGGCCTTCGTGCGCGTGTCGCAGAAGCTCGATCCGCAGTTCGCGACGCCGTCGTTCGAAGACTTCCTGCGCGCCAAGCTGCTCGACAACATGGTGCCGCTGACCGAGAACGCCGTGCAGCGCATGCTGCAGGGCGGCCAGTACGCGTGGGCGAAACGCACACTCGACAAGGAATTCCCCGACGTGCTCGCGATCATGATGCGGCAGGCGGAGAGCTTCGGCTTCGGCTTCGCGTCGCGCAGCGAATGGACCCCTGACGAGCTCGTGAAGGCGTGCCAGGACTGGGCCACCGCGCTCGTCACGGAAGCGCAGGGCGATCCGGCCCAGATCGAGCCGCTCGCCGCGCAGATCAAATCCGCGGTCCACGACATCCAGACGCTCGAGGAACGGATGCAGACGCCCGCCTGGCGGCTCGCCGAATCGCTGCGCCAGCGCGTCTACGAGGCGAAGCTCGCCTGCGAGATGAGCGTCGGCAGCCTGGCGCGCGAGAAGCTCGGCGAGTTGCGCGGGCTGCTGCGGCTCGGCATCTCGCACGGCTCGTTCCAGAAGCAGGAAGCCCAGCAGATCATGGAATACCTGCGCCTGCTGAAGCCGGAAATCTTTGTCGAGGAACCCTACGACATCTTCTCGCGGCTCGCCGGGTGGCTGCGCGGGATCTTCCTGGTGGCTGCGCCGATGCAGCCCAAGGCGCCGGTTCAGCAAAAGCAGCAGCGCAGGCCGTAATCCCGCCCGCGGCCGCGCCGGCCCGCTCGACGCGGCATCCGGCCCGGGCGCGCAGCCGCGGCTCACGCGCGTCGGGACTGCCACGCGCAGGCCGCGGCGCCGGTGTCGCTTACTGCGACTGCGAGCCGTTGCCGCCGCCCGACGGCGCCATCGGCGACATGCCGTTGGTATTGCCGTTCACGGCATCGCCCGCTTTCGACTTCGCGCCGTGCATCGAGCTATGGGAGCGCATCTTCGCATGCGGCGCCGTCGAATGCTTGGCGCCCGTGCCGCCGGCGCCCGGACCGGTGCCCGGCGCGGTCGGTGCGGCGTCGGTACCGCCGCCGGCGCTCATGCCGGCGCCGCCCGACGGACCGCCGCCGCCACCACCGGCACCAGCGCCAGCGCCCGTGCCTGCGCCACCTGCGCCGCCACCAGCCTGGGCCATGGCGGCGGTCGCGCCGAACGCCATGGTGGTCACGACAAGCGCGCTCATCAGCTTCATACGAATTCCGGACATGACATTTCTCCTCGGGTGAATGGGACACGGCTCGACCGCGAACCGCGCCACGCCGCCGCAACGGGCGGCAGGTTCATGAAATGCCGGCGGCCGGCCGGGCCGGGTCGCCGTCATGGCCGCCATCGCTGCCCGGCCGGCGCACGCCCGCCGCCGGCGGCTCGCGGCCGGCGCACCAGCGCCTGCCACCACCCATGCGGTCGGGTTTACGCCGTCTCGGAGTCGCGTCGTCGATGCCGGCCTCAAGGCTTGCGCAGCGTTCGTTCCCGATCCGGCAGCGCGCGTCCGGTAAGTCCCCGGGCGCGGCGCGCGCCGCGCCCGATGCGCCGCCCGTGCCCGTCGCGGCGGGCTTTGCGCAGAACTGGCCGGCGCCGGCGGTGCCGGCCTCACGCGGCGCTCGCCGCGGTGATCGCGCTGGCTTATGATGCGAAGCCTTGTCTTTTTTACTCATGCGCGCACGCCGTGCATGCCATTCGATGCCCAATCTGGATTTCACGCTGACCGGCGAATTCGTCGAACTGCACAACCTGCTCAAGATCACCGGCGTGGCCGACAGCGGCGGCTCCGCCAAGGTCCTGGTCGCCTCGGGCGCGGTGCGCGTCGACGGCGCCGTCGAGCTGCGCAAGACCTGCAAGATCCGCGCGGGCCAAGTGGTGCTGTTCGAGGACACGCGCATCGCCGTCCACGGCGCTTAAGGGTCAGGTTCGGCTTCGCCGCACCCCGCCGAGGTGCGTGCGGCGCTGCCCGCCGGCACGTCGGGCCCCTGCGCGGCGCGATTCGACAGCGGGAAGCGAAACCCGTAAGCTTGCCGTCCCAGTACAACAACGCCGCGCGGGCTCGCACTCGCGCGCACCGCTCATGCCGCGTCACGATTTCTCGCGCGCCGCTCTCGCGCCGCCCTCCTTTTCCCGCCACGCAGCCGACACCGCCCGTCTGGCCGCGCCGCTTGCGATCGCACAGCTCTCGCAGATGGCGATGAGCGTCACCGACACGGTACTGCTCGGCTCGCTCGGTCCCGATGCGCTCGCCGCCGGCGGCCTCGGCGCCACGCTGTTCTTCGTCGCCGTCACGGTGTTGCAGGGCGTGCTGAGCTCGGTCAGCGTCAGTGTCGCCCACGCGCGCGGTGCCCGCGACGACAGCCAGATTCCCCACATCTACTGGACCGGCGTGGTGCTCGCGCTGCTGCTGTCGGTGCCGGCGATCGCGGTGCTGCTCTACACCGAGCCGCTGCTGCTGATGTTCCACGAGCCGCCGATGCTGGCCCACCACATCGGCGAATACACGCGCGTGCTGAGTCTGGCCGCGCCCGGCAGCCTGATCGGCGTCGGCCTGATGCGCTCGTTCCTGCCGGCGATCGGCGCGGCGCGACGCCTGCTGTGGGTGTCGATCGCGAGCGTCGGCGTCAACGCGGTGCTGAACTACGGGCTGATCCACGGTGCGTTCGGGTTGCCGCGGCTTGGCTTCCTCGGCTCGGCGGCGGCCACCACCCTCACCATCTGGCTCACCGCGATCTCGCTCATGCTGCTGCTGCATGGCCGGCCGGCCTACCGCCAGTTCGTCGCGGCCTCGCGCCCGAAGCTGCCGCTGATGGGCGAGCTGGTCGGCATCGGCTGGCCGGTGGCGATCACCTACGGGGTCGAGTCGACCCTGTTCCTCGCCACCGGCCTCACGATCGGCGTGCTCGGCGAGACCTCGCTCGCCGCGCACCAAATCGCCCTCAACATCGCCTCGGTCACCTTCATGGTGCCGCTCGCGATCGGCCAGGCCGCCAACGTGCGCGTGAGCTACTGGGTCGGCGCCGGCGCGCCGCTCGCCGCTCGCCACGCGGGCTTCGTCGCGATCGGGCTCGGCGCCGCGTTCATGTTGCTGTCCGGGCTCGTGATGATCGTCGCGCCGCACGCGATCGTCGGGCTCTATCTGCGTCTCGACGACCCGGCCAACGCGCGCACCATCGCGCTGGCGGCCTCGCTGCTCGGCATCGCCGCGCTGTTCCAGATCGTCGACGGCGTGCAGACAGTGGGCTCGGGCTGCCTGCGCGGCCTCAAGGACACGCGCGTGCCGATGCTGGCCGCCACGATCGGCTACTGGGGCATCGGCTTCCCGGTGGGCTACTGGTTCGCGTTCCATGTCGGGCTGGGCGCGCGCGGGCTCTGGTGGGGCCTCGCGGCCGGCCTCGCCAGCGTCGCGGTGCTGATGACGTGGCGCTTCCACCGCAAGACCTCAATGCTGGCCGGCCGCTGACCGCCTGCGCCGCGAGCCGACGTGAAATCGGCCGCGGCGCTATGCTGGTCGCCTCCGGACGCCGTCGCCAGAACGGTGCCCGTCCCCACTTGCGCTTTCATGCCGTGCGCCGCGCGGCATGGTCCCTTTCTCAGTGACGGAGTCATCAAGATGAGCGAAGCAGTACGGATGGAACGCGACACGTTCGGCGAAATCGCGGTGCCGGACGCCCGCCTGTGGGGTGCCCAGACGCAGCGTTCGCTGCAGAACTTCCGGATCTCAACGGAAAAGCAGTCGCCCGAGCTGATCCATGCGCTCGCGCTGATCAAGCGCGCGGCGGCCAGCGTCAACCGTGAGCTCGGCGTGCTGCCGGAGGACAAGGCGAACGCGATCGTGGCGGCAGCCGACGAAATCATCGCCGGCAGGCACCCGGACGAGTTCCCGCTCGCGGTCTGGCAGACCGGCTCGGGCACGCAAACCAACATGAACCTCAACGAGGTGATCGCGAACCGCGCGAGCGAGCTGCTGGGCGGGGTGCGCGGCGAGTCGCGCAAGGTCCACCCGAACGACGACGTGAACCGCGGCCAGTCGTCGAACGACGTGTTCCCGACGGCGATGCACATCGCCGCCGCGCTCGCGATCCACGCCCGGCTGCTGCCGGCGTTGAAGCGCCTGCGCGCGACGCTCGACGAGAAGTCGAAGGCGTTCGCCGCGATCGTCAAGATCGGCCGCACGCACCTGCAGGACGCCACGCCGCTCACGCTCGGCCAGGAGTTCTCGGGCTACGTGGCGCAGCTCGACCAGGGCATCCGCCACGTCGAATCGACGCTGCCGCATCTGTACGAACTCGCGCAGGGCGGCACCGCGGTCGGCACCGGCCTCAACGCACATCCGCAGTTCGCGGCGGCGGTGGCCGACGAAATCGGCCGGCTCACCCAGTTGCCGTTCGTCACGGCACCAAACAAGTTCGAGGTCATGGCCGCGGCCGACGCGCTGGTGTTCGCGCACGGCGCGCTGAAGACGGTCGCCGCGAGCCTGATGAAGATCGCCAACGACGTGCGCTGGCTCGCCAGCGGCCCGCGCTGCGGTCTCGGCGAGCTGTCGATCCCGGAAAACGAGCCGGGCAGCTCGATCATGCCGGGCAAGGTGAACCCGACCCAGTCCGAGGCGGTGACGATGCTGTGCTGCCAGGTGTTCGGCAACGACGTGGCGGTGAATTTCGGCGGCGCGAGCGGCAACTTCGAGTTGAACGTGTTCCGTCCGATGATCGCGCACAACGTGCTGCAGTCGGTGCGGCTGCTGGCCGACGGCGCGCTCAGCTTCAACGACCACTGCGCGGTCGGCATCGAGCCGAACCGTTCACGCATCGACACGCTGCTCAATGAATCGCTGATGCTGGTGACGGCGCTCAATCCGCACATCGGCTACGACAAGGCCGCCCAGATCGCGAAGAAGGCGCACAAGGACGGCACCACGCTGAAGGCCGCCGCGCTCGCGCTCGGCTACGTGAGCGAGGCGCAATTCGACGAGTGGGTCAAGCCGGCCGAGATGATCGGCAAGCCCTGAGCGGCACGGCCGGCGCCGCCGCGATGCCCGGCAGGCCCGGGCGGTGGGGCGGACGCGCCGGCCGGCATCACTGCCGGGTCCGGGCTCGCGCATCGTCCGTCGCGCGCCGGCCCCGGCCGTTTCAGACGGAGCCCTTCGCGACTTCCTCGGGCTTGAGCTCGACGATCTTGTCGAGCGCCGCGCGCACGTCCATCGCGTACTGCGCGAGACGCTTCTCCTCGTCGGTGACGGGCACGAAGGGCGGCACCGGCAGCGGGTTGCCGTTCTCGTCCACCGCCACGAACACCACGAGGCAGTCGGTGGTCTGGCGCAGCACGCCGCCCTTCGGATCGCCGGCCTGAACCGACACGTGGATGTGCATGCTGGTGCGGCCCGTGGCGACCACGCGCGCCTTCAACTCGACCAGGTTGCCGACCAGGATCGGCCGCTGGAAACGGATGTTGCCGACGCTGACGGTCACGCAATAGCGGCTCGACCAGATCGCCGCGCAGGCATAGGCGGTTTCGTCGATCCACTTCATCAGCGCACCGCCGTGAACCTTGCCGCCGAAGTTCACGGAGGTCGGCTCGGCGAGGAAACGGAACACGGTCTCGGAGCGATCGAGCGGCGCGGTGGGCGGGGATTTCGACATCTTGGGCTCCGTTTCGGGCGGTATCGTGTGGATGCGCCGATTATACGGGGCCGCGACGATGCACCGCGCCCATCCCTTCCTGCGATGTCCGTCCGCCGAGGTGCGCGCGTGGCTCAGTTGTGAACGCTGATGCCCTGGTCGATCGTGCCGTACATCTCGATGCTGCCGTGGCCCGCGTCGCCGCCCGCCGCGCCGCCGTTCGCGCAGCCCGCGCAGACGAGCGCCACGGCCAGTGCCGCCAGCCAGACCTTGGTCAGTTTGCGCATGATCGTTTCCTCTCGCTACCGGATGGAGCGCATTCTACGCGGCGCCTCCGGCAGCGGACGCGCCTTCGACATTTCACGACGGCCAAAATCATCGAATCCGCGCCGCGCCTACACTGCTACCACCCCCGCCCCACGGAGCCCGCCCATGATCGCCACCGACCCGCACTTTCCCGGCCTGAGCCGGATCGGCGCGCTGCTCGCCGACCCGGCACGGGCGGCCATGCTATGGGCGCTGATGGACGGCAGCGCGCGCCCGGCCGGCGAACTCGCACGAATCGCCGGACTCTCGCCGTCGGCCGGCAGCGCGCATCTCGCGCGCCTGACCGACGGCGGCCTGCTGGTGCCCGATGTGCGCGGCCGGCATCGCTATTACCGGATCGCCTCGTCCGAGGTCGCCGCCTCGATCGAGGCGCTCGCGAATCTCGCGCAGGCCGCCGCGACCGCCAGGCCGCCCGAGGCCAGCCGGCCCGCACGCACCGTGCCGCACGCGCTGCGCCACGCGCGCACCTGCTACGACCACATGGCGGGCGAACTCGCGGTGCAGCTCTACGAACGCATGCTCGATGCCGGCTGGCTGAGCGCCGGCGCGCGCGAGGTCGAGGTCACACCGGCCGGCGCGGTGCAATTCGCGCGCTGGCAGATCGATCTGGGCCGCGAGCGGCAGCGCCGCCGGCGCTTCGCCTGCACCTGCCTCGACTGGAGCGAACGGCGCGCGCATCTGGCCGGCGCGCTCGGCGCCGCGCTGCTCGACGCGTTCCGCGCGCAGCACTGGATCGAGTCCGCCGGCAAGCCGCGCCTGCTGCGCGTCACGCCGGAAGGACGGCGTCAGTTCGCACGCCTGCTTACCGCCGGTTGACAGCGGATTTTCAGGCGGTTGACGAAGCACGCGCGGCGACATGGTTTGTTACAGGGATCGCGAGGCGCATTACAAAAGCGGGCGTTCGGAAACATCGGGCGCGGGTAGAGTGAGCTCACCGGTGCGCCGACGCGCCGGATCTCGAGCCACGAGTTCAACATGACATCACGCCGCGCTTCGTTCCTGACCACCTCGCCGAGCGCACTGGCCGCGCTGGCCCTCGCCGCCTTCACGGCGCTCGGCCTCGCCGCGCCGGGCGTGCTCGCCCAGACGCCGCCCTCCGCGCCTGCCGCGCAGCAGCCGGGGGGCGACCCGCCCTCGCGCGTGGCGCGGCTCGACTATCTATCCGGCCCGGTGACCACCGAGCCCGCCGGCGCGAGCGACTGGTCCTACGCCGCCGTGAACCGCCCGCTGACCACCGGCGACCAGCTCTGGAACGATCGCGGCGGCCGCTCGGAAATGCATATCGGCTCGACCGCGGTGCGGCTCGATCAATCGACCTCGCTCTCGATCCTGAATCTCGACGATAGGAGCGCCCAGCTCAAGGTGGCGCTCGGCACGCTGTCGACGCACGTGCGCGAGGAGCCGCCCGGCAGCGCCTATGAAATCGACACGCCGAACCTCGCGCTGGCGATCAACGGTCCCGGCGACTATCGCGTCGACGTCGCGCCGGACGGCGGCTCGACCACCGTCACGGTGCGCAGCGGCAGCGCGACCGCGTACGGCGACCAAGGCCAGATGCCGATCGGTCCCGGCCAGCAAATCAGCTTCACCGGCACCGCCCTGCAGACGGCCGGCAGCGGCGCGGCGCCCGCGCCCGACGCATTCGACACGTGGGGCGACGCGCGCGACGCGGCCGAGGATCGCTCGATCTCCGCCCGCTACGTGTCGCGCGACATCCCCGGCTATCAGGATCTCGACGCGAACGGCAGCTGGCACGAGACGCCCGAGTACGGCGCGGTCTGGATTCCGAACAACGTGCCGGCCGGCTGGGCTCCCTATCACACCGGCCACTGGATCTGGCAGGCGCCGTGGGGCTGGACCTGGGTCGACGACGCGCCGTGGGGCTTCGCACCCTACCACTACGGCCGCTGGGCCTATATCGACGACAGCTGGGGCTGGGTGCCCGGCCCGCTCGTGCCGGCCGCGCCGCCCTGCTATGCGCCGGCGCTAGTGGCCTTCGTGGGCGGCGGGGGCGGCGGCTTCGACTGGAGCGTCGGACTGGCCGCGGGCGGCGCGCTCGCCGCCGGCATCGCATGGTTCCCGCTCGGCCCGCGCGATGTCTGGCACCCAGGCTGGCAGGGCTGGAGCCCGCATTACTACGAACGCGTGAACCGGCCGGTGGTCATCAACCAGACCGTCAACATCACCAACATCACCACCATCCACAACACCTACGTGAACTATCACGTACACAACGCCATCACCGCCGTGCCGGCGACGGCGTTCATGCACGGCCAGCCCGTCGCGCACTTCGCGCAGCACGTCGATCCGCAGCAATGGCGCAACGCGCGCATCGGCGCGGGCGCGCCCGCAGTAGCGCCGGTGCGCCAGAGCTTCTCGGGCGGCCTGCGCAACGCGGCCTACCGGCCGCCGCAGGCCGCGTTCGCGCATCCGGTCGTGGCCACCCGCAATCCGGCCGTACCGGCCGCGTTCCACGACCGGCAGGCACAGCAGTATGCGCAGCACGGCGGCAGCGTGCCGGGCGCGGGCACGCCGGTGATCCGCACCGCACCGCCGCCGAACTACGCGCCGCGGCCGGTCCGGCCGGCGGCCGGCGGCGGTGCCCCGGCCGACGGTCGCGGCCCGTGGGCGATGCGCGGCGTGCAGCTCGTGAACACGCACGGGCCGGTGCTGCAAACGGGCCGCGCCGGGCCGGCGGCGCGCCCCGGCGCGGCCGTGATGCCGGCCGCCGGCCTCGCACGGTCGGGCGCCGCGCTGCCTGGCAACGGCGTGCCGCGCCCTCCCGCCGGGGCGTGGCAGCCGGGCGGCGCGCAGCCGCCCGAGCAGGCGGCCCGTGGCGGCCAGCCGGCGTGGACCCAGCCGCATGCGCCGATCGCGCAGCAGCGCGCCGACGGCCGTTTCCCGCGCCACGACGCGCCGGTCGAGCACGGCGGCGAGGGCGTTCAGCTTCACCCGAACGTCGGACAGCAGAACGGACAGAACCGGCAGCCGCATGTCAACGGCGTGCCGAGCCCGGGCGGACACGGCTTCGCGCCGGTCCCGGCGCCGCACGCGGCGCAGGAGAGGCAGGTGCCCACCGAGCCGCGCGCCGAGCAACAGGCGCCGCACATGAACGCGCCCCGGCCCGATTTCGGGCGACAGCCGGTGCCGATGCCGGCCCCGCAGCAGCATGTCGAGGCGCCCGCCTTCGAACGCCCGCAGCCGCGCGCCGAGGCCCCCCGCTTCGAGCGCCCGC
Source organism: Burkholderia glumae LMG 2196 = ATCC 33617 (assembly GCF_000960995.1). NCBI lineage: Bacteria > Pseudomonadati > Pseudomonadota > Betaproteobacteria > Burkholderiales > Burkholderiaceae > Burkholderia > Burkholderia glumae. Next base: position 2,015,455 of record NZ_CP009435.1, on the reverse strand, counting down.
AGCAGCAGCCGCGCGCCGAGACGCCACGCATGGCGGCACCGCAGCCGCATTTCGAGCGCCCCCAGCCGCAGCCGCACATGGAGCCGCAGCACATGGCCCAGCCGCACATGGAAATGCCGCACCAGGCGCCATCGCAGCCGCGTCCGCAGGAGGCGGCGCATCAGGGGCATGCCGCGCACGGCTGAGGTACGCCGTCGCCGCCGGCCAACGCGCGCGGCCACACGTCCGGTCCGCTCCGGCAACGAGCCGGCAGCAACCCGCCCGCGCCGACCTCGCGCGGGCGGGTGACGCTGCGCTGCCGGGCCGCCTGCCCGGCGCCTGCCTCAGACCGCCATCGGCGCGCTCAGCGGCGCGTGGTGGCGGTAACCGGCGAGCGTGAAATCGGCCGGCTCGATCCGCTCCAGCCATTCGGGCGCGTAGACGCCCGTCTTCGCGTAGTCGGGCACGCGCTCGGCGATCTCGAGGCGCGGGCTCTCGTAGGGCTCGCGCTCGAGCTGCTGGCGCAGCATGTCGAGCTGGTTCTCGTAGATGTGCGCGTCGCCGATGAAATAGCTGAACCAGCGCGGCTGGTATCCCGTCAGCCGGCCGACGAGCTCCAGCAGCGCCGCACCTTCCGCGAGGTTGAACGGCGTGCCGAGCCCCACGTCGTTGCTGCGGATGTACAGGCAGAGCGAGATCTCGCGCTTCGCCAGATTCGGCAGGAACTGATAGAGCAGATGACAGGCCGGCAGCGCGATTTCCTCGAGCTTGACGGGATTCCAGCCGTGGAACAGGATGCGCCGGCTCGACGGGTCGCGCATGATCGTGTCGAGGCAGTCGCGCAGCTGGTCGATCGCCTTGTGCAACAGCAGCTTTTGCGCGCCCGCCTCGTCGAAGCGCGTGACGATGCGATAGCCGCGCGCGAGCGCGTCCTCGAGCTGCGCCGTGGCCTGCGCGTCGAGCACCTTGTAGCCGGGCCAGCGGCGCCACTGCACGCCATACACGTCGCCGAGGTCGTCCACGCCGGTGCGATACGGGTTAGCGAGCCAGGCGGCGTTCTCGTTCGCATTGGCATCCCAGACCTTGCAACCGAGCGCGCGGAACTCGGCGGCGCTGCGCGAGGCGCGCAGGAAGCCGACCAGTTCGCCGATGGCGGACTTGAACGCGAGCTTCTTGGTGGTGACCGCCGGAAAGCCCTGCTGGAGATCGAAGCGCAGCATCGCGCCGGGAATGCCGATGGTGCGCACGCCGGTGCGGTTTTCCTGCCAGGAGCCGGTGTCGAGGATGGTGCGGACGAGATCGAGATACTGTTTCATGCGGGTTCCTTCGGCCGCGAGCGCGGCCACACCCGGCGATTCTAACAAGCCTCGCGCCGCGCGGCCGGCGGCGGGCGCAGCGAGCCGGCAACGCGCCACCTGCGATCGGCTCGGTTCGCGCGGTGCGCGGCGGCCAGGCGCCCGGCAGGCAGCGACGCGCACCCGCCGGCCGGCCCCGCCCGGCGATCCGGTAGAATCGGCGGCTTTCCCGCCCGCCCCCGGATCTCCCATGACGACCCTGAGCCTGATCGTCGCGCGCGCCCGCAACGGCGTGATCGGCCGCGACAACCAGCTTCCCTGGAAGCTCCCCGAGGATCTCGCGTTCTTCAAGCGCACCACGATGGGCGCGCCGATCGTGATGGGCCGCAAGACCCACGAATCGATCGGCAGGCCGCTGCCGGGGCGCCGCAACATCGTCGTCACGCGCGACGCGACGCGGCGCTTCGACGGCTGCGACGTGGCCGGCTCGCTGGCCGAGGCGCTCGCGGCGGCGGCACGCGACGGCGCGGCCGAAGCCTTCCTGATCGGCGGCGCGCAGCTGTACGCCGAGGGGCTGCACGCCGCCGACAAGCTGATCGTCACCGAGATCGACGCCGATTTCGACGGCGACGCGCATTTCCCGGCCCCCGATCCGGCGCAGTGGCGCGAGGTGTCGCGCGAGCGCCATCATGCGGCCGCGCCGAACGACTTCGACTACGCGTTCGTGGTCTACGTGCGCGCGCCTGCGCCCTGACGAGCCCGGCCCGCTGCCTGCCTGCGCCCCCACCGCGCCGATAAAAAAAAGCGCCGCTTCGCGCGGCGCTTCCTGCTTCAGCCCGGCGCGGGGCAAGCCCGCGCGCCGCTCACTGCCCGGCGATCGTCATCTGCTCGATCAGCACCGAGCCGGTTTCCTTGGTGCCGCGCACGATCGTGTCGGCGCCGATCGCGACGATGTGGCGGAACATCTCCTGCAGCGTGCTCGCCACCGTGATCTCTTCCACCGGGTACTGGATCACGCCGTTCTCGACCCAGAAGCCCGCCGCGCCGCGCGAATAGTCGCCCGTCACGTAGTTCACGCCCTGCCCCATCAGCTCGGTCAGCAGCAGGCCGGTGCCGAGCTTCTTCAGCATCGCGTCGAAATCGTCGCCCGCCTTCGTGCCGGTGCTGCGCAGCGCGAGGTTGTGCGAGCCGCCCGCGTTGCCGGTGGTCTGCGTCTTGAGCTTGCGCGCCGAATAGGTCGACAGGAAATAGCCTTCCACCACGCCGTCCTTCACCACGCTGCGCGCCTGCGTGCGCACGCCTTCCTCGTCGAACGGCGCGCTGCCCATCGCGCGCGGCACGTGCGGATCCTCGAGCACCTGCACGTGCGGCGCGAACACCGGCTTGCCGAGGCTGTCGACGAGGAAGGTGGTCTTGCGGTAGAGCGCGCCGCCGCTGGTGGCCTGCACGAAGGCGCCGAGCAGGCCCGCCGCGAGCGGCGCCTCGAACAGCACCGGCACCTTGCGCGTGTCGAGCCGGCGCGCACCCATGCGCGCCAGCGCGCGCTCGGCCGCGTAACGGCCGACCGCCTCGGGGCTGGCGAGCTCGGCGGCGTTGCGCTTCGAGCTGTACCAATCGTCACGCTGCATGTTGCGGCCGCTGCCGGCGATCGGCGCGCAGGCCACGTAGTGACGCGAATACGGGTAGCCGCCCAGGAAGCCGCGCGAGGTGGCCAGCACGAACTGCGAATGCTGCGCCGACACGCTCGCGCCTTCGGAATTGCGGATCTGCGGGCTGACCGCGAACGCGGCGTCCTCCGCGCGGCGCGCGATCTCGACGGCCTCGTCGGCGCTCAGCGCCCACGGGTGGTAGAGATCGAGGTCGCGCGGCGCCGTCTCCAGCAGCTCGGCTTCGGCCAGGCCCGCCGCATCGTCCTCGGCCGTGAAGCGCGCGATGTTGTAGGCGGCCGCGACCGTGTCCTTCAGCGCGCTCGACGAGAAGTCCGAGGTGCTGGCGTTGCCGCGCTTCTTGCCGATGAACACCGTGACCCCGACCATCTTGTCGCGGTTGTGCTCGATCGTCTCGACTTCGCCGCGCCGCACCGACACCGACAGGCCGTCGCCTTCGGAGATTTCGGTCGCCGCGTCGGTCGCGCCGAGCGACTTCGCGTGCCGGAGGATGTCCGAGGCGATTTCTTTCAGTTGCTCCTGCGTGTGCGGGAAATGGCGCGCGGGTGCGTCGATATGGGCAGGCATCGTCGTGATATCCGGTGGCGGGCGCGGGCACCCGCTTGTTTCGAAATTGGCGTATCCCGCGATCATAACAAGGTCCGGCCGCCGCCACCTACCCATGCCGCCCCCTCCGCGCGACCGGCGGCGGCTCGCGGCGCGATACAATCTCGCCCATGAACCGCAAAACCCGTATCCAACCGATCGAGCCCGCCGACGACGACAGCGGCCACGGCTACGACCGCCCCAGCAAGTCGCAACTGAAACGCGAGATGCATGCGCTGCAGCAGCTTGGCCGCGACCTGGTCGAGCTGCCGAAGGACGCGCTCAAGCGCATGCCGATGCCGGAGAGCCTCGGCGACGCCGTGCGCGAGGCGCGCCGCATCACCGACCACGAAGGCAAGCGCCGCCAGCTGCAGTACATCGGCAAGGTGATGCGCGTGCTGACCGAGCCCGAGATCGAGGCGCTCAAGTCCGCGCTCGACGCCCAGCGCGGCGTGAACAAGGCCGAAACCGCGCGGCTGCACTGGATCGAGCGCACGCGCGACCAGCTGCTCGCCGCCGACGAGGCGCTGACCGCCTTCATCCGCGACTATCCGGCCGCCGACGTGCAGGAAGGCCGCACGCTGATCCGCAACGCGCGCAAGGAAGCCGAGCAGGGCAAGCCGCCGCGCTACTTCCGCGAGCTGTTCCAGTGGATCAAGACCGCGAGCGGCACGCCGGGCGAGGCCGACGGCGAGCGCGACGAGGATCACGACGAGGATCACGACCATGACGACGAAGCGTAAGCACCCCGACGAACTGATCGTCGGCCTCGTGTCGATCAGCGACCGCGCGAGCCGCGGCGACTACCAGGACCAGGGCATCCCGGCGCTCGAAGGCTGGCTCGGCGGCGCGCTCGTCTCGCCGTGGCGCGCCGAGACGCGCCTGATCGCCGACGAGGCCGAGCTGATCTCGGCCACGCTCGTCGAACTGATCGACACCGCCGGCTGCGACCTGGTGCTGACCACGGGCGGCACCGGCCCGGCGCGGCGCGACGTGACGCCGGAGGCGACGCTTGCGATCGCCACCAGGGAAATGCCGGGCTTCGGCGAACAGATGCGTCAGATCAGCCTGCGTTTCGTGCCGACCGCGATCCTCTCGCGGCAGGTCGCGGTGATCCGCGAGACGGCCGACCACGCGGCGCTCGTGATCAACCTGCCGGGGCAGCCGAAATCGATCCGGGAAACGCTCGAGGGACTGCGCGACGCGGCCGGCGCCGTGGTGGTGCCGGGCATCTTCGCCGCGGTGCCGTATTGCATCGACCTGATCGGCGGCCCCTACATCGAGACGCGCCCCGAGGTCACGGCCGCGTTCCGGCCCAAGAGCGCGCAGCGGCCGCCGCGCGAGGCGTGAGGCCCGGCGCGGCCACGGCCATGGCCGTCCCCGCGCGCGCCGCCGTGCGCCGCCGTGCGCCACCTTCGCGCGCAGCGTCAGACGCCGTCGGGCGCGGTGCTCGCGGCCGGAATCAGGAAATGCTCGCGGTAATACTTGAGCTCGTCGATCGACTCGTGGATGTCGGCCAGCGCCGTATGCATCGCGCGCTTCTGGAAGCCCTTGTAGACAGCCGGCTGCCAGCGGCGGCACAGCTCCTTCAGCGTGCTGACGTCGAGGTTCCGGTAATGGAAGAAGCGCTCGAGCTCGGGCATCCAGCGCGCCATGAAGCGGCGGTCCTGGCAGATCGAGTTGCCGCACATCGGCGATTTGCCGGGCGACACGTACTGCGCGAGGAACGCCTCGATCTGTGCGGCGGCCGCGGCCTCGCTCACGGTCGAGGCGCGCACGCGGTCGATCAGGCCCGAGCGGCCGTGCGTCGACTGGTTCCAGGCGTCCATCTTCGCGAGCGTCTCGTCGCTCTGGTGGATCGCGAGCACCGGGCCTTCCACGGCCTTGTCGAGCGTCGAGTTCGTGACGACCACGGCGATCTCGATGATGCGGTCGCTATCCGGGTTCAAACCCGTCATTTCCATGTCGAGCCAGACGAGATTCAGTTCGTTGCGCACGAGCGCGCTCTGGCCGGCGGGTTCGGGGGTTTCGGTCATACGGTTTTCCTGGAGAATCGGCGGTGGCGAATGCGCCGCCAAGGCAGCCGAAGACCGATGAGCGGGCCCCGACCGCAAGAACATATAATTCTCGCATAGATACCACTGGCTCCCTTCCGATGTCCGCCCAACCGTTCACCCTGCTGTTCGCCGCCGCCATCCTCGCGATGGTCGGCACCAAGCTCTGGCTCGCCTCGCGCCAGATCCGCTTCGTCGCCGCCCATCGGGCCAGCGTGCCGGGCCAGTTCCGCGAGACGATCACGCTGGTCGCGCACCAGCGCGCGGCCGACTACACCGTGGCGCGCACGCGCCTGGCGATGCTCGAGGTGGTCGCGAGCGCCGTGGTGCTGATCGCGCTGACGCTGCTGGGCGGCGTGGGCGCGCTCGATCAGGCGCTGCGCGGCTGGCTCGGCGCCGGCTACGGCCAGCAGATCGCGCTGATCGCGCTCGTGCTGCTGATCACGAGCGCGGTGGAACTGCCGTTCAACTATTACCGCCAGTTCGGCATCGAGGCCCGCTTCGGCTTCAACCGCATGACGCGCCGGCTGTTCGTCACCGATCTCGTGCGCGGCACGCTGCTGGGCGCCGCGTTCGGCCTGCCGCTGCTGTTCGTCGTGCTGTGGCTGATGAACCGCGCCGGCCCGCTCTGGTGGCTCTGGGCCTGGGTGGTCTGGACCGCGTTCCAGCTGGTCGGGCAGGTGATCTTTCCCACCTTCATCGCGCCGCTGTTCAACAAATTCGAACCGCTCAGCGACGAGGCGCTGCGCTCGCGCATCGAAGGCCTGATGAAGCGCTGCGGCTTCGCGGCGAAGGGGCTGTTCGTGATGGACGGCAGCCGCCGCTCGGCGCACGGCAATGCCTATTTCTCGGGCTTCGGCGCGACCAAGCGCATCGTGTTCTTCGACACGCTGCTGGAGCGGCTGTCGGGCAGCGAGATCGAGGCCGTGCTGGCCCACGAGCTCGGCCATTTCAAGCTGCGCCACGTGCTGAAGCGGATGATCGTCGCGTTCGCGCTGAGCCTCGTGCTGCTCGCGCTGCTCGGCTGGCTCGCGGGCCGCGTCTGGTTCTACACCGGGCTTGGCGCATTGCCGTCGATGACGGGCAGCAACGCGGGCCTCGCGCTCGTGCTGTTCTTCCTCGCGCTGCCGGTGTTCCTGTTCTTCGTCACGCCGCTGGGCAGCCTCAGCTCGCGCAAGCACGAGTTCGAGGCCGATGCGTTCGCGGCCAGCCAGACCGACAAGCAGGACCTCGTCAACGCGCTCGTGAAGCTCTACCAGGACAACGCCTCGACGCTGACGCCCGACCCCGTCTACACCGCGTTCTACTACTCGCATCCGCCGGCTTCGCAGCGGATCGATCGCCTGCTGCGGCACGCATGACGCGCGGCCGCCAGAATGCGCCGGCCCGGCCGGCCAAAGCGGGCGCGCCCGGCGCCGGGCGCCTCGAAGGGCGCGTGATCGCCGCGCACGGGCGCCATTATCTCGTCGCGCCGGCCGCCGGCGGCCCGATGCTGCAGTGCTTTCCGCGCGGCAAGAAGAGCGAGGTGGCGGTCGGCGATCGCGTGTTCTACGAGCAGAGCTCGGCCGACCAGGGCGTGATCGTCGAGATCGGCGAGCGCCGCAACTTGCTCTACCGCTCGGACCAGTTCAAGTCGAAGCTGTTCGCCGCGAACCTCGACCAGTTGCTGATCGTGCTCGCCACCGAGCCGTACTTCAGCGAAGACCTGCTCGGCCGCGCGCTGATCGCGGCCGAGGCCAACGCGCTCAAGCCGATCGTGGTGCTCAACAAGATCGACGTCGCCGCCGCGCTGCCGGTCGCGCGCGAGCGGCTTGCGCCGTACCGCGCGCTCGGCTACGACGTGGTGGAGCTGTCGGTGAAGGGCGCGCCCGACGCGGCACTCGCGCTGCTGATGCCGCGCCTGGCCGGCCATTCGACGATCCTGCTCGGCCAGTCGGGGATGGGCAAGTCGACGCTCGTGAACCTGATCGTGCCGGAGGCCGAGGCGGCCACGCGCGAGATCTCGGCGGCGCTAAACAGCGGCCGGCACACCACCACCTTCACGCGGCTCTATCCGCTCGCCGATGGCGGCGCGCTGATCGATTCGCCGGGATTCCAGGAGTTCGGGCTCTATCACCTGACGGAAGGCCGGCTCGAACGCGCGTTCCCGGAGTTCCGGCCGCTGCTGGCCGACTGCCGCTTCTACAACTGCCATCATCTGCACGAACCGGGCTGCGCGATCCTCGCCGCCGTCGAGGATGGGCGGATCGCGAAATCGCGCCACGCGCTCTACGCGCAGCTCGTCCACGAGGCGAGCCAGATCGTGCGCTGAGCGCGCCGCCTGCCGCCCCGCCGCCTTTCGCGATGCGCTTCACGGCCCCCGATCTCGCCACCGCCCATCACTGGGTGAACCTGCTGAGCGCGGCCGGCATCGGTTGCGAACTGCACAACCGCTTCGCCACCGGCGCGCTCGGCGGGCTGCCGCCCGATCAGTGCGCCCCGGAAATCTGGCTGCACGACGAGCGCGACACCGCGCTCGCGCGGCGGCTGCTCGCCGGCGCCACCGCCGGACCGCCCGCCGGCGCGCCGCGCTGGCATTGCGGCGGCTGCGGCGAGTGGCTCGAAGCCCAGTTCACGGCCTGCTGGCGCTGCGCGCGCATCCGCGACCCGCGCGACGACGAGGCAGCGCCGGGGCGGTAGCGCACGCCGGCGAGCGGGCAAGGACGGCGCAAGCCGAGCACCCGGCGCTCAGCTCAGCCGCGGGCCTCGTGTTTCAGGCCAGGGGCGGCTCGGGCTGCCCGGACTGCACCGAGACAAAGCAAGGCACGCCGGCCGGCGCCGCCATCAACGAAAAAGCCGGCGCGTCGGCCGGCTGTTCCGATGTCCGCGGCACGCGCTCCGGCGCCGCGCGGTCACGACACCCAGACCGCCAGCGTCAGCATCAGCAGCAGGATCATCCACAGGATCACGGCGCGCCAGACGAGGCCGACCGCCGATTGCAGCGTGCGCGGCGTGCAGTCGTCGCCGACCGCGAGCGGGCCGCTGTCGCCGACCGCGAGCGCGTCGACGCTCGACGGCTCGGCGAGCGGGCCGGCCAGCCGCGCACCGAGCGCGCCGCTGCCGGAGGCCAGCAGCACGCCGTCGTTCGAGTCGGGCCATTGTCGCGTATGGTTGCGCCACGCGTAGATCGCGTCCTCGAAATTGCCGACGATCGCGAAGCCGAGCGCGGTCAGCCGCGAGGGGATCCAGTCGATCACGAAGAACGCGCGCTGCGCGAAATTCGAGAATGCGGCGGTGCGATCGTCGCCCGGCACCGACCAGCTGCGCGACAGATATTCGGCGATCCGGTACAGCACGGCGCCCGCCGGGCCCAAGGGCAGCACGAACCAGAAGAACACGCCGAACACATGGCGATGCGAGGCGATCACGGCGTGGATCAGCGTGTGTCGGACGATCTCGCCGACGGGCATGTCCACGGTGTCGAGTCCGGTCCATTCGTTGAGCACTTCGCGCGCACGCGGTACGTCGTCGTTGTTGAGCGCGAGGTGAATATCGGTGAAGTAATGGCTGAACTGCCGGAAACCGAGCGTGAAATAGACCACCACCACGTTCCAGGCGAACGCGAACGCGAAGCTGAGCTTGAACAGCAGGTAATAGACGAGCGCCACGGCCAGCACCCATGGCACCACCACCACCAGCCAGGCCAGCACGCCATGCTTGTTCTTGCCGGCGTCGAAGCCATGCGCGGCGGCTTGCGCATGTAGCTGGAACAGCGTGAACACCGGATTTCCCGGCGACAGCGCGCGCACCTGCTCGATGATGAGGGCGAGGAGAACCGAAAAGAAAGTCATGCGAAAGGCCGTGCCGTTCTGGGTTATGCGATTTTTCGCATAACGATAGCACAGCGGACCCGCCCGATGCTTCGGGCCGCCCCGGCGCGCCCGGTGCGCGGCATCGCCGGCTCAGGCGCGCGCGACCAGGAAGCGATACAGATTCCGCAACATGCCGGCGGTAGCGCCCCAGATGAAGTACTGGCCGCCGTCGCGCCCGTTCGGGTAGGGCATCGCAAAAAAACGACGCTCGCCGCCCTCCCATTTGAAGAGCCGCACCTCGTGATGCGCGGGCGTCATCAGGAACGCGAGCGGCACCTCGAAGATCTCGGCCACTTCGAGCGTGTCGGCCTGCACCGTGAACGGCGGATGCACGATGCCGACCACCGGCGTCACGCGATAGCCGGTGCCGGTCAGGTACTCGGGCAACTCGCCGAGCACCTCCACGTGCTCGTGGCCCAGCGCGATCTCCTCGTGCGCCTCGCGCAGCGCGGTGGCGGTCGCGTCGGCGTCGCCCGGTTCGTGGCGGCCGCCGGGGAAACTGATCTGGCCGGCGTGATCGGTGAGGTGGTCGGCGCGCTGCGTGAGCAGCACGGTCAGCCCCTCGGCACGCGCGACGAGCGGCACCAGCACGGCGGCGACGCGCGGATCGCGATCGACCTGCCGCGCCTCGTGCGCTTCCTGCGTCCAGGCGTAGCTCTGGCTGAAACGTTCGCGCAGCCCGGCCGGTGTGAGAACCTCGCGCGGCACTTCCGGCAGGCCGGCGCCGGTCGATTCGACAGGCAGCACTTCGGGATCGATGATCGGACGGCGTATCACAGGCTCGCTCGCGGAAAAGTCAGACGGAACCGTATTGTCGCGCCGGAATAAAAAAAGCACCCGGAAGGGTGCTTTTTCCTTACAGCATTTACGCCTGCTGGGCCGCGGCGCGATCCTTCGACACCAGCTTTTCCTTGATTCGAGCCGACTTGCCCGAACGCTCGCGCAGGTAGTACAGCTTCGCACGGCGGACATCGCCGCGGCGCTTGACGACGATGCTCGCGAGCAGCGGCGAGTACGTCTGGAACGTACGCTCGACGCCTTCGCCCGACGAAATCTTGCGGACGATGAACGACGAGTTGAGGCCACGGTTGCGCTTCGCGATCACCACGCCTTCGTAAGCCTGAACGCGCTTGCGGTTACCTTCCACCACGTTCACGTTCACGATCACCGTATCGCCGGGGGCGAATTCGGGGATCGTCTTGCCTGCGAGCGCGCGCTCGATCTCTTCCTGCTCAAGTTTTGCGATCAGATTCATGACTGCTCCCAATGCCATCGTGTCGGCGTTTGCGCCTGTCCGGTCCGGACCTGGCCCCGATAGAGGATGGATTCACAACTGGTGCCGCGCACGCATGCGCGCCACCGCCTGGTTCCCGGTCCGCCGCGAGCACGCCTCAGTTCGAGGCTTGCTTCGCGGCCTTCGCGAGACTTGCCAGCCAGGCCTCGTCGGCCCGGCTCAACAACTGCTTGCTGCGCGCCCGTGCGATCAGGTCCGGGCGCTTCTGCCACGTGTTGCGCAGCGCTTCCTGGCGCCGCCACTTCTCGATCTCGGCATGATGGCCGCCGAGCAGCACGTCGGGCACCCGCGCGCCCTCGTACTCCTCGGGCCGCGTGTAATGCGGGCAATCAAGCAGGCCGTCGACGAAACTGTCCTGCACGGCCGACTGCGTATCATTCAGGACGCCGGGCAACTGGCGCACCACCGCATCCATCAGCGCCATCGCCGGCAGTTCGCCGCCCGACAGCACGAAATCGCCGAGGCTGATTTCCTCGTCCACGCAGCGATCGAGCAAACGCTGGTCGATCGCCTCGTAGCGGCCGCACAGCAATACCACACCGGGCTCGTCGACCATCCGCATCACGCGTTCGTGCGTGAGCGGCGCGCCTTGCGGCGACATCATCACGACCCGCGTCGCGGCGATGCCCTGGGCGGCCTGCGCGGCCTTCGCCGCGCCGATCGCCGCCTCGAGCGGCTTCGGGATCATCACCATGCCGGGACCGCCGCCGTAGGGGCGGTCGTCGACCGTCCGGTAGTTGTCCGTGGTGAAATCGCGCGGATTCCACGTGCGCAACCCGAAACGCCCCTGCTTCACGGCCCGGCTGGTAATGCCCCAGTCGGTCAGCGCGGCGAACATCTCGGGAAAGAGCGTGACGACATCGAACTGCATCGCGCGCGCCTCGGCGTCATTCATTTCAGTAATCGGCTTCCCAGTCGACGACGATGCGCTTCGCCGCCTGATCGACCGTTTTCACGTACACGCCGACGAACGGAATCAGCCGCTCGCCGGTGACCGGGCGCCCGTCCTTGCCGCTGGCCGGATAGTCGACCCGCATGATCGAATGCACGCCGTTGTCGATCATGTCGCCGACGCGGCCGAGCGCGGTGCCCGCCTCGTTGACCACTTCCAGGCCGATCAGATCGACCCAGTAAAATTCGTCGGTGTCGAGCGCCGGAAAATCCTCACGGCGCACGAACACGCGGTAGCCGCGCAGTGCCAGCGCCTGATCGCGATCGGCCAGGCCGGCCGGATGCGCGACGACGGTATCGGCATGCAACTTCGACTGCGTGATCTGCGCGCACAGGCTTTCGGCATCCTTGCGCAGCCACCAGAGGCGCGCCTTCAGCAGCGCATCGCCGCCGCGGCCCGCGCCCGCGTGGGGCAGGATCTTGACCCAGCCTTTCAGGCCATAGGCATCGACGATCGCGCCGACCTCGACCGCATCGTCAGGCCAGGACTGCACCGGCTCGATGCTGGCCGAGGCATGCCCCGGGTTCCCGCTTGCTGCTTCCGGCCTCGCGCCGCCCTTGGCGGACGCGCGCTCGACCGGCTTGCGGACGAACACACCAAACTGCGAAGCTTCGCGTGTGCCGCGCTTTGCATCGCCGGATGAATCGTGACCGGACATTCAGACCACCTCGCGGCCGCGACCACCGGAAAACCGTGCCATGTCAGGCAGCCGGCTGCGCCTTTTGCGCTTCCTTCACGAGGCGAGCGACGGTGGGCGACAGTTGCGCGCCAACGCCTTGCCAGTACGTCAGGCGATCCTGAGCGATACGCAGCGATTCGCCCTTCGTCGCGACCGGGTTGTAGAAGCCGACGCGTTCGATGAAGCGGCCGTCACGACGATTGCGCGAATCGGTGGCAACGATGTTGTAGAACGGGCGCTTCTTCGAGCCGCCGCGAGCCAGACGGATGATAACCATATGAAATCCTTCGGGAAAACCGGGTTCGAAACTGCTGAAACGAGCGATTATAGCTGGAAACCAGCGGCATAACAAACACTTACCGTGGCATGCCGCAAAAAAGACGGCTCGCGAGGCGCTGCGGTGCAGCGCCTGCCGATCCGCGCGCAAGCTCCTACAATCCCGGCATGGTGCCTCGCGCACGCTCCCGCCCTGCTCCGCCATGCGCCCGACCGTTTCCGCCCGCCGCCGTTCGCTCGCCGCCCTGCGCCGCTGCCTGCAGGCGGCCGGCGCCGCCTGTCTCGCGCTCGCCGCGACCGCCGCCGACAGCCGCGCCGCCCCGCCCGTCGAGCGGCTGCGCGTACCGCCCGGCTTCCAGGTCGAGCTGTTCGCCGCCGACGTGCCGACCGCACGCGAAATGGCCTGGTCGCCGCGCGGCGTCCTCTACGTCGGCTCGACCGACGGCGTCGTCCATGCGCTGACGGTCGACCGGGGCCGCGTCACCGGCCGCCACGTGGTTGCCTCCGGGCTCGATATGCCGGTCGGCGTGGCTTACCGCGACGGCGCGCTCTACATCTCGGCGATCTCGCGAATCCTGCGGCTCGACGACATCGACGCGAAGCTGGCCACGCCGCCCAAGCCGGTGGTGGTGACCGACGCGCTGCCGTCCGAGCGGCAGCACGGCTGGAAATTCATCGCGTTCGGACCGGACGGCAAGCTCTATGTGCCGACCGGTGCGCCCTGCAACATCTGCGGGCCCGATCGCGACCGCTACGCGATGCTCGGCCGGATGAACCCGGACGGCAGCGATTATCAAGTGTTCGCGCGCGGCATCCGCAACACCGTCGGCTTCGACTGGCATCCGGCGACGCACGCGCTGTGGTTCACCGACAACGGCCGCGACATGCTCGGCGACGACGTGCCCGACGACGAGCTGAATTACGCGCCGCGCGCGGGCCTCGACTTCGGCTATCCGTATTGCCATGCCGGCGACGTGCCGGACCCGCAATACGGCAAGGGCCATCCATGCAGCAGCTTCACGCCGCCGGTGCTCAAGCTCGGCGCGCACGTGGCGGCGCTCGGCATGCGCTTCTACCGCGGTGCGATGTTCCCGGCCGGGTATCGCGATGCGATCTTCATCGCCGAGCACGGTTCATGGAACCGCAGCAGCAAGGTCGGCTATCGCGTGGTGAGCGTGACCGCCGGGCCGGACGGCCGCGGCGCGCGCATGCAGGTGTTCGCGCAGGGCTGGCTGCAACCCGACGGCAGCGTCTGGGGCCGGCCCGCCGACGTGCTGCCGCTGCCGGACGGCTCGCTGCTCGTCAGCGACGATTACGCGGGCGCGATCTATCGAATCACGTATACCGGGCACTGACGGCGGCAGCGGAGCGCGGCTTTCGACGCGGCGTAGAATGAGGCAGGCGCTGCGGCCGCGGCGCCACGCCTTGCCCGCCTCGCCTTTGCTATCGGATCTTTCCTAACGAATCGTCATGTCCAGCCAGCCGTCGCGCTCCCTGCCCGCTGCGCATCCGCCACGCTTTCGCTCGAAGACGCTGGCCGCCGCGCTCTCGTTCCTGCTCGGTGCGTTCGGCGCGCATCGCTTCTACCTGCACGGACACCGCGACCCGGCCGGCTGGGCGCATCTGGCCGGCACGCTGCTCGGCGCGCGCGGCATGCTGCTGCTCGCCGCCACCGAGCGCGCGTCCGGGCTCGGCTGGTGCCTCGCCGTGCCGGGCGCGATCTCGCTGCTGGCAGCATTCCTGGCCGCGATCGTCTACGGGCTGCGCCCCGACGACCGCTGGGACGCGCGCTTCAATGCCGGCACCGGCCGCCACAGCCAGTCGGGCTGGACGGTCGTGCTGGTGGTGATCTTCTCGCTGCTGATCGGCGCGTTCCTGCTGATGACGGGACTCGCGCTGTCGTTCCAGACCTACTTCGAATCGCAGGTGCAGGCGGCCAAGGCGCTGTCGCAGTAGTCGGCCTGCCGCGCCGGCGCCTTTAGAACAGGTTCAGCTGCGGCGTCCCGGCGCCCGCGCGCGCCGCCTCCTTCACGCGCTGCGGCGCATGGAACTGCGAGAAATCGAGAATGCCGCGCGCGCGCTCGTTCAGGCCGATCCGCTTGACCGCCTTCTGGAAGCGCTGCTTCAACAGATCGGCCCACAGGCCCTCGCCCTTCATCCGGCTGCGGAAATCGGCCTCGTAGTCCTTGCCGCCGCGCATGTCGCGCACGCGCGCCATCACGCGCTCGGCGCGCTCAGGAAAATGCGCGCCGAGCCATTCGCGAAAGAGCGGCGCCACTTCCCACGGCAGCCGCAGCACGATATAGCTCGCATGGGTCGCGCCGGCCTCGGCGCAGGCTTCCAGCACGCGTTCGAGGTCAGGCTCGGTGACGAACGGAATCACCGGCGCGATGCTCACGCCCACCGGCACGCCGGCCTCGCGCAGCGCGCGGATGGTGCGCAGCCGCCGCGAGGGCGTGGCCGCGCGCGGTTCGAGCGCGCGCGCGAGATCGGCATCGAGCGTGGTGATGGTCACCGCCGCGATCACCTGCCCGCGCGCGGCCATCGGCGCGAGCAGATCGAGGTCGCGTTCGATCAGCGACGACTTGGTGATCGCCGCGAACGGCTGGCCATGATCGTGCATCACCTGGATCACGTCGCGCGTGATGCGGCGCTCGCGCTCGCAGGGCTGGTAAGCGTCGGTGTTGACGCCGAGCGCGATCGGCTCGGGCACGTAGCCGCGCTTGCCGAGCTCGCGCTCGAGCAGCTCGGCCGCGTTGACCTTGGCGTAGATCCGGCTTTCGAAATCGAGCCCGGGCGAGAGCCCGAGATAGCTGTGGGTGGGCCGCGCGAAACAATAGATGCAGCCATGCTCGCAGCCGCGATACGGATTCAGCGAGACGTTGAACGGGATATCGGGCGAGGCGTTGCGCGTCAGGATGCTTTTCGCGCGCTCGTCGAATACCAGCGTGCGCAGACACGGACCAGGCCCGCCCGTGCCCTCTGCCTCGTCGTGGCCGGCGCCTGCCTGCCAGCCGTCGTCGACGCGCTCGCGCTGGTCCGTCTCGTAGCGCCCCTGCAGATTGCCCACCGCGCCGCGGCCCTTGCGCGGCAGGGGCGGCGCCACCGGAAATTCGACATCGGATCGATCGCTCATCATGCCTCTTCGTCATGCCGGCACAAGCGAACGTCGCGTGGGCCGAATACTGTTTATTTATACAGTATTCGGCCCACGCTGCCAAGTTGTCGCAGTTGTTGCCCGGTCGTCAGCCGTCTACGGCGATCGTCAGGGTCTCCTTGATCTCCTCCATCACCACGTAGCTCTTGGACTGCACCGCGCCGGGCAGTTGCAGCAGGATGTCGCCGAGCAGCTTGCGGTAGTCCGCCATCTCGCCGATGCGCGCCTTGATCAGATAATCGAAATCGCCGGATACCAGATGGCACTCGAGCACCTCGTCGATCTTCATCACCTCGCGCCGGAACTGCTCGAACATGTTGCCGCTCTTGTGATCGAGCGTGATCTCGACGAACACCAGCAGCGCAGCGCCCAGCAGGGCGGGATCCACGCGCGCGTGATAGCCGGTGATCACGCCGTCGCGCTCCATGCGCCGCACGCGCTCGATGCAGGGCGTGACGGTCAGTCCGACCTGCTCGGCCAGGTCCTTCATCGCCATGCGTCCGTCCTGCTGGAGCAGCCGCAGAATCCGGCGGTCGAGCTTGTCGAGCGCGCGGACTGGTTGACGTTGGGTTCTCATCGTGTTTTTTCTGAATTTCTAAAAAATACAATAACAAAACCTAGATATTCGACAATACCATAGCGCAAAAAACTAGGCCGGTTCGAGCGAGCAAGAGTTGACAAGTGCTTTCTCCGCGCCCCCGGCTTTTTCCATTTCGGAGCAGCTATGCGAGTCGTGATTCTGGGAAGCGGTGTGGTGGGCGTGACGAGCGCCTATTATCTGGCGCGCGCCGGCCATGAGGTGACGGTGATCGAGCGCGAGGCAGGCCCCGCGCTGGAAACCAGCTTCGCGAACGCCGGCCAGATCTCGCCCGGCTACGCGGCGCCGTGGGCCGCCCCCGGGGTGCCGCTGAAGGCCGTCAAGTGGATGTTCGAGAAGCATGCGCCGCTCGCGATCCGGCTCGACGGCTCGCGCTTCCAGTTGCAATGGATGTGGCAGATGCTGCGCAACTGCACGTCCGAACGCTATGCGGTCAACAAGGGCCGCATGGTACGGTTGGCCGAATACAGCCGCGACTGCCTGCAGGCGCTGCGCGCGGACACCCAGATCGAATACGAAGGCCGCACCGGCGGCACGCTGCAACTGTTCCGCACCCAGGCGCAGTTCGACGGCGCGGCGAAGGACATGGCCGTGCTGCGCGAGGCCAAGGTGCCGTTCGAACTGCTGAACGCGCAGGAACTCGCGCGCGCCGAGCCGGCGCTGGCCGCCGTCTCGCACAAGCTCACGGGCGGCCTGCGCCTGCCCGGCGACGAAACCGGCGACTGCCAGCTGTTTACCACGCGGCTCGCCGGGATGGCCGCGGAACTCGGCGTGCAGTTCCGCTACAACACGCCGGTGGATGCGCTGGCCGTGGCGGGCGGCCGGATCGCCGGCGTCCAGTGCGGCGGCGAGCTGGTGCGCGGCGACGCCTACGTGGTCGCGCTCGGCTCGTATTCCACGCGCCTGCTGTCGAACCTCGTGAAGATCCCGGTCTATCCGCTCAAGGGCTACTCGATCACGGCGCCGATCGTCGATGCATCGGCCGCGCCCGTCTCCACGGTGCTCGACGAAACCTACAAGATCGCGATCACGCGCTTCGATTCGCGCATCCGCGTGGGCGGAATGGCCGAGATCGCCGGCTTCGACAAGCGCCTCAACCCGGCGCGCCGCGAGACGCTCGAAATGTGCGTCAACGACCTGTTCCCGGGCGGCGGCGATACCTCGAAGGCGACGTTCTGGACCGGCCTGCGCCCGATGACGCCGGACGGCACGCCGATCGTGGGCCGCACGCCGATTCCGAACCTCTATCTCAACACCGGCCACGGCACGCTCGGCTGGACCATGTCGTGCGGCTCGGGCCAGTTGCTGGCCGACCTGATGTCGGGCAGGAAGCCGGCCATCCAGGCCGACGACCTCTCGGTGCACCGTTATCTCGGCGAGACGGCGGGCACCCCGCGCCCCGCCTACGCGTAAGCACGGCGCCTCCGCCGGCGCGCGCCAAACGACGAAGGGCACCCTCGCGGGTGCCCTTTTCACCTGTGCCTCAGGGCACGGGCCAATGCCTGGCGCGGCGTCAGAACTGGTCTTCGGTCAGCGCGAGCACGCTGTCGGTGCCGCTCGCCGTGACGATCGACGCGGCAATCCCCGGCGCCTGCACCAGCACGTGCTGCGCATAGAACTGCGCGATCGCGATCTTCGCGTCGTAAAACGCCGTATCGTGCTCGCGCAGACGCACGGCGGCCAGCAGCGCGCGCGCCATCTGCCAGCCGCCCAGCACGATGCCGGCCAGCTTCAGGTACGGCACGCTGCCGAGGAACACGGCGTTGGGATCGCCCTTGGTGTTCGCGACGACGAACTCGATTACCGCCTCGAACGACTTCAGGCCCTCCGACAGGTGCCGGCGCATCGCGGCACAGGCCGGCGAGTCGTGCGCGCCGAGCGCCTCGACGGTCTCGCCGATCGCGGCGGCCAGCGCCTTCGCCACCGCACCGCCGTCGCGCACGGTCTTACGGCCGACCAGGTCGTTGGCCTGGATCGCCGTGGTGCCCTCGTAGATGGCGAGAATCCGCGCGTCGCGGTAATACTGCGCGGCGCCCGTCTCCTCGATGAAGCCCATGCCGCCGTGGATCTGCACGCCGAGGCTGGCGACCTCGTTGACCATCTCGGTGCTCCATCCCTTCACGACCGGCACCAGGTACTCGTAGATCGCCTGGTGGCGCTTGCGTTCGGCCTCGTCGGGATGCGCATGCGCGTGGTCGCTGTGCGCGGCGGCGACATAGGCCAGCGCGCGGGCGCCCTCGGTCAGCGCGCGCATCGTGCCAAGCATGCGCCGCACGTCCGGATGATGGATGATCGTGACCGACTGTTTCGCCGAGCCGTCCACCGGCCGGCTCTGCACGCGCTCCTTCGCGAACGCGGCGGCCTTCTGGTAGGCGCGCTCCGCCACGCCGATGCCCTGCATGCCCACGCCGAAGCGCGCGGCGTTCATCATGATGAACATGTATTCGAGGCCGCGGTGCTCCTCGCCGACCAGATGGCCGATCGCGCCGCCGTGGTCGCCGTATTGCAGCACCGCGGTCGGGCTCGCCTTGATGCCGAGCTTGTGCTCGATCGATACGCAATGCACGTCGTTGCGCGCGCCCAGGCTGCCGTCCTCGTTCACCAGGAACTTCGGCACGATGAACAGCGAAATGCCCTTCACGCCTTCGGGTGCGCCCGGCGTGCGCGCCAGCACGAGGTGGACGATGTTGTCCGCCATGTCGTGCTCGCCCCAGGTGATGAAGATCTTGGTGCCGAACACCTTGTACGAGCCGTCGCCCTGCGGTTCCGCGCGCGCGCGCACCAGCGCGAGATCGGAGCCGGCCTGCGGCTCGGTCAGGTTCATCGTGCCGGTCCATTCGCCCGATACCAGCTTCGGCACGTAGCGTGCCTTCTGCGCGTCGCTGCCGGCCGTCAGCAGCGCCTCGATCGCGCCGTCGGTCAGCAGCGGACAGAGCGCGAACGACAGGTTGGCGGCGTTCAGCATTTCGATACAGGCCGTGGCGATCAGCTTCGGCAGCCCCTGGCCGTCGTATTCGGCCGGATGCTGGAGTCCCTGCCAGCCACCCGCGGCGAACTGCCGGAATGCCTCGCCGAAGCCGGCGGTCGCCGCCACCTCGCCGTCGCGCCACGCGCTCGGCTGCCGGTCGCCCTCGACGTTGAGCGGCGCGAGCACCTCGCCGCAGAACTTCGCGGACTCGTCGAGCACGGCCTGCGCGGTGTCGAAGCCGGCGTCCTCGAAGCCCGGCAGCTTCGCGACGTCGTCGATGCCGGCCAGCTCCTTCATCACGAACAGCATGTCCTTGACGGGCGCGATGTAGC
The DNA here is from genome assembly GCF_000960995.1 of Burkholderia glumae LMG 2196 = ATCC 33617. Lineage (NCBI taxonomy): Bacteria > Pseudomonadati > Pseudomonadota > Betaproteobacteria > Burkholderiales > Burkholderiaceae > Burkholderia > Burkholderia glumae. The sequence goes on along the minus strand of NZ_CP009435.1, from coordinate 1,995,768 downwards.
TCATGGTGCTCCTCTCCTCTGTCTGCCTATGGGTAAAAAAAGGGGCGCTCGCCGCGCCCCTTGGTCCGTGCGGTCAGCCGCACCGGCAATCGATACGCGGGTTGGCCGCGCCCCGGCTCAGCCGAGCGCCGCCACCAGTTCCGGCACGACCGTGAACAGGTCGCCGACGATGCCGTAGTCGGCCACGCTGAAGATCGGCGCCTCCTCGTCCTTGTTGATGGCGACGATCACTTTCGAGTCCTTCATGCCGGCCAGATGCTGGATCGCACCCGAGATGCCGACCGCGACGTAGAGCTGCGGCGCCACGATCTTGCCGGTCTGGCCGACCTGGAAGTCGTTCGGCACGTAGCCGGCGTCCACCGCCGCGCGCGAGGCGCCCAGCGCGGCCTGCAGCTTGTCGGCGAGCGGCTCCAGCACCTTCGTGTAGTTCTCGCCGCTGCCGAGGCCGCGGCCGCCCGACACGATGATGGCCGCGCTCGTCAATTCCGGGCGGTCGAGCTTCGTGACCTCGCGGCTCACGAACTGCGACTTGCCGCTGTCGGCGGCCGCCTCGATCTTCTCGACCGCCGCGCTGCCGCCTTCGGCCGCCACCGGATCGAAGCCGGTCGCGCGCACCGTGATCACCTTGATCGGATCGCTCGACTGCACGGTCGCGATCGCGTTGCCGGCGTAGATCGGGCGCTCGAACGTATCGGCGCTGTCGACCGCCGTGATGTCGGAGATCTGCGCGACGTCGAGCTTGGCGGCGATGCGCGGCGCGACGTTCTTGCCGTAGGCGGTGGCCGGCGCGAGGATGTGCGTATAGTCCTTGGCGATGTTCAGCACGGTGGCCTCGACGTTTTCCGCAAGACCGGCGGCCAGTTGCGGCGCATCGGCCAGCAGCACCTTCGCCACGCCGGCGATCTTCGCCGCCGCGTCGGCCGCGCCCTGCGCCTCGTGCCCTGCCACCAGCACATGGATGTCGCCGCCGATCTTCTGCGCGGCGGCCACGGTGTTCAGCGTCGCCGCCTTGATCGAGGCGTTGTCGTGTTCGGCAATGATCAGGATCGTCATCTTCTCGTCTCCCCTTTACAGCACTTTCGCTTCGGTCTTCAGCTTCTCGACCAGCGTCTTCACGTCGGCCACCTTCACACCCGCGGCACGCTTGGGCGGCTCGGCCACCTTCAGCGTCTTCAGGCGCGGCGCGACATCGACGCCGAGGTCTTCCGGCTTGACGTTCTCGAGGGGTTTCTTCTTCGCCTTCATGATGTTCGGCAGCGTCACGTAGCGCGGCTCGTTCAGGCGCAGGTCGGTGGTCACCACCGCCGGCAGCGTCAGCGCCAGCGTTTCCGCGCCGCCGTCCACTTCGCGTGCGACGGTGGCCTTGCCGTCGGCGATCGTGACCTTCGAGGCGAACGTCGCCTGCGGCAGGCCAGCCAGCGCGGCCAGCATCTGGCCCGTCTGGTTGGAATCGTCGTCGATCGCCTGCTTGCCCAGGATCACCAGCTGGGGCTGTTCCTTGTCGACCAGCGCCTTGAGGATCTTCGCGACCGCCAGCGGCTCGACGCCGTCACCGGCTTCCACCAGGATCGCACGGTCGGCGCCGATCGCCAGCGCCGTGCGCAGCGTTTCCTGCGCCTGCGCCACGCCGATCGAGACGGCCACCACTTCCGTCGCGGTGCCCGCTTCCTTCAGGCGCACCGCCTCTTCCACGGCGATCTCGTCGAACGGATTCATCGACATCTTCACGTTCGCGATATCGACGCCCGTTCCGTCCGACTTCACACGCACCTTCACGTTGTAGTCGACCACTCTTTTTACCGGCACCAGGATTTTCATGCACACGCTCCAAAGTTACGAATACGACCGACGGCCATTCTATAGCGTCACCCGCCAGGGGCGGCGATACAGGCCATGCGACCCTCGACCGTCGAGGATAACGTCATTCGGCGACACGCCGGCAATAGCGAACGGTCGTTCTATTTTAAGAGAGAAAAAACCCGGACGCCAAGCCCGGGCTCTCGACCTTCGCCTCTAATCGCCGGCACGCCCGATGCTCGCGCCCGCGGCGCTCACCAAGACGCTATCACCGCGCCGCCGAATTTGGCTTCGAGATACTGCTTGACCTGCGAGGAATGGTAGGCCGCCACCAGCTTTGCGACCCACGGCTTGTCGCGATCCGCGGCGCGCACCGCCAGCACGTTCACGTAGGGGCCGTTCGCGTCCTCGATCGCGATCGCGTCCCGCTTCGGCTGCAGGCCCGCCTCCATCGCGAAGTTGGTGTTGATCGCGGCCGCGTCGACGTCCGCGAGCGAACGCGGGATCTGGGCGGCATCGAGTTCGACCAGCTTCACGCCCAACGGATTGCCGACCACGTCGAAGCGCGTGGCACTCGGTCCGGCGCCGGCGCGCAGGCGGATCACGCCCTGCTTCTGCAACAGCAGCAGGGCCCGGCCGCCGTTGGTCGGATCGTTCGGGATCGCGATGCGCGCGCCCTTGGGCAGGGCAGCGAGCGAGGTCACGCGCTTCGAATAGACACCCATTGGGAACGTGACCGTGTTCGCCACGGCGACGATCCGGTAGCCGCGGTCGCGGACCTGCGCGGCCAGATACGGCGCATGCTGGTAGCTGTTCGCGTCGAGCTCGCCGCTCGCGAGCGCCGCGTCCGGCTGCACATAGTCGGAGAACTCGACGATGCGGATCTCGAGGCCCTGTCCGGCCGCCACGCGCTTCACGACTTCCATCACCTGCGCATGCGGGCCCGCCGTCACGCCGACGCGGATCGTCTCGGCCGCCGCCCGCGCGGCGCCGAACCCGGCAAGCCATCCGGCCAGCACGAGGCTGGCGAACACGGTACGTCGCTGCATCTGGGTCGGGCTCCGGAAACGAAGAGGGGGAAACGGGGCTCAGCGGTGACTGAGCCGCCGCACCAGCCAGTCGCCGAACGACTGCACGATCTGCACGAACACGATCAGGATCACCACCACCGTCCACATCACTTCCGGCTCGTAGCGCTGGTAGCCATAGCGGATGCCGAGATCGCCGAGCCCGCCGCCGCCGATCGCGCCGGCCATCGCCGAATAGCCGACCAGCGACACGAAGGTGATGGTCAGGCCGGCGACGATGCCGGGCCATGCCTCGGGCAACAGCACCTTGAACACGATCTGGCGCGTGGTCGCGCCCATCGCGAGCGCCGCCTCGATCAAGCCGCGATCGACCTCGCGCAGCGCGGTCTCGACCAGCCGCGCGATGAACGGCGCCGAGGCGATCGTGAGCGGCACCACCGCCGCCGCGGTGCCGATCGACGAGCCGACCACCAGCCGCGTGAACGGGATCACCGCCACCAGCAGGATGATGAACGGCGTCGAGCGCACGGCATTGACGAGGCCGCCCAGCGCGCGATTGACGGCGAGGTTCTGCAGCACGCCCTGGCGGTCGGTCAGATAGAGCAGCACGCCGAGCGGCAGCCCGACCAGCGCGCCGACCACGCCCGAGATGCCGACCATGATCAGCGTTTCCCAGAACGACTGCACGAACATATCCAGCATTTCACTCAACATGCGACAACTCCTCGACCACCACGCCCTGCTCGCGCAGATACGCGAGCGCCTGCCCGACCTTGCCGGGTTCGCCGCCCGCGAGCACCGCGAGCGAGCCGAACGCCTGCCCCTGGATCTCGTCGATCTGGCCGTGCAGGATGTTGAAATCGAGTTCGTAGCGGCGGATCGTCTCCGAGAGGATCGGCTGATCGACGCCGCTGCCGGTGAACGCCAGGCGCAGCAGGTGGCTGCGCCCGCTCTTGAGCTTGTCGGCCACGCGCGCCTTCAGCGCCGGCGGCAGTTCCTGCGCGATCACGTCGCCGAGCAGCGCGCGCGTCACCTCGTGGCGCGGCTGCAGGAACACGTCGATGACCGGGCCGGTTTCCACCACGCGGCCCGCGTCGAGCACGGCCACGCGGTCGCAGACCTGCTTGATCACTTCCATCTGATGCGTGATCAGCACGATCGTGAGCCCGAGCTCGCGATTGATCCGGCGCAGCAGCTCCAGGATCGCGCGCGTGGTCTCGGGATCGAGCGCCGAGGTGGCCTCGTCCGACAGCAGCACCTTCGGCTTGCTCGCGAGCGCACGTGCGATGCCCACGCGCTGCTTCTGGCCGCCGCTGATCTGCGCGGGATAGCGGTCTTTCTGCGCGGCGAGGCCGACCAGCTCGAGCAGCGGCAGCACCGCCGCGTCGATCCCGGCGCGCTTGACGCCGGCCAGTTCCAGCGGCAGTGCGACGTTTTCGTAGACGGTGCGCGACGACAGCAGGTTGAAGTGCTGGAAGATCATGCCGATGTCGCGGCGCGCGGCGCGCAGCTCGGCGGCCGACAGCAGCGTCAGGTCGCGGCCGTCCACCACCACCTTGCCCTCGCTCGGGCGCGTCAGCAGGTTGACGGCGCGGATCAGCGTGCTCTTGCCCGCGCCGCTGCGGCCGATGATGCCGAACACCTCGCCGCGCGGAATCGTCAGGTTGACGTCATGCAGTGCCTCGATCCAGCCACGCGGGCCAGGGAAACGCTGCGACAGCTTGCGAATTTCGATCATGTCAACAAAACGGCGGAAGCTGCGGTGCCGACCGTATCGGGCCCGCCGGCGGCCGCCGTCATATCCGGGAATGGCCGCGCATTTTAGCGCAAGCACCTCATTTCACTTAATAATCGATTCGGTTTCTTTCATAACCTGGAGAAATTAGAGGATCGGACCCGCGCGGCGCGCCGGCCGCGCGACTATGATCGACGGCATCCTGGAACCCGCCGGAGACCTTGCCGATGCATGCCACCGCCCCCCAGGCCCGAGATCCGGGCGGCCCCGACGGTGCGGCCTGGACGCGGGTGCGCAGCGCCGACGGCGTCGAGCTGGCCGCGTGCCGCTGGCCCGTCGCTACCCCGCCGCGCGCGACCATCGCGCTGCTGCACGGACTCGCCGAGCACGCGGGGCGCTACGACGCGCTGGCAGCCCGGCTCGCGGCCGCCGGCATCGAGCTGGTCGCCGTCGATCTGCGCGGCCACGGCCGCTCGCCGGGCTCGCGAGCCTGGGTCGAGCGCTTCGACCGCTATCTCGACGATGCCGACGCGCTGATCGGGTTCGCCGCGCGCGACGGCGTGCCGTTGTTTCTGATGGGGCACAGCATGGGCGGCGCGATCGCGGCGCTGCATGCGATCGAGCGCGCGCCGCGCGTGGCCGGGTTGCTGCTGTCGAGCCCGGCGCTCGCGCCCGGCCGCGACGTGCCGCGCTGGATGCTCGCGGCAAGCCATGTGATGAGCCGCGTCTGGCCGCGCTTCCCGGCGCTGAAGATCGATGCGGCCTTGCTCTCGCGCGATCCGGCTGTGGTGGCCGCGAACCGCGCGGACCCGCTGGTCCATCACGGTGCGGTGCCGGCGCGCACCGGCGCCGAATTGCTGGCCGCGATGGCACGCATCGCCCACGGCCGCGCGGCGCTGACGCTGCCCACGCTGGTCTGGCACGGCACCGCGGACCAGCTGACCGAGCCCGACGGCAGCCGCGAGTTCGCCGCGCAGGCGGGGCCGGCCGACCTGACGCTCACGCTCTACGACGGCAATTATCACGAGACGCTCAACGATCTCGAACGCGAGCGTGTGACCGGCGCGCTGATCGACTGGATTCGCGCCCGCACCTGACCGTCCCGTTCCCACCTGAGGCAGGCGCCACCCGCGGCGCAGGAAGGATGGCGCGAGGCCGCCGCGCGCGTCAAACGCCCGCCAGCACGCGCAGATGCGCCACCACGCTGCGGCCGAGCGCGGACAGGTGGTAGCCGCCCTCGAGGCAACTGACGATGCGGCCCCGCGCATGGCGGCGCGCGACCTGGCAGATCTGCCCGGTCAGCCATTCGTAGTCGGCCTCGACGAGCCCCATGCGGCCGAGTTCGTCCTCGCGGTGCGCATCGAACCCGGCCGACACGAACAGCATCTGCGGCCGGAACGCCTCGAGCCTGGGCAGCCAGAGCAGATCGACGATCTCGCGCACCGCCATGCCCTGGGTACGCGCCGGCACCGGCACGTTGAGCATGTTCGGCGCCGGATGATCGGTGCCCGAGAACGGAAACAGCGGGTGCTGGAAGAAACTGCACATCAGCACGCGCGGATCGTTCGAGAACGCCGCCTCGGTGCCGTTGCCGTGATGCACGTCGAAGTCGATCACGGCGACGCGCTCGAGCCCATGGACGTCGAGCGCATGACGCGCGGCGACCGCGACGTTGTTAAAGAAGCAGAAGCCCATCGCGCGCGCGGGCTCGGCATGATGGCCGGGCGGACGCACGCTGCAGAACGCGTTGTCGTAGCGCCCTTCGATCACCGCGTCGGTCGCCGCGATGGCCGCCCCCGCCGCACGCAGGGCCGCGCGCCAGGTATGCGGATTCATGCGCGTGTCGGGATCGAGCTCGAAGTAGCCCTCGGCCGGTATGTTCGACTTCAGATAGTCGATGTGCGCGCGCGTATGGACACGCGCGAGCGCGGCTTCGCTCGCGAACGGCGCGCTCTCGTGCTCGAGCAGATCGTCGATCCGGCTCGCGATCAACTGGTCCTGGATTGCCGAGAGCCGTGACGGGCATTCGGGGTGCCACTCGCCCATCTCGTGCAGCAGACAGTCGGGATGCGTGTAAAGAGCGGTTGCCATGGCCTGTTCCGCGGCACACGCCCAGCCGGCGCCGCAGGTCTCCTCCAATGATGACGCCGCGTTCGTCGCGCGCGAATTCGCCGCTAACTTACCACAACGGCCTGCGTCGATCCGTCGCCTTAGAGCCCTCGGTTATACTGGACCGACTTCCACCGCGTCGTCCACCCTCCGGTACCCATGACTTTCCGATCGTCCGCCGTCTTCCATCCGCTTCGTTTCCGCTCACGTTTGCCGCTCGCGTCGCTCTCGCTCGCGGCCGTGGTCGCGACGCTGGCCGCATGCGCGCAGACGCCGACCGAGCCGCAGGCCGCAGCGCCGGCAACGCCCACTGCGCCGGTCGCGCCCGCTGCCGTGCCTGACGCCCCTGCCTCCGCTTCCGCGCCGGCCCCTGCCTCCGCCCCCGCCGCCGCGCCGGCCGCGGCCACCGCGCCCCAACTGGTGCCGGCCGCCGGGCTCTCGGCCTCCGAAGAGCAGATCGTGCCGCAGCAATACGCGAACAATCCGAAGATCGACGCGTTCATCGACGAAGTGGCCGCGCGCGACGGCTTCGATCCGGCGAAGCTGCATGCCTTGTTCGCGAGTGCGAACTATTCGGCGACGGCAGTGCGGCTGGTGCGCCCCGCCCGGTCGCCGTCGGTCAAGAACTGGCGCGCCTATCAGGCGCGCTTTCTCGATGCGATCCGCATCAACGCGGGCGTGAAGTTCTGGCGCGCGAACCAGGCGACGCTGCAGCGCGCGTCGGCCGAGTTCGGCGTGCCGCCCGAGGTGATCGTCGGCATCATCGGCGTCGAGACGATCTACGGCCGCTACATGGGCAACTTCCCGACGCTCGACGCGCTGACGACGCTCGCGTTCGACTATCCCGACACGCCGAACCGCGACGACCGGCAGGCCACCTTCCGCAAGAACCTCGAGGATTTCCTGGTCTGGACGCGCGACAGCCAGCTCGATCCGACCAGCGTGCTCGGTTCGTACACCGGTGCGATCGGCATTCCGCAGTTCCTGCCGAGCAGCATTCGCAGCTACGCGGTCGACTACGAGGGCAACGGCCACATCGACCTGCGCGCGAGCACCGCCGACGCGATCGGCAGCGTCGCGAACTATCTGAAGCAGCACGGCTGGGAGCCGGGCCGCCCGGTGGTATGGCAGATCGCGCCGGACGCGGGCAGCCAGGGTGTCGCGCAGGCCGCGGCCGACGGCAAGCCCGAGCCGCACCTCAAGCTGTCGCAGCTCACCCAGGCCGGCCTGGTGCTCGACGAGCCGTCGGTGGACCCGGCCGCCGAGGCCGGCACGCTGGTCACGGTCGTCGATCTGCCTAGCCCGGGGCGCGCGACCGAGTACAAGCTCGGCCTGAAGAACTTCTATGTGCTGACACGCTACAACCGCAGCTTCTTCTACGCGCTGGCCGTCTATCAGCTCGGCGAGCGCGTGAAGCAAAAGATGCTCGCCACGCAGTGAGGCCCAGGCACCTCGCCGGACCCATGAAAAAAGCGCCCTCGTGGCGCTTTTTTCTTGGGCGAAGACGGCAGCGAGCCGCTTGCGGCACTCAGGCGGGGAACACGCCCGTCGACAGATAGCGGTCGCCGCGGTCGCAGGCGATGAACACGATCGTCGCGTTCTCGACCTGCCGCGCGATGCGCATCGCCACCTCGCAGGCGCCGCCCGTCGAGATGCCGCAGAACAGGCCCTCGGTCGCGGCGAGCTTGCGCGCCATCGCCTCGGAGGCGGCCTGGCTGACGTTCTCGACGCGGTCGATGCGGCTGCGATCGAAGATCTTCGGCAGGTAGGCCTCGGGCCACTTGCGGATGCCGGGAATGCGCGAGCCTTCCTCCGGCTGCGCACCGACGATCTCGATGCTCTGGCGCTGCTCCTTCAGGAACTGCGTGGTGCCCATGATGGTGCCCGTGGTCCCCATCGCCGAGACGAAATGCGTGATGCGGCCTTCGGTTTCACGCCAGATTTCCGGGCCGGTCGTCTCGTAGTGCGCGAGCGGATTGTCCGGATTCGCGAACTGGTCGAGGATCACGCCCTTGCCTTCGCGCTGCATCTGGTCGGCGAGATCGCGCGCGAGTTCCATGCCGCCCTTGGTCGGCGTCAGCACGATTTCCGCGCCGTAGGCGGCCATGCTCTGGCGGCGCTCGACCGACAGGTCCTCGGGCATGATCAGCACCATCCGGTAGCCGCGGATCGCGGCCGCCATCGCCAGCGCGATGCCGGTGTTGCCGCTCGTCGCCTCGATCAGCGTGTCGCCGGGCTTGATGCGCCCGCGTTCCTCGGCCTTGCGGATCATCGACAGCGCCGGGCGGTCCTTGACCGAGCCGGCGGGATTGTTGCCTTCGAGCTTCGCGAGGATCACGTTGTTGCGGGCCCGGATCTCGTCGTCGGGGATCCGCACGAGTTGCACGAGCGGCGTGTTGCCGATCGTGTCTTCGATAGTCTTGTAAGCCATGGGCGATAAGTGAATACGAGGCCGATGAATCTGTCGATTGTAATCCAGCGCCGGATCGGTCGTATCGGCACCGGGAATGTCCCTGCCCGCGTCCGGGCCGTTCGCCGCCCGCCGCTCACGCAAAAAACCCGCGGCGACGCTGCGGGAAAACCGTCGAACCAGGACGGCTGAAGGAGTCACGCCGAGGCCTGCCGCACCGCGCGCCTGCCGCGCGCGGGCGGCGTCACTTGCGCGCGGCCTTGTTCCGCGCGGCAGCGCCGCGCGCGGCGGGCGACGCCGCAGCCTTGGCAGGACCGACCGTGAGACCCTCGGACACCAGCCGACCGACCGATTTCGGGCCGATGCCCTTGACGCGCCGCGCCAGGTCCGCGGCATCCTTGTACGGCCCGTGCGCGTTGCGCTCGTCGACGATCGCCTGCGCTTTCGCGACGCCGATGCCCTTGATGCCACGCAGCGCGTCGCTGTTCGCCTGATTGACGTCGACGGCGGCCCACGCCTGCGCAAGCCCCGCGAACCACATCGCCACCAACAGAATCTTCTTCAGCATCGGGATCTCCCATCAAGAAAAACGGCCGGCGGCTGCCGACCGTGAGACCCAGTGTAGGGACGATGCCGGGACGCTCACAGCTGGCCGAACAGCCAACGCACGTAGCGATCGACCCCCTCCTGAACGGTCAGGAACGGCGCGTCGTAGCCGGCCGCGCGCAGCCTGGACGAGTCGGCCTGTGTAAAGCACTGATATTTGCCGCGCAGCGCGTCGGGAAACGGCACGTACTCGATGAGCCCCTGCCGGACCTGCTCGTCGAGCGTGAGCGGCGGCTCGCCGTCGAGCGCGCGCAGCGTGTTGACGACCGAGGTCGCGATGTCGTTGAAGGGCTGGGCGCGGCCGGTGCCGAGGTTGAAGATGCCGGATTTTTCGGGATGGTCGAAGAAGAACAGGTTGACCTTCACCACATCCTCGACCGACACGAAGTCGCGCGTCTGCTGGCCGGCGCCATAGCCGTTGTACTCGCCGAACAGCTTGACCTTGCCCTCGGCGCGGAACTGGTTGAAGTTGTGGAACGCCACCGACGCCATACGGCCCTTGTGCGTCTCGCGCGGGCCGTAGACGTTGAAGTAGCGAAAGCCCGCGATCTGGCTTTGCGCCTGCGGCAGCACGCGGCGGATCACCTGGTCGAACAGGAACTTCGAATAACCGTAGACGTTGAGCGGCGCTTCCACCTCGCGATCCTCGACAAAGCGCGTCGAGCCGCCGTAGATCGCCGCCGACGAGGCGTAGAGGAACTGCGTGCCGTTCGCGAGACAGGTGTCGAGCACCGCGCGGCTGTAGCGGAAGTTGTTGTCCATCATGTAGCGGCCGTCGGTTTCCATCGTGTCCGAACAGGCGCCCTCGTGGAACACGGCACGCACCTTGCCGAAATCGCCGCGCGCGAAGCGCTCGACGAACTCGGTCTTGTCGAGATAGTCGTCGATCTCGCAATCGACGAGGTTCTTGAACTTGTCCGCGCGGGTCAGGTTGTCGACCGCGATGATGCGGGTCTCGCCTCGCTCGTTGAGCGCCTTCACGAGATTCGCGCCGATGAAGCCGGCCGCGCCGGTGACGATGAGAGTCATGATCGTCCTGCTGTCAGAAGGATGAATGGGTCGCGCGGCGCGCCCGGGCGCCGCTCAATGGAACAGTTCGTCGTATTCGACGGTGGCCGTGCCGAGCTTGCCGACCACGATGCCGGCCGCGCGGTTCGCGAGCATCACCGCCTCGTCGAGCGACACCCCGGCGCCGAGCATCGCGGCCACGGTCGCGATCACGGTATCGCCCGCGCCCGACACGTCGAACACCTCGCGCGCGAGCGCCGCGACATCGAGTTCGCCCGCGTCGGAAAACAGCGTCATGCCCTCCTCCGAACGCGTCAACAGCAGCGCGTCGAGCGCCAGCTCGGCGCGCAGCTCGGCCACGCGCGCGCGCAATTCGTCCTCGGAGCGCCACTGGCCGATCACCTCGCGCAGTTCGGCGCGGTTCGGCGTGATCAGCGAGGCGCCGCGGTAGCGCGCCCAGTCGGCGCCCTTCGGATCGACCAGCACCGGCAACCCGGCCGCGCGCGCAGTCGCGATCATGGTGGTCACGTGGGTAAGGCCGCCCTTGGCATAGTCGGACATCAGCACGACGCCATACGAGGGCAGCAGCGTCTCGAAGCGCGCCAGGCCGGCCAGCAGCACCTCGTGCTGCGGCGCCGCCTCGAAGTCCACGCGCAGCAGTTGCTGCTGCTGCGCGAGCACGCGCAGCTTGATGGTGGTGGGCAACAGCGCGTCGCGTTCGAGATGGGTCTCGACGCCGCTCTCGCCGAGCAGCCCGACGATACGCTCGCCCGGCTCGTCGGTGCCGACCACGCAGAGCAGCCCCGCGGCCGCGCCGAGCGTCACGATGTTGCGCGCGACGTTCGCGGCGCCGCCGAGCCGCTCCTCCTGGCGCTGCACGTGGACGACCGGCACCGGCGCCTCCGGCGAGATGCGGTTCACGTTGCCGAACCAGTAGCGGTCCAGCATCACGTCGCCGACCACCAGCACGCGCGAGGCGGCGAGGCGCTCGCGCGCGACGGACGCGGGCACGGCGGGCGCGGCCTCAGCCGCGCGTGGAGGAGTGAGCGGCGACATGCGGGCGTCCGATGGCGTAGTAGTCGATCCCGAGTTCGGCCATCGCGTCGGGTTCGTAGAGATTGCGGCCGTCGAAGATCACCGGCGCGTTCAGCACCGACTTCAGATGCGTGAAGTCCGGGCTCTTGAATTCCTTCCATTCGGTGACGACGACGAGCGCGTCGGCGCCCGTCACCGCCTCCTCCTTGGTGGCGACGAACACGAGGCCCGCGGCGGCCGCCGGCTGGTCGGCCAGATCCAGCGCGAACACGCGGCGCGCCTCGTCGATCGCGACCGGATCGTAGGCGCGCACCGAGGCGCCGCGCGCGAGCAGCGAGGCGATCAGCGTGCGGCTCGGCGCCTCGCGCATGTCGTCGGTGTTGGGCTTGAACGCCAGGCCCCAGACCGCGAACGTGCGGCCCGCCAGATCCGCGCCGTAGCGCGCCTCGATCTTCGCGAGCAGCACGCTCTTCTGCGCGTGATTGACGGCCTCGACCGCGTCGAGGATGCGCAGCGGCTGGCCGTTCTCGGCCGCGGTGCGGATCAGCGCCTGCACGTCCTTCGGAAAGCACGAGCCGCCGTAGCCCACGCCGGCGTAGAGGAAGTGATAGCCGATGCGCGGGTCGGAACCGATGCCGCGCCGCACCGCCTCGATGTCGGCGCCCACGCGCTCGGCCAGGTTCGACATCTCGTTCATGAACGAGATGCGCGTGGCCAGCATCGCATTGGCCGCGTATTTAGTGAATTCGGCCGAGCGCACGTCCATGTAGATGGTGCGCTCGTGGTTGCGGTTGAACGGCGCGTAGAGCTTCTTCATCTTCTCGCGCGCGATCGCGCCGGCCTCGTCGTCGTCGACGCCGATGATGATCCGGTCGGGTCTCATGAAATCGTCGACGGCCGCGCCTTCCTTCAGGAACTCGGGGTTCGAGACGACCGAGAAGCGGTGCGCGTCGCTGCCGGCCAGGCCGCGCGCGGCGAGCGCCTCGGCCACCACGTCCAGCACGCGCTGCGCGGTGCCGACCGGCACCGTCGACTTGTCGACGATCACCTTGCTGCCGGTCATGTAGCGGCCGATGTTGCGGGCCGCCTCGAGCACGTACTGCAGGTCGGCGGAGCCGTCCTCGTCGGGCGGCGTGCCGACCGCGATGAACTGGATCTCGCCGTGCGCGACGCTGGCCGCCACGTCGGTCGAGAACGTGATGCGCCCGGCCGCGCGCGTGCGCGCGATGATCTCCTGCAGGCCGGGCTCGTGAATCGGAATCCCGCCGTTGTTGAGGATTTCGATCTTGCGCGGATCGACGTCGAGACAAAACACGTCGTGGCCGATCTCCGCCAGGCAGGCGCCGGTGACGAGACCGACGTAGCCGGTGCCGATGATGGTGATTTTCATAGGTTTCCCGGTGATTCGTTCCGGAGGTTAGGCATGATTCTGCGCGGTGTTCGTGACGAAGCGTCGTGGCGCCTAGTTCGGCACGCCGGCCTCGACGCGCCGCGGCGCGTAGGTTTCCCAGCCGCTGCAGCCCGGGCACTGCCAGTAGAACAGGCGGGCGCGGAAACCGCAGTCGTGGCAGGTGTAGCGCGGCAGGTTCTTGGTGCGCTGCTTCACCAGCGCGTGCATCATTTCCAGTTCGGCGCGGCGCGGCTCGTCGGCCGCGGCGATCTGCGCCTCGAGCAGGTGCAGCATGCCCGACAGGTTCGGCGCCTTCTGCATCTGCGTGCGCGCCAGCGCATGCGCCGACTCGGTGCCGCGCAGCTCGGACACGTACTGGAACACGATGTCGAGCAGGTCGTTCGACGGATGGCGGTCGGCGTAGCCGGTCAGCAGTTCGGCCCCTTCGGGGCCGCGGCCGAGCGCCAGATACGACTTCATCAGCTTTTCGGCGACGAGCGGCAGATAGGCCGCGTTCTGCTGCTCGACGCGGCGCCAGTGCGCGATCGCCGCGTCGTGGCGGCCGGCTGCCGCGGCCGCGTCGCCCGACAGGATGGTCGCGCGCACGTTCTGCGGATTCACCGCGAGCGCATCGCGCAGCTGCGCGGCCGCCGCGTCGGCGTTCTGCTTCGCGAGCGCGTCCTGCGCCAGCTCGCAGTGGAACTGAGCGATCTCGGTGGCGAGCGGGCCGCCGCCCATCGCCTCGATCTTGCGTGCCGTCACGATCGACTTGTTCCAGTCCTTCTCGATCCCGTAGATGGTCAGCAGCGCGCGCTGCGCGCCGAGCGCGTAGTCGCCGTCGGCGAGCAGGTGGAACGATTCCTCGGCACGGTCGAGCAGGCCGGCCTTGAGGAAGTCCTGGCCGAGCTCGTAGAGCGCGTGGTCGCGCTCGTTGACCGGCAGGTCGTCGCGGTTCAGCAGGTTTTGATGCACGCGGATCGCCCGGTCGGTTTCGCCGCGCCGGCGAAACAGATTGCCGAGCGCGAAGTGCAGTTCGACCGTTTCGGGATCGAGCTTGGCGACTTCGATGAACGCGTCGATCGCCTGGTCCGGCTGCTCATTGAGCAGGAAATTGAGGCCGCGAAAATACGAACGCGGCAGGTTCGCACTTTCGGACAGCAGCTTGTTGAGGTCGTAGCGTGCCGCCACCCATCCGCATGCGAACGCGACGGGTATGGCCAGCAGCCACCAGAAATCCAGATCCATGCGTGATACCGAAGCAAGGTCGGGGCCGCTTGCGAGGCGGCCCGACGAACGTTAAATGACGGGCGGCATCGGCGGCTGGTCGATCACCACCGGGGTTTCGCGCGCCGAGCGCAGGTCGCGCTTCAGGCGAGCGTTCTCGAGACGCATGCGCAGCACGGCGGGCAGGGCGGACAGCAGGCCGGCGAGCAGGCCGACCCCGAAGAACGCGAGGCCGATCAGGATCAGCGGCGCCTGCCAGTTGTAGCCGGCGAGGAAGTTCAGCATCGCGGGTTGCGTATTGGCGAGTGCCAGAACCAGCAGCAGGACGAATACCAGCACCCGGATCAGCCAGACGACGAATTTCATTGAGCCCTCCTGTCGAGCTTGTTGCGCAAGCGGGGCTTGCCGTGCGCCGCGCTTGAAGTGCCCGTATTGTAAAGGATGCGTTTCGCGATCCGTGCAACCGATCGCAGCCGGTGCCGCTCCAATCGTCACAGCCGCCCGCGGCCGCCGCGGCACCGCGGCGGCCGCGCGGGCAATAAAAAAGCGCCCGCTAGGGGCGCTTTTCACAGCCATGCCGGCAGGCCGGCTTCGGGCGACGTGACGCTCACTGATCGTCGTCGCCGCCGCTGTCGTGCTTCAACGGTTCGCCGGCGCGGCCGTCGACGCGTTCGCGCAACTCCTTGCCGGGCTTGAAGTGCGGCACGTACTTCTCGGGTACCTGCACCTTCTCGCCCGATTTCGGGTTGCGGCCCACGCGGGCCGGACGGCGGTTGAGACCGAAGCTTCCGAAGCCGCGGATCTCGATGCGATGTCCCTTGGACAGTGCATCCGACATCGCATCGAGCATCGTTTTCACCGCGAAATCCGCATCCTTGAGGACGAGCTGCGGAAATCGCGTTGCCAACTGGGCGACCAACTCGGATTTGGTCATACTTCAGCAGACCTCGCGGGGCTTACTGGTTCTGGCCGTCGAGCTTTGCCTTCAGCAGCGCGCCGAGGTTCGTCGTGCCGCTCGCAGCCGAGTTGTTGTCCGACTGCAGACCGCGGATCGCCTCTTGCTGCTCGGCCGAATCCTTCGCCTTGATCGACAGGTTGATGCCGCGCGACTTGCGATCGATGTTGATCACCATCGCATTGACCTTGTCGCCTTCCTTCAGCACGTTGCGCGCGTCTTCGACACGATCCTGCGAGATTTCCGACGCACGCAGGTAGCCTTCGACGTCGCCCGTCAGCGTGACGACGGCACCCTTCGCGTCGACCGACTTCACGACGCCGTCGACAATCGAGCCCTTGTCGTTCATCGCGACGTAGTTGCTGAACGGATCGCCTTCGAGCTGCTTGATGCCCAGCGAGATGCGTTCCTTCTCGACGTCGATGCCGAGCACGATGGCCTCGACTTCGTCGCCCTTCTTGTACTTGCGAACGGCTTCCTCGCCCGACTCGCTCCACGACAGGTCCGACAGGTGGACCAGGCCGTCGATGCCGCCCGGCAGACCGATGAACACGCCGAAGTCGGTGATCGACTTGATCGCGCCCGTGATCTTGTCGCCCTTCTTGAAGTTGCGGCTGAAGTCATCCCACGGATTCGGCTTGCACTGCTTCATGCCGAGGCTGATACGGCGGCGGTCTTCGTCGATCTCGAGCACCATGACTTCGACTTCGTCACCGAGCTGCACGACCTTCGACGGAGCAACGTTCTTGTTGGTCCAGTCCATTTCCGACACGTGGACGAGGCCTTCGATGCCCGATTCCACTTCGACGAACGCGCCGTAGTCGGTGATGTTGGTGACCTTGCCGAACAGGCGCGTGCCCGACGGGTAGCGGCGCGAGATGCCTTCCCACGGATCGTCGCCGAGCTGCTTGATGCCGAGCGAGACGCGGTTCTTTTCCTGGTCGAACTTGAGGATCTTCGCGGTGACTTCCTGGCCAACCGAGAGCACTTCGCTCGGGTGACGCACACGACGCCATGCGATGTCGGTGATGTGCAGCAGGCCGTCGATGCCGCCGAGGTCCACGAACGCGCCGTAGTCGGTGATGTTCTTGACGACGCCGTTGACGATCGCGCCTTCCTTCAGCGTCTCGAGCAGCTTGGCGCGCTCTTCGCCCTGGGTCGCTTCGATGACGGCACGGCGCGACAGCACGACGTTGTTGCGCTTGCGGTCGAGCTTGATGACGCGGAACTCGAGCGTCTTGCCTTCATACGGGGTCGTGTCCTTGACCGGACGCGTATCGACGAGCGAACCCGGCAGGAACGCGCGGATGCCGTTGACCATCACGGTCATGCCGCCCTTCACCTTGCCCGTGATCGTGCCGGTGACGAGTTCGTTGTTGTCGAGTGCCTTTTCCAGCGACAGCCACGAAGCCAGACGCTTCGCCTTGTCGCGCGACAGGATCGTGTCGCCATAGCCGTTTTCCAGCGCGTCGATCGCGACGGAAACGAAATCGCCCGACTGAACCTCGACCTCGCCCTGATCGTTCAGGAATTCCTCGATGGGAATGTAGGCCTCGGACTTCAGGCCCGCGTTGACGACCACGAAGTTGTGGTCGACACGCACGACTTCGGCGGAGATCACTTCGCCGGCGCGCATGTCTTGGCGGGTCAGCGACTCTTCGAACAGAGCCGCAAAGGATTCGGTATTCGGGGTGGAGGTTTGCAGGTCGGACATAAAAATCGGATTGTGCATGGTTGCGCGCCATGCTCGAGCCATCGGGCCGAGCTTATCGGTGCGAGCGCCATACGGGGTTAAGGGTTGAAACACGCTTCGAGGCCGGCCCATGCCGATCGCCCGGAGCACCTACCGCGACTGCTGGCTACTATCTGCTACGTCACTGCCGGAGCTGCCCAGTGTTGCTTAACTGCCACTTCGAGGCCGCGACGGGGTGCCGTCAGGCGGACCGCGCGACTTCCCGGTACCACGCCTGCACCTGTTCGACCGCTTGCTCGATCGACAGGCCCGAGGTGTCCAGAAGCTTCGCATCCGCCGCGGGCTTGAGCGGCGAGGCCGCACGGTTGCTGTCCCGCGCGTCCCGCTCACGCAAATCCCGGAGCAAGTCATCAATGTTAGCAGAAAAACCTTTTTGCATCAATTGCTTATGCCGCCGGGCCGCGCGGGCCTCGACGCTGGCGGTCAGGAACACCTTCAGGCCCGCGTCCGGAAAGATCACGGTGCCCATGTCGCGGCCGTCCGCGACCAGGCCAGGCGTCTTGCGAAAGGCCCGCTGGCGCGCCACCAGCGCGGCCCGCACGCCGGCGTGGACGGCGATCGCCGAGGCGCGGTTGCCCACCGCCTCGGCGCGGATCTGGTCCGAGACGTCCACGCCGTCGAGCCGTGCGCAGCCCTCTCGGAACGTGATGTGCAGATCGTCGACCAGTTTCGCCAGCCCCGCCTCGTCGTCGGGCTCGATCCCGTAGCGCATGCTCGCGAGCGCGGCGAGCCGGTACAGCGCGCCGCTGTCGAGCAGGTGAAAGCCGAGATGCGCCGCCACGAGCGCGGCAACCGTGCCCTTGCCGGACGCGGTCGGGCCGTCGATCGTGATGACGGGGGTCGGGTGGAATGGTCGAGTCGATTTCATCGGAACAAACGGATCAGCGCGCGAGCGCGGTAAAGCGGTCGAAATAATCGGGGAAAGTCTTGGCGACGCACTTCGGATCGTTGATCCGCACCGGCACGCCGCCGAGGCTCACGAGCGAGAAACACATCGCCATGCGGTGATCGTCATAGGTGTCGATCGCGGCATTCGGCACGAGCTTCGCGGGCGGCGTGACGACGAGGTAGTCGGCGCCCTCCTCCACGGTCGCGCCCAGCTTGCGCAACTCGGCGGCCATCGCCGCGATCCGGTCGGTCTCCTTGACGCGCCAGCTTGCGATGTTGCGCAGCGTGCTGGTGCCCTCGGCGAACAGCGCGGCCACCGCGATCGTCATCGCCGCGTCGGGGATCAGGTTGAAGTCCATGTCGATCGGCTCGAGCTTGCCGTGGTCGTGGCCGATGCCGCGCACCTCGATCCAGTCGTCGCCCATCGAGACGTTCGCGCCCATCTGCATGAGCGCCGTGGCAAAGCCAACGTCGCCCTGGATGCTGGCGCGGCCCACGCCCTCGATGCGCAGCGGGCCGCCGCCGAGCGCGCCGGCCGCGAGGAAATACGATGCGGACGACGCGTCGCCCTCCACCATGATCGTGCCCGGCGACTGGTAGCGCGCCGCCGGCACGCTGAAGCGCTGCCAGCCGTCACGCTCGACCGTCACGCCGAAGCGCGCCATCAGCTTGATCGTGATCTCGATGTAGGGCTTCGAGATCAGCTCGCCGTCGATCTCGACGACGCTCGCGCCCCCCTTCTTGCCGACGAGCGGCAGCGTCATCAGCAGCGCGGTCAGGAACTGGCTAGACACGTCGCCGCGCACGCGGATCGGTGCGTCGACGGCGATCGTACCGGCCTGGATCCGCAGCGGCGGATACCCTTCGTTCTGCTCGTAGTCGATCACGGCGCCGATCTGGCGCAGGCCGTCGACGAGGTCGCCGATCGGCCGCTCGTGCATGCGCGGCACGCCGTGGACGCGGTAGTCGCCGCCGTTGACGGCCAGCGCAGCCGTGAGCGGACGCACTGCGGTGCCGGCGTTGCCGAGAAACAGATCGGCCGTCTTCGCCGGAAACGCGCCGCGCGTGCCGTTCACGACACAGGTATCGGCATGGCGTTCGAGCCGCACGCCGAGCGCTTCGAGCGCGGCCAGCATCACGCGCGTGTCGTCGGAGTCGAGCAGGTTGGTGATCGTCGTCACGCCCTCGGACAGCGCGGCGAGCAGCAGCACGCGGTTCGAGATGCTCTTGGAGCCGGGCAGACGCACCGTGCCCGACACACGGGAGTAGGGGCCGATATCGAGGAATTCCATAAAGATCCTGTTATGACTGAACGGAACCGGGGGCGGCTTTGCCGCCGCGCTCCTGCCAGGCCGTGCGCGCGGCGCGCGAACGGGTGAAGACTGCCTCGAGCGCGGCGGCGTCGCCCGCCTCGATTGCCGCGCGCAAGCGCGCGAGCACCCGGGTGTAGGCGTCGAGCTCGTCGAGCAGCGCCTCGCGGTTCGCCAGGCAAACGTCGCGCCACATCTCCGGGCTCGAAGCGGCGATCCGCGTGAAATCGCGGAACCCGCCCGCCGCGAACGAAAACTTCAGCTCGGCGTCGGCTTCGCCGAGGATCTGCTCGACGAGCGCGAACGACAGCAGATGCGGCAGATGGCTGACCGCGGCAAACACGCGATCGTGCTGCGCGGGCTCCATCTCGCGCACCACCGCGCCCGTGGCGCGCCACATCGCGGCGACGCGCTCAACCGCCCCGGGGGGATTCTCGGGCAGCGCGCAGAGCACGACGTTGCGGCCGACGTAGAGCTCGGGCAGCGCGGCCTCGACGCCGCTCGCCTCGCGGCCCGCGATCGGGTGGGCCGGCACGAACTGCGCGATGCGCTCGCCGAGGGCCGCGCGCGCGGCCGCGACCACGTCGGACTTGGTGCTGCCCGCGTCGGTCACGACCGTCGCCGCGTCGAGCAGCGGCGCGATCCGTTCGAGCAGCGGCCCGGTCTGCGCGACCGGCACCGCGAGCAGCACCAGGTCGGCCCCCGCCAGCGCCTCGCGCAGTTGCACGACATCGTCGAGCGCGGCGATCGCATCGACCACGCCGAGCGCGCGCGCGCGCTCGACCGTGGCCGGCGAACGCCCCACGCCGATCACGCGGCCGGCCCGCGTGCCATCGCGCTCGCGCAGCGCGCGCGCGAGCGAACCGCCGATCAGGCCGACGCCGAAAATCACCAGTTTGTTGAACGAGAAATCAGACACGGCAGCCGCCTGTTAGCCGGGTAAGGCGCGCGGCAACGACCCGCGCGCAACACGATGGAACCACTCGCCGCCGGCACCCGCGCCGGCGGATCGTCGCCAAGCCTCAACGGGCGCGCGGATACGAGCCGAGAATCTTCAGGAACGCGGCCTTCGCGCCGAGCTCCGCGAGCGCCGCCGCAACCTGTGCCTCGTCGCGATGGCCCTCGATGTCGATATAGAAGTAATACTCCCAGGTGCCCACGCGGGCCGGACGCGATTCGAAACGCGTCATCGACACGCCATGCCGCGCAAGCGGCTCGAGCAGCTTGAACACCGCGCCCGGCTCGTTCTTCACCGAGACGATCAGCGAGGTCTGGTCGTGGCCGCTCGCGCCGGTCGGCGCCTTGCCGATCACGACGAAGCGCGTACGGTTGTGCGGATCGTCCTGGATCATCGCCTGTACGACCTGCAGCCCGTAGTGGAGCGCCGCACGGTCACCCGCGATCGCCGCGACGCAGGGGTCGCCGGCCGCGAGCCGCGCCGCCTCGGCATTGCTCGCCACCGCCTGCCGTTCGAGCTGCGGCGCGTTGGCCGAGAGCCAGCGCTGGCACTGCGCGAGCGCCTGCGGATGCGCGCAGACGCGCGTCACGCCCTCGAGCGAGCCCGAGCGCGACAGCAGGTTGTGGTGGATCGGCAGCGACAGCTCGCCGCCGATCAGCAACTGCGTGTTCAGCAGCAGGTCGAGCGTGCGCGACACCGCGCCTTCCGACGAATTCTCGACCGGCACGATGCCGAACTCGGACGCGCCGGCCTCGACGCCGCGAAACACCTCGTCGATGGACGGACACGGCAGCCCCTCGATCGACTGGCCGAAATACTCGAACATGGCCTGTTCGCTGTAGGTGCCGACCGGCCCCAGGAACGAGACGTGGATGGTCTTCTCGAGCGCGCGGCTCGCGGCCATGATCTCGCGCCAGATGGCGTTGATGTGCTGGCTGACGAGCGGACCGTCGCTCATCGCCTGCAGGCGCGCGATCACCTGCTGCTCGCGCTCGGGCCGAAACACCGGCGCGTTGAATTCCTTCTTGACTTCACCGACCGCGAGCGCGACCGTCGCGCGCTGGTTGAGCAGCGCGATCAGCTGCGCATCGATCGCGTCGATACGCTCGCGCAGCGGTTTGAGCCGGGAATTGAGTTCGTCGTCCATGCTGGTTTGCCGTGCTTTGATGGGCGCGCCGCCGTCAGGCCTGCGCGCGCTCGAATTCTTTCATGTACTCGACGAGCGCCTTCACGCCCGCGAGCGGCACCGCGTTGTAGATCGACGCCCGCATACCGCCGACGGACTTGTGGCCCTTCAGCTGCAGCAGCCCGCGCGCCTTCGCGCCGGCAAGGAAGTCTTCGTTGCGCGTTTCGTCGGCCAGGAAGAACGGCACGTTCATACGCGAACGCGACGCCTTCTCGACCTTGTTGAGATAGAAGCTGCTCGCATCGATCGCGTCATAGAGCAGCGCCGCCTTTTCGGCGTTGCGCGCGGCGATCGCGGCGAGGCCGCCCTGCGCCTTCAGCCACTTGAACACGAGGCCGGCGATGTAGATCGCGTAGGTGGGCGGCGTGTTGTACATCGAATTGTTCGCGGCGACCGTTTTCCATTCGAACGCCGACGGGCAGATCGGCAGCGCGCGATCGAGCAGATCCTCGCGCACCACCACCAGCGTCACGCCCGCCATTCCGATGTTCTTCTGCGCGCCGCCGAACAGCGCGCCGTACCGGGTGACGTCGATCGGCCGTGACAGGATGTGCGAGGAGACGTCGGCCACGAGCGGCAGGTCTCCGGTATCGGGCACCTCGAACGCCTCGACGCCGTCGATCGTCTCGTTGGTGCAGAGATGCACGTAGGCGGGATCGGCCGACAGCTGCCATTCCGAGAACGCCGGCACGCGCGTGTAGCCGTCCTCGGTGCGCCCGCTCGCGGCCAGATGCGGCGTGCAGTACTTCTGCGCCTCCTTGAACGACTTCTGCGACCACGAGCCCGTCACGACGAAATCGGCGGTCTGGTGCGTGCCGAGCAGGTTCATGGGGACGATCGCATTCTCGGCGATCCCGCCGCCCTGCAGGAACAGCACGCGGTAATTGTCGGGCACCGCCATCAGTTCGCGCAGGTCGGCCAATGCGGTCTCGTGGATCGAGGTGAACTCGCGCCCGCGGTGGCTCATCTCCATCACGCTCATGCCGCTGCCGTTCCAGTCGAGCATCTCGTCGGCCGCCTGGCGCAGCACGTCCTCGGGCAACGCCGCGGGCCCCGCGGAGAAATTAAACACGCGCATCGTAGAACCTCGGGAGAGACGCGGCAGCGCCGGAACGAACCGGGTGCCGCACCAAAAAGAAATGGCCGCCTGCGTTGGTGCGCAAACGGCCATTATCGCACTGACGCCCCGCCCCGCCAAACCGCCGGACTGCACCGGCGTGGGGCAGACGCGTGCTTACTTACCGGGCTTGATGGCCGCGACTTCCTTGTCGGCCTGGGCGCGGGTCGCCTGGATCGCTTGCGGCATGTACTTCTGCATCAGGCCGTTCACGACGTCGCGGCCGACCTGATCCTGCACCTGGATGAACTTGCGGCCCGTCGGGCTCTTGTAGAACGTCGTCAGATCCTTGATCTCCGACGTGCTGTAATACTTCGCGTAGGCTTCGTACTGAGCCTGCATCGCGTCGTTCTTGAAGCCTTGCGTATCGAACACCTTGCCCGCCCCGTCAACCAGCTTCTGCACCGCGTTCTTCTGCAGCGTCGGCACGGCCGCCTGCTTCTGCGCGTCGGTCAGCGTCTTGTTTTCCGACAGCGCGTCCGACAGGATCGCCGGAACCAGCTGCTTCGACTGCATTTCCGCGCTGTTCGCGATCGCGCCAACCAGCTTCGGTGCGTCGATGGCGTTCAGCAGGTCGGTGATCGCCGCCTTCTTGTCCGCATCGATCGGCGCCGCAGCGGCCGAAGCAGCCGGTGCCTGATTCGACAGCGACTGCGCCAGCGCGAAAGTCGGCACGATGGCTGCCAGCAGCACCAGTTGCTTGAATTGCTTTTGCATCATCACTCCCTCATGGAAATATGAACGATTGTTGCACCGCCGGGCGCGACCGCTTCAGCGGTTCCCGCCCGGCGGCCGGCAGCCGCCGCCCGGTCAGGCGTCGCCGCCCTCCGGTACGTCGTCGGCGTCGACATCGCTGTCCGCGTCCGCCTCCGCGATCTGCTGCAGGCCCGAAAGCTTGGTGCCCTCATCGAGACTGATGAGTGTAACACCTTGCGTCGCCCGGCCCATTTCGCGGATCTCCGACACGCGCGTGCGGATCAGCACGCCCGCCGTCGTGATCAACATGATCTGATCCTCGGGATCGACGAGCGTGGCGGCCACCACGCGGCCGTTGCGCTCCGACGTCTGGATCGCGATCATCCCCTTCGTGCCGCGACCGTGACGCGTGTATTCCGTGATCGGCGTGCGCTTGCCGTACCCGTTCTCGGTCGCGGTCAGCACCGACTGCTCCTCGCCGCCCGCCACCAGCATCGCGATGACCTGCTGGCCGTCCTCGAGCTGCATGCCGCGCACGCCGCGCGCCTCGCGCCCCATCGGGCGCACGTCGTTCTCGTCGAAGCGCACCGCCTTGCCCGAATCGGAGAACAGCATCACGTCGTGCTCGCCGTCGGTGATCGACGCGCCGATCAGGAAGTCGCCGTCATCGAGGCCGACCGCGATGATGCCCTTCTTCATCGGGCGGCTGAAGGCTTCGAGCGGCGTCTTCTTCACGGTGCCGAGGGAGGTCGCCATGAAGACGTACTTGTCGGCCGAGAACTCGCGCACCGGCAGCACGACGTTGATCTTCTCGCCTTCCTGCAGCGGGAACATGTTGACGATCGGCCGGCCGCGCGAGTTGCGCGAGCCCTGCGGCACCTCGTAGACCTTGACCCAGTACACGCGGCCGCGGTTCGAGAAACAGAGGATGTAGTCGTGCGTGTTGGCGATGAAGAGCGTCTCGATCCAGTCGTCTTCCTTCATCTGGGTGGCCTGCTTGCCGCGCCCGCCGCGCTTTTGCGCGCGGTATTCGGACAGCGGCTGCGACTTCACGTAACCGGCATGCGACATGGTCACGACCATGTCCTGCGGCGTGATCAGGTCCTCCGTGTTCAGCTCGGTCGCGTTCAGCTCGATCTTCGAGCGGCGCGCGTCGCCGAACTCGGCCTTCACCGCCGTCAGTTCCTCGGTAATGATGGTCGTGATGCGCTCCGGACGCGCGAGGATGTCGAGCAGGTCGGCGATCTGCGCCATCACCTCGCGGTACTCGCCGATGATCTTGTCCTGTTCGAGGCCGGTCAGGCGCTGCAGACGCATCTGCAGGATTTCCTGGGCCTGCGTCTCGGACAGGTTGTACTGGCCGTCGGCCTGCATCCCGAACGCCGCATTCAGGCCTTCCGGGCGATACGCCTCGCGGCCGCCCGCCGCCGCGTTCTCGGTCTCTGCGCGCGTGAGCATCTCGCGCACCAGCGAAGAATCCCACGACTTCGCCATCAGCGCCTGACGCGCGATCGGCGGCGTCGGCGCGGCCTTGATGATCTCGATGAACTCGTCGATATTGGCAAGGGCGACGGCCAGACCCTCGAGCACGTGGCCGCGCTCGCGCGCCTTGCGCAGTTCGTAGATCGTGCGCCGCGTCAGCACCTCGCGCCGATGCGCGAGGAAGCAGACCAGCATCTCCTTCAGGTTCAGCAGCTTCGGCTGGCCGTCGACGAGCGCGACCATGTTCATGCCGAACGTGTCCTGCAGCTGCGTGGACTTGTAGAGGTTGTTCAGCACGACCTCGGGTACCTCGCCGCGCTTGAGCTCGATCACGACGCGCATGCCGCTCTTGTCGGACTCGTCGCGGATGTCGGAGATGCCCTCGAGCTTCTTCTCGTTCACGAGCTCGGCGATGCGCTCGAGCAGCGAGCGCTTGTTCACCTGATAGGGCAGCTCGTCGACGATGATCGCCATGCGCTGGCCGCGATCGATTTCCTCGAAGTGGGTGGCCGCGCGCATCACGACCCGCCCGCGCCCGGTGCGGTAGCCGTCGCGCACGCCAGCCACGCCGTAGATGATGCCGGCTGTCGGGAAATCGGGCGCCGGGATGATCTCGATCAGTTCGTCGACCGTCGCCTCCGGATTCGCGAGCAGATGGTGGCAGGCGTCGACGACTTCCGACAGGTTGTGCGGCGGGATGTTGGTCGCCATCCCGACCGCGATCCCCGACGAGCCGTTGATCAGCAGGTTCGGAATCCGCGCCGGGAGGATCGTCGGCTCGCTCTCGCTGCCGTCGTAGTTGGGCCCGAAATCGACCGTTTCCTTGTCGATGTCGGCCAGCAGCTCGTGGCCGATCTTCGCCATGCGGATTTCGGTGTAACGCATCGCGGCGGCATTGTCGCCATCGACCGAACCGAAGTTGCCCTGACCGTCGACCAGCATGTAGCGCAGCGAGAAGTCCTGCGCCATCCGGACGATCGTGTCGTAGACCGCGCTGTCGCCGTGCGGATGGTATTTACCGATCACGTCGCCGACGATACGCGCCGACTTCTTGTACGCCCGGTTCCAGTCGTTGTTCAGTTCGTGCATCGCGAACAGCACGCGCCGGTGCACGGGCTTCAGGCCGTCGCGGACATCCGGGAGGGCACGTCCGACGATCACGCTCATCGCGTAATCGAGATACGAACGGCGCATTTCCTCCTCTAGGGAGATGGGCAGGGTCTCTTTGGCGAATTGATCCATGTATCCGTGTCGTTTCGGAGCGAAGACGGGACCGCCTTTCGCGTGAGCGCCGTGGTCACGACGCAACGTGCGATTCTATCATGCGGCAAAACCGCGCCGACGCCCTCGACCCCCTCTATATAGATAGAGCGAAAATTGGCCGCAGCATCGCACCGGCTTGGCCGCAGCATCGCACCGGCGGCCGGGCGGCGCGGTCCGCCCGGTTTCGAGCCGGCATCGACACGGCATCGCCCCCCCCCCGACGCGCCGCCTCCCGCGCCCTCCCCGAATTCGCCACCATGCTGCCCCTCCCCGCAGCCGTCGGGCACCGATGGTGCGCGCCGCGCTTGCCCGCATCCGACGCGCGATTGTGTCAAAAGCAAGTCGGACGGACAGGATTCCCTTGACATTCCCGCAAACATCCTGCAAGCGCTTGTTGCACTGGAACCACAATCGCCGCAGCGTTCTTGGGGTGGGGAGGATTTTTTTTCGTGGGAAGGGAACGATATGGCAAAATGCCGAAGCACTGAAATTCAGCCGCTGCTCTCCGGGAGCGGTGCCGCGTTTTTTGTGCCGCACCAATGTTATACTCCGAGCAATGTATGACTTGTCATCGTCATCAAGCTCGCAGTAAACCTGCGGTAATCTCAATTTCGAGAGGAGAAATATGAATAAATTTTCAAAGCTCGCGTTCATTGCAGCTACCGCAGTTGTGGCTGCATCCGCCTCGGCTCAGTCGGTGCCGGCATCGCGACAAGCCGTGAATGACAACTGGGTGAATGGCACGGGCGAATACGTGTGGATGAACGGCACGAACGAGCTTTGCTGGCGCGATGCGTTCTGGACGCCGGCAACGGCAAACGCGAAGTGCGACGGCGCGCTGGTCGCGCAGGCACCGGCGCCGACGCCGGTCGCTCCGGTCGCTCCGCCGCCGATCACGAGCCAGAAGATCACGTATCAGGCTGACGCGCTGTTCGACTTCGACAAGGCGACGCTCAAGCCGCTGGGCAAGCAGAAGCTGGACGAGCTGGCCGCCAAGATCCAGGGCATGAACGTGGAAGTCGTGGTCGCTACCGGCTACACCGACCGCATCGGCTCGGACAAGTACAACGACCGTCTGTCGCTGCGCCGTGCGCAAGCCGTCAAGTCGTACCTGGTCAGCAAGGGCGTCGAGTCGAGCAAGGTCTACACGGAAGGCAAGGGCAAGCGCAATCCGGTCACGACGGGCTGCAACCAGAAGAACCGCAAGCAACTCATCGCCTGCCTCGCGCCGGATCGTCGCGTGGAAGTGGAAGTGGTTGGCACGCAGCAAGTGCAGAAGTAAAAGGGCCGGCAGTAACCTCACGGGTTACTACCGCCTTGAAGCCCCGCCTCGGCGGGGCTTTTTCTTTTCGGCGCCGGCCATCCGGTGGCAGCCGATCCCGCCCGCTTATATACTCGGGGCTCGCTCCATCTTCGCGTTTTCCGCTTGCCGACATGACCAACGCCGATCCGCACGAACTACAGAAATTCAGCGATCTCGCCCACAAGTGGTGGGATCCGAACGCCGAGTTCAAGCCGCTGCACGACCTGAACCCGGTCCGTCTCGGCTGGATCGACGCCCATGCGCACCTGCCCGGCAAGCGCGTGCTCGACGTCGGCTGCGGCGGCGGCATCCTGTCGGAGTCGATGGCAAGCCTTGGTGCCCAGGTCAAGGGCATCGACCTGTCGACCGAGGCGCTCGGCGTAGCCGACCTGCACAGCCTGGAAAGCGGCGTGACGGTGGATTACGAGGCGATCTCGGCCGAGGCGATCGCCGCACGCGAGCCGGGCAGCTATGACGTCGTCACCTGCATGGAGATGCTCGAGCATGTGCCATCGCCGGCCAACATCGTGGCCGCCTGCTCGGCGCTCGTGAAACCGGGCGGCTGGGTGTTTTTCTCGACGCTGAACCGCAACCTGAAGTCGTACCTGCTCGCCGTGATCGGTGCCGAGTACGTCGCGCAGTTGCTGCCTAAGGGCACCCACGACTACGCGCGCTTCATTCGCCCGTCCGAGCTTGCCGGCTTCATTCGCGCCACCGACCTGCATATCGCGGAAATACGCGGCATCACCTATCACCCGCTGACGAAGCACTTCGAGCTGTCGAACGACACCGACGTGAATTATCTCGTCGCCTGCCGCCGCCACGCCTGATCCGGATCGCCGCCCGCATGTCCACCTCCCTCGCCCCGCTCTCCGCCGTCGCGGCGCCGCCCCTCGCCGCCTGCGACGCGGTGCTGTTCGACCTCGACGGCACGCTCGCCGACACAGCGCCCGATTTGGCCGGCGCCGTCCACCAGATGCAGCGCGAGCGCGGCCTGCCGGAAACGCCGCTCGACGCACTGCGTCCGCTCGCCTCGGCCGGCGCGCGCGGGCTGCTGGGCGGCGGCTTCGGCATCGTACCGGGCGCGCCCGAATACGAGGCGATGCGCGTGGAATTCCTCGCCAACTACGCCGCCGCGATCTGCGTGAAAACGACACTGTTTCCCGGGATCGCCGAATTGCTCGACGCGCTCGATGCGCGCGGCGTGCGCTGGGGCATCGTCACCAACAAGGCGACGCGGCTGACCGAGCCGCTCGTCGCGCTGCTCGGCCTCGCTCCGCGCGCGGCCACCGTCGTCTGCGGCGACACCACCGCGCATTCGAAGCCGCACCCGGCGCCCTTGCTGCACGCGGCCGAGCAGATGGGCATCGCGCCGCAGCGCATCGTCTATGTCGGCGACGATCTGCGCGACATCCAGGCAGGCACCGCAGCCGGCATGGCGACGATCGCCGCCGCTTACGGCTATTGCGGCGACGGCGCGCCGCCCGAGACGTGGCAAGCCCAGCACTTCGCCGCGACCACGGATGCGCTGCACGAGCTGCTGCGCAATGTTGCGCTATAATGACCAATCCGTGGGGGCGACCTGGTTTCGACAGGGGTTGCGAAGCGGCTAGGGCATGTCGAGGACCCGTCACCTCGTTAATCAATGGGAAAAACGTAACTGCAAACGACGATACGTTCGCACTGGCAGCCTAACGGCCGCCGTCCTCTGCCTAGTTCACTGACGGGCTAGTGTCGCAAGACCGGTAGCAATACCGCCAGAGGTCATATACGTCAGTTAAGCCCTGCCGGCGCCGCGACGGCAGGGTCGAAAACCTAGCGGATCGCCGTCCCGCAGCGTGTTCGTCCGCGACGTGGCGGTTAAATCAAAAGACAGAACTAAACATGTAGAACTGGTCGTGGACCGCTTCTGGACGCGGGTTCGATTCCCGCCGTCTCCACCACCCGACACCTAGGCAGTACCTGCTTCGACAAGACACCCGCGACGGCGCAAGCCTCGCGGGTTTTTTGTTGGCCGCAGCCATGCCGCTCCCGCCTCCCCCCGGCGCCATCTCGAGATCGGGGTTCGCCGGGATTTAAACATATTAAAAAAATATTCACCTATTAAATACAAATTTACGCGCAGAGAAATACCCATATAGCACTCCAAGTATTCGAACTATGATTCCCTCCGCCGGGTCGATTCGATCCGACAGCGTCGATCCGACGACGCTTCACCCATAAAATCGCTACGAATCAGGAGTATAAAAATGGGCATTTACGTCATTCAATACAAACAGGATCCGACCTACGTTCTGGGGGTCAACGACCAGATTGCGAATTCCCCGGTGGTGGTCCGCAAGCAAGGTACGCCGAATCGCTTCGTGCTGTGGGACATCAACTTCGATACCGGCGTGATCTCGCTTAACTCGAGCGGCGGCACGCTCGCGCTCGATCCGCAGGGTGATCGCGTCGCGCCAGAAGTCCCGCTGGTACTGGCGCCCGTCAACCCTGCCGCGGCAGGCCAGCGCTACGACGTGATCACGAAGCCGAATTATCTCCTCAGCGTCGCGAACCACCAGCTCTGCATCGACAACAAGGGGCGCGGCCTGAGCGACGGCAATCCGGTCTGGCTGTATCAGTTCAACGGATCGCCGGCGCAGCAATGGAATCTGGTGCCGCTGATGAATCTGACGCTGGCAGTCTGATCCTTTTTGCAAGCGCCGCAAGGCCAGCGGCGCCTGTCAATGAAGCCCGTTGAAGTCATTTTCATCGGGCGCTTTTTCTTTCCCATCCAGCGAAAATCAAAAATGCGCCAGCGCGATAAAACATAATCGCCTGCGGCTCATCGCAGATGCTTTCGGCATCGCGAATGATTCGATCGGCAAGGTCGTGAGCTGGCGTTATCTTGCCCGCGATCATCGTCGATTGAGCCGCGGCTGCGGATCGTCCAAGCCAGGCATCGCGGTGCGCACTGCCCGGGCCACCCACGGGCCGCCCGGCTTCCGTGTCAATCGCCCACCTTGCCCCTGCCCGCCTTGATCGCCCCACGCCGGCTTTTCGCGTCGAGCCGGCGCTCCTTCGAGGCACGCGTCGGGCGCGTCGCCACACGCGAGCGCCGCACTACGGCGACGCTCGCGATCAGGGCGTCGAGCCGCGCCAGGGCGGCCACGCGGTTCTGTTCCTGAGTCCGGTATTTCTGAGATTTGAGCACGACGACGCCCTCGCGCGTGATGCGTTGGTCGGACAGCGCGAGCAGGCGCTCCTTAAGCAGGTCCGGCAACGACGACGCACGGATGTCGAAACGCAAGTGAATCGCACTCGACACCTTGTTGACGTTCTGGCCGCCCGCCCCCTGCGCGCGCATGGCCGACAGTTCGACCTCGGCCGGGTCGAGCGTGTAACGAATCATCACGCGGTCCGGCCGTGCGCCGCGGTCGCGGTGCCGTTCTGGTACATGGGGTTGTCCTCGTGGTCGTGCCGCCCAGCGCGGCCGCCGGCGAGTCCGGCGGCTGGAACATGCTGCCCTCGGCAGGCGCGGGCCGGGCTCGGCGCCCGCAACTTTACACCATCGCGGCAACCCGCTTCACGACCGCGCGGCGCGGCGCGCACGAGGCAGGCCCGCGCCGCGCCGGACGGGCGCCGGTGCTCGGAAAAACGAAACCGCGCGGGATTTGCCGCGAAGGGTGTGCCGAAAGCCGACCGCCGAGCGTGGAGCGTGCTTACGCGTCCGACAGCACGATGTTCGCCGTCTTGCTCGGGTCGCCAGCCAGGCCCATCGACGCCGCATCGTCGGTCGAGTACTGATAGGCGTGGATCGCGTCGCCGTCGCCGGCCATGCGGCCGTCCGACATCGTGACCGTCATGTTGGTCGCCCGACCGCCGAAATCCTTGTTCCCGTCGACCTTGCTGATGTCGGGATTGCCCGCCCCCGAAGCCTGGCCGTTGTCGGCCCCACCGTCCTCGTAAAGCACCTCGTCCGGGTGCGTGTTGCCGCTCGCGTCCGACGGCGAGATCCGCACCCCGATGTCGCCCGAGCCGGCCGTAAACGAACCGGTCTGGCCCGGCTCCAGGGTGATCGTCCCCTTGTTCTGCCCCTGTACCGAGTACGTGAACGACTGTTCGCGGTTCGTGTTGTTGGTCACGTTGAAGGTTTTGTCGTCGCCGGTGCCGGTATTCACGACCTTGACCGAATCGGGGCTCACGCCGCTCGTCGCGGCCGCCTGCGCCACGCCGCCCGCGTTGTCACCGAGGCCGGCCGCGCCCGGCGCGGCAGTACCGGCGGTGGCGCCCGCAGGTGCCGCGGCGGCCAGCGTCGAGGCTGCGGGCGTCGCACCCGCCGGTTGCGCGGCGAGCTGCGGGAACGCGCCGCCCGGGCTGCCACCGCCACCACTGCCGGCGCCACCGCCGCCGATCTTGTTGTTGCCGTCGGCACTCATCTGGGCGAGCAACTGATGGATCGCGTTCTCGATCTGCTGCAGCAACTGGATCAGTTGACTCTGCGCCGAATGGGCGGTGCCGGGCGCATCGATGCCTTCGCTGCCGTTCACATTGCCGATCGCAAGGGACATGTCAAACCCCGATGAAAGTGAGAGCACGAAAAGCGTAAGGGGGGTGCGCGTCAGTGTCCCGCGCGGGCGGAAACGATGTACGTCAATACGAAGCGCGCGACGGTAACCGCCCGATGCACCGGGAAAAATACGACCCGCTGGCTGCCACACGCTATCGTTAAATAATCGAACAATTCCGCTGATTGATGTCAATTGTTGTATCAATCCCCCACCGCCTTGCTCCTTTGACTTGTCTATACAAGCTTTATAGTGAAGCGCGTCCTTCACTTTCATGGAGCGGAAAATGGGAAATGCACAGGTCATGTCGACCAAAAAGATGGGACTCGTTGCGCTGACGCTCGTCACCGCCTCGAACATGATGGGCTCCGGGGTGTTCCTCCTGCCCACCAACCTCGCCAACGTCGGCTACATCTCGGTGTGGGGGTGGGCACTGACGATCGTCGGCGTGATGGCGCTGGCGCTGGTGTTCGCCAAGACCAACCTGGTTCAGCAGCGCGCAGGCGGCATCGTCGCCTATGCCGGCGACGCGTTCGGGCCGTTCATCGGTTTCCAGTCCACGTTCTGCTACTGGATCAGCGCCTGGGTCGGCAACGTGGCGCTGCTGGTGGCGGGGGTCGGCTACCTGAGCTATTTCTTTCCGCAGATGAAGAACCCGATGATCGGCAGCCTGACGGCCATCGGCATTCTGTGGGCGTTCATCGGCCTGTCCTGCTTCGGCGCCAAGGTGGCCGGGCGGGCGCAGTCGTTTACCGCCTCCTGCATGCTGATCGTCGTGCTCGGCGTCGGGCTCGGCGGCTGGGGATGGTTCAACCCCCATACCTTCACGGAGGTGTACAACGGCACGCCCCACGGTAGCGGCGCGGCGATCGTCACGGCAGCCTCGATCGCGCTCTGGGGGTTTCTCGGCGTCGAATCGGCCGTGGTGTCGACCGGCCAGGTCGAACGCCCCGAATATACGGTTCCGCGCGCCACCGTCATCGGCCTGCTGATCGCGGCGTTCTGCTACGTGGCGAGCTGCACGGTCATCATGGGTATCGTCCCGCATGCAGTGCTGATCAAGTCGGCCGCGCCGTTCGCCGATTCGGCACGCTACATGTTCGGTCCGCGCGCCGGCGAAATCGTCTCCGCGCTCAGCGTCATCGCCTGCCTCGGCTCGATTTCGGGCTGGCTGATCCTGCAGAGCGAATCGGCCCGCTCGGGGGCCGAACGGGGCCTGTTTCCGCGCTTCTTCGCCGACACCAACCGCAACGACGTGACGGTCAAGGGGCTCGTCGTCACCGGCGTGCTGATGTCGGGCGTGCTGCTGCTGACGGCTTCGCCCGATCTGGCCGCCCAGTTCCAGGTGATCATCCTGATGTCGGTGTTCGCCTCGCTGCTGCCCTACATGTACGCGGTGATGGCGCTGCCCATCATCATGGCCTCGAAGAAGATGAACATCGGCCCGACCTTCAAGCTCTACGCCGTGCTGGCCCTGATCGGCGTGGTCTACAGCATCTTCGCGCTGCTCGGATCGGGTTCCCGGTCGATCTTCTGGGGCACCGCGCTGATCATGGTGACGATTCCGCTGTACTCGCTCGTGGTCCGCAACCAAGCGGCCCGCACCTGAGGCATCACATGCAGGCATGCATGCCCGCATCCGGATTCATTTTATAAGGAATACGAACCAGCCCGGCGAGGCCGCGGCAGGTTACTTCGGAGCAATTTCATGAACCATCGCGACAACAAGCATTTCCCGATCCTCGTCATCGGTTTCGACAAGGAATCGATGAGCAAGCCCGGCGCCGAGGAGGTCCAAAAGATCGGCCGGTTGCTGAAAGACGGCTATGGCTACTCGATCCTCCACGAAACGACGCTGAAACCGGGCCTGCTGACGAAGGAGGCGGAAAGCACGCTCGGCTGCATCGTGATCGACGCCGATCTCTGCGGCGGCGAGCAGGACGGCCTGCACTACATCTCGCTGATCGAGGAAATCCGGCGCCACAACACCGGCGTGCCGATCATCCTCGCGGCCGAACGCGCCGTGATGACCGACCTGCCGATCGGCATCCTCGGCGAGGTGCGCGAATACGTCCATCTGGGCCAGGACACCTCGACCTTCATCGCCGGACGCATCGATTTCGCCGTGAAGCAGTACATGGATTCGCTGCTGCCGCCGTACTTCAAGGCGCTCAAGTCGTATGCCGAGGACCGCCCCTACTACTGGGACTGCCCCGGCCATCAGGGCGGGGTGGCCTACCTCAAGCATCCGGTCGGCCGCGAGTTCCTGCGCTTCTTCGGCGAAAACATCATGCGCGCCGATATCGGCATCGCGACGCCCGATCTCGGCAACTGGCTCGAACATCGCGGCGTGCCCGGCGAATCGGAACGCGAGGCGGCCCGCACCTTCGGTGCCGATGCCACCTATTACGTGGTCGGCGGCTCCTCGCAGTCGAATCAGATCGTCGGCCATGCGTTGCTGCGGCCCGACGAGATGGTGCTGGTCGACCGCAACTGCCACAAGTCGGTGAACCACGAGCTCACCATCACGGGCGCGCGGCCGATCTACTTCAAGCCGGCCCGCAACGGCTACGGGCTGATCGGGCTGATCCCGCCCGAGCAGTTCGAGGCGGCGGCGATTCGCGACGAGATCGCGACGAGCCCGATGCATCGAGAGGCGCGCGGCAAGGCGCCGGTCTACGCGGTGGTGACCAACTCCACCTACGACGGCCTGATCTACGACGTCGACCGCATCACGCGCCAACTGGCGGGATCGGTGCCACGCATCAAGTTCGACGAGGCCTGGTATGCCTACGCGAAATTCCATCCGCTCTACGCGGGCCGCTACGCAATGGGCGTGCCGGAAGACCTGCCCGAGCGGCCGACGCTGATCGCGGTGCAGTCCACGCACAAGATGCTCGCGGCGTTCTCGTCGGCCTCGATGATCCACATTCGCAACAGCGAACGCGCGCCGATCGATCACGACGTGTTCAACCAGTCGTTCATGATGCATGGCACGACCTCGCCGTTCTACCCGATCATCGCGTCGATCGACGTCGCCACCTCGATGATGAAGGGCGAATCGGGCAAGGCGCTGCTGCGCGACGCGATCAACGATGCCGTCGACTTCCGCAAGACGATGCTGACGATGGCCGCCAAGCTCGCGCAATCGGGCGACGACGGCTGGTGGTTCGGCGTCTGGCAGCCCACCGAGGTCCAGGTGGACGGCAAGCGCGTGCCGTTCCTCGACGTGCCCAACGCCACGCTCGAGCGCGATCCGACCTGCTGGTGGCTGCGTGCCAACGAGGCATGGCACGGCTTCGGCGAGATCGAGGACGGCTACGCGATGCTCGATCCGATCAAGGTGACGATCACCTGCCCCGGCATCGACGCGCTCGGCCGCGAGACGGATTTCGGCATTCCCGCGCCGATCGTCTCGCGCTTTCTCGGCACGCGCCGTACGATCCCGGCCCGCAACGGCGACTACAACCTCCTGATCCTCTATGCGCTCGGCTCGACGCAAGGCAAGTGGGGGACGCTGATCGAATCGCTGCTCGAATTCAAGCGCCTGCACGACACCGACGCGAGCCTCGCCACGGCGCTGCCCGAACTCGTCGCGCTGTCGCCGCGCTACCGCGACATGACGCTGCGCGAACTCTGCGCAGCGATCCACCAGAGCAAGCGCGAGCTGAAGATGACGCAGTTGTCCGACGCGGCCTGCACCGCCAAGGCCTCGCCCGTGATGTCGCCGGGCGAGGCGTATCAACGGCTCATCAGCGACGGTACCGAGAAGGTACGCGTGCGCGACATGGTGGGGCGGACCGTCGGCGTGATGGTCACGCCCTACCCTCCAGGCATCCCGGTCATCATGCCCGGCGAACGCGTCGCGCCCGACGCGCACGCCATCGTCGACTACCTGCTCGCCATGGAGCGGTTCAGCCGGCTGTTCCCTGGGTTCGAATCGGAACTGCAAGGCGTCGATGTCGACGACGAAGGCAACTACTGGGTGCGCTGCCTGAAGCCATGAGGCCGTGAAGCCATGAGGCCGTGACGGACGAGGCACGCGGGCCGCGGCGGCCGCATGCGCCGCGGCGCTGCCGTCGTCCTTCACGCGCGTCACCATTCGATCCGCAATGGCAGGCCGCGTTCGAGCGCGGTCAGCCGCCCGCCGGCCCCGAGCTTCGCGAAGCTGTCCTCGAGCTGGGCATGCGTTTCCTTCAAATGGGCCCAGCCTTCGTTGTGGACCGCGACCAGCGCGGCGTCGGGGAACGCGCTGGCCGCCTCGAGCGCGTCCTCGCTGCCCATCGTCATGTGAAAACGTCCGCGCGGCTCCGCGGCACCGGTATAGAGCACCACCACGCGCGGCGCGAACCGCGCCGCCACCTCGGCCGTGCCGTGATACCAAACCGTGTCGCCCGTCACGTAGAGCAGGTCGCCTGGCTGTTCGATGCCGAGCGCGAAGCCGACCACGTCGCCCGAATACGGCTCGATGCCGACCGGGCCGTGGCGCGCCGGCGTGGCCGTCACCAGCAGGCGCTGGCCGCCGCGCGTGTCGAGCGTGCAGGTCTCGAACGGCGCGAGGCCGCGCGCATTGCCGCCGAGGCGCCCGGCCCCGGCCTGCGTCGTCAGCACCGTCGGCACGCCGGGCAACATCGCACGGCCCGCGTGATCGAGGTTGTCGAAATGGTGGTCGTGGCTCAGCAGCACCGCGTCGAGTGCGCCGATCGCCTCGACCGGCAGGGCCGGCCCCGAGGTCTTTTCAAACCGCACGGGCGTTTCCTGGTAAAGCCCGGGGGGGTCGAAGGTCGGATCGGTCAGTAGTCGCACGCCGTCGAATTCGATCAATACGGTCGGGCCGCCGATCAGCGTCAGGCAGAGGTTCGAAATCGTCATCGCAATGTTCCGGTTGGCTATCGAGGACCTCATGCTAGGCTGCACGGCAATGTTCGAAAATTCCCCAATTTCACACAATGACTGATCAAATTCGCACAGTTCTCGACTGGGAGGACCTGCGCGTATTCGTGGCGCTGGCACGGCACGGCAGCCTGTCGGCGGCGGCCCGAGCGCTGTCGGTCTCGCACGCCACGATCTCGCGGCGAATCCAGTCGCTCGAACACGCGCTCGGCGAGCGGCTGGTCGAGCGCCGTCCCGACGGCTACGTGCTGACGCCGGCCGGCACCCGCGCGCTGGCAGGCGCGAGCGAGATGGAAACGGCGGCCGAACGGCTGAGCCGCGGCGGCCGCGACGACAGCCCACGCGGTCTGGTCAGGCTCAACGCGCCGCCCAGCCTGGTGCAGCACTTCCTGATCGCGCGGCTCGCGACGCTTGTCGCGCGGCATCCGTCGCTCGACATCGACGTGGCGTCGGACTTCCGCGCGGTCAGCCTGGATCGCCGCGAGGCCGACATCGCGCTACGCTTCGGGCGCCCCGGCGACGGTGACGTGATCGCGAAATCGGTGGCGACGCCGGGCTACGGGTTCTACGCGACGCCGCAATGGGCCAGCCGGCTCGCGGCGGGCGAGGCGCCGGTGTTCGTCGGCTTCGACGAGGCCAACGCGCATCTGCCCGAAGCGGTCTGGCTCGCGCGGCATTTTCCGCAGGCGCGGGTTGCCATCCGCGGCGGCAGCCAGCTCGCGCAGGCCGCTGCCGCGCGGGCCGGCGCCGGCGTCGCGCTGCTGCTGAACTTCATCGGCCGCTGCGACGCGGCACTCGTGCCCTGCGCGCTCGGCCAGACGCCGCCGCCCCGGGAACTGTGGCTGCTGACGCGGCGCGACGGCCGCAAGGACCTGCCGACACGGACCGTCGTCGATTTCCTCGTTCAGGCCTTCGCCGACGAACACGATCATCTGGCGTGAACCGGCCGCGGGATCGCTATGGCGGAATCAGGCGGCAGGCGTGCCGCACGCGGGAGACGCGAGCCGGTGGAGGGAGCCTCGGCGCCATGAGGGCAAGACACGGGCACGGCCCCTGCAGGGGAAACCAGGGGCCCGCCCGCTAGCGGCCAACGCTTACCGGTCTTGCGGGCACTGCAGGTTGCAGCCGTTCGGGTCGCCCAGATCGCCCTTTCTGCGCGCCTCCGAGCGCCTGCCGGTCTGGTATTTCTTCGACGGTGCCGATGCGGCGAACTGCATCTGCGGATGCTCGTTGAACTTGAACTGATCGGTCAGGATACCGCCCGGCACGCCGGGCGAATTCTGCGCGAACGAGACCGAGGCGACCGTGGACAGCAGGCCGGCCGTCATGGCGACAGCGGCGAGATTGACGAGGGGTTTCATGAAGTCGGGCACCGGCTTGCGACGCGGTGGCAGGTAAGGTTGGCTGAGCGAAAAGCGTAGCGCAAATGACCGCCACGTGCAGCGATCTGGACACCCGCGCCGCGTTACCGGCCATTTCCTGGGCCGCATGGCCAGGGCCGCGCAAGCCGAATCTGGTTGCGGCCCGGCAGCGTGGTCGGC
Organism: Burkholderia glumae LMG 2196 = ATCC 33617; assembly: GCF_000960995.1. Classification (NCBI taxonomy): domain Bacteria; kingdom Pseudomonadati; phylum Pseudomonadota; class Betaproteobacteria; order Burkholderiales; family Burkholderiaceae; genus Burkholderia; species Burkholderia glumae. Next base: position 1,957,534 of record NZ_CP009435.1, on the reverse strand, counting down.
CAAACGCGCCGCGTCAGGCCGCGGTCGCCCCCGCCAGCCCGTCGGCGACCGACAGCAGCGTGCCGCAGGCGCCCGGATCGTAGCCGTCGAGCCGCGCGACGGTGTCGCGATACGGCGTCCCGCGCAGCAGCGTGAGCGCGCCGGCCAGCGGCGCCTCGCCGAGCCGGTGGCGGTCGCAGGCAAAATAGTAGTCCTCGTCCACCACCGGAATGAACGCCAGCCCGAAGTGATGCGCGGCCGGCTCGACGCCGAAGCCCAGATCCGCCATCCCGCTCGCCACGAAGGCCGCGATCGCGGAATGCGTCAGCTCGGCCGAGGCATAACCGTTGATCGCCTCGGGATCGATGCCGATCTCGCGCAGGGCCAGGTCGAGCAGCATCCGCGTGCCCGAGCCGGGCTGGCGATTGACGAAGCGCACGTCGTCGCGCGCCAGATCGGCGAGCCCCACCACGCCCTTCGGATTGCCGCGCGGGATGAACAGGCCCTGTTTGCGCCGCGTCAGGTGGATCAGCACGTGGCGCGTGTCGTCGAGCCACGGCCGGTAGATCTGCGCGCAGTTCTCGCGGAACGTGCCATGCGGCAGGTGAAAGCCGGCCAGATCGCACTCGCCGCGCGCGAGCGCCATAACCGCCTCGACGCTCTCGCGGTACTTGATGTCCACCTGCGCGTGCCCGTCGACCAGCGCCGACACCAGCGCCGCGACCGCATAGCCGTGCGAGGCGTGGATCCGCAGCGCGCCGGGATGCTGGATCAGGCGCCGGTTCAGTTCGCTCGCGACCTCGGCGGCCAAGGCCCGCAGGTTGCCGCCCAGGCGCTCGCCGACCAGGCGCTGCGCACCGACCACGGCCACGCCGAGCTCGGACAGCGAAGTGCCCTTGCCGCGCGCGGTCTCGATCAGCGCGCCGCCCACGCAGGCTTCCAGCGCGCGCAGCAGGCCCCAGGCATGACGGTAGGACAAGCCCTTGGCCTCGGCGGCCTGAGCGATACTGCCCGTCGTCGCGACCAGATCCAGCAGCGGCACCACGTCCGACAGGCTGGCCGTGCGCCCTTCGCTGTCGCGCACGATCAGATGTGCGTCGCATTCGACTCGAATCATTTATGCAACCTCATTTCTTATTGCGACCTGGATTCTAACGGCTTATCGTCTTCTGCACTCGATCAAACAACAGCGTCGATGCCGGGATATATGAAACCCCGAGCATATAGACCTGGAGGAGCTCAGGATGTCCCCATCCCCCGTTTCAGCGGACGCGCTCGTCTCGCGGCATGTACGCGCCGGCCGATCGCTCGTGGCAATTCTGCACGCCATTCAGGATGAAGCCGGCTACGTGCCCGAGGGCTGCGTGCCGCCGCTCGCGAAAGCGCTGAACCTGTCACGCGCCGAAGTGCATGGCGTGCTCACCTACTACCACCATTTCCGGACCACGCCGCCCGCGCGCGTGACGATCCAGCTGTGCCGCGCCGAAGCCTGCCGCAGCCTCGGCGGCGAGGCGCTGGTCGAGCACGCGCAGGCGCGCACCGGCTGCCGAATCGACGCCGGGCACAACGGCGACGTCGCGCTCGAATCGGTGTACTGCCTCGGCTTCTGCGCGCAGTCGCCATCCGCGATGATCAACGGCGAGCCGCATGCGCGCCTGAGCCCGGCGCGCTTCGACGCGCTGCTCGCCGCAGCCGTGGCCGACACCGCCGCCGACCTGAAGGAGCCCGTATGAGCCAGTCCGCCGTCCGCATCCATGTGCCACGCGACTCGGCCGCGCTGGCGGTCGGCGCCGAGGCGCTGGCCCGCGCGATCACGGCCGAAGCCGCCGCGCGCGGCGTGCCCATCGACCTCGTGCGCAATGGCTCGCGCGGCCTGCTGTGGCTCGAGCCGCTCGTCGAGATCACCACGCCGGCCGGCCGCATCGGTTACGCGAACCTGTCGGCTGACGACGTCGGCGCGCTGTTCGACGCAGGCTGGCTCGAGGGCGGCGAGCACCCGTCGCGCGTCGGCCTCGTCGACGAGCTGCCCTGGCTCAAGCGCCAGCAGCGCCTGACCTTTGCGCGGATCGGCATCACCGACCCGCTGTCGATCGACGACTATCTCGCGCACGGCGGCCTCGACGGCCTGAAGCGCGCGCTCACGCTCGACGGCGCCGCAGCCTGCGAGGAACTGATCGAATCGGGCCTGCGCGGGCGCGGCGGCGCCGCGTTCCCGGCCGGCATCAAATGGCGTACGGTGCGCCAGGCGCAAGCCACGCAGAAATACGTGGTCTGCAATGCCGACGAGGGGGATTCGGGCACGTTCTCGGATCGCCTGATCATGGAAAGCGATCCGTATTGCCTGATCGAAGGGATGATCATCGCCGGCGTGGTGACCGGCGCAACGCGCGGCCATATCTATGTGCGCAGCGAGTACCCGCATGCGATCGCGGCCCTGAACGAGGCGATCGCGCGGGCGCGCGCGGCCGGCTGGCTCGGCGAGAGCGTGCTCGGCTCGGGGCTCGGGTTCGAACTCGAAGTGGCGAAAGGCGCCGGCGCCTACGTGTGCGGCGAGGAAACCGCGCTGCTCGAATCGCTCGAGGGCAAGCGCGGCGTGGTGCGCGCCAAGCCGCCGCTGCCGGCCCTCGAAGGCCTGCACGGCCAGCCGACCGTGATCAACAACGTGATTACGCTGGCCACCGCGCCGATCATCTTCGCGCGCGGCGCCGCGTTCTATCGCGACTACGGCATGGGTCGCTCGCGCGGCACGCTGCCGTTCCAGCTGGCCGGCAACATCCGCCAGGGCGGCCTCGTCGAGCTCGCGTTCGGCGTGACGCTGCGCGAGCTGCTGTTCGAGTTCGGCGGCGGCACGGCCAGCGGCCGCCCGGCACGCGCCGCGCAGGTGGGCGGCCCGCTCGGCACCTACCTGCCCGAGAGCCAGTGGGACATCCCGCTCGACTATGAAGCCTATGCGGCCGTCGGCGCGGTGGTCGGGCACGGCGGCATCGTGCTGCACGACGACACCTCGAACCTGGCCGAGCTGGCCGAGTATGCGATGCAGTTCTGTGTCCTCGAATCGTGCGGCAAATGCACGCCATGCCGGATCGGCTCGACGCGCGGCGTCGAGACCATCGCGCGAATCCGCGGCGGCGACACGTCCGAGAAGCAGGTCCACCTGCTGCGCGACCTCTGCGACACGATGATGGCCGGCTCGCTCTGCGCGATGGGCGGGATGACGCCGTACCCGGTGCTGTCCGCGCTCGATCATTTTCCGGAAGATTTCGGCCTCGCCGGTGCCCCCGTGGCGTCGAAAGCCGCGGCCTGACAGGAGACCACGATGTCCACCCAAGCATTCGACAGCAGCGCGCCAGCCGGGGGCTGCGGCTCCGGCAATTGTGCCTGCAAGAGCGCCGCGCAGGCGCGCCGCGATCCGTTCGACGAAACCGACTACGGCACGCCGTTCCGCCATTCGGATAGCGAGGTCACGCTCGAGATCGACGGCCGGGCCGTGACGGTGCCGGCCGGCACCTCGGTGATGCGCGCCTCGATCGAGGCCGGCGTGAACGTGCCGAAGCTCTGCGCGACCGACTCGCTGGAGCCGTTCGGCTCGTGCCGGCTCTGCCTCGTCGAGATCGAGGGGCGGCGCGGCACGCCGGCCTCCTGCACCACGCCCGTGGAAGCCGGCATGAAGGTACGCACCCAGAGCGACCGATTGCAGAAGCTGCGCCGCAACGTGATGGAGCTCTACATCTCGGATCATCCGCTCGACTGCCTGACCTGCCCCGCCAACGGCGACTGCGAGCTGCAGGACATGGCCGGCGTGGTGGGGCTGCGCGAGGTGCGCTACGGCTTCGGCGGCGACAACCACCTGCAGGCGGAGAAGGACGAATCGAACCCGTACTTCAGCTACGATCCGTCGAAGTGCATCGTCTGCAACCGCTGCGTGCGCGCCTGCGAGGAAACCCAGGGCACCTTCGCGCTGACGATCGCCGGGCGCGGCTTCGAATCGCGCGTCGCGGCCGGCGAAAGCGGCACCTTCATGGAATCGGAATGCGTGTCGTGCGGGGCCTGCGTGGCCGCCTGCCCCACCGCGACGCTGCAGGAGAAGAGCGTCACGTTGCTCGGCCAGGCCGAGCACTCGGTCATCACCACCTGCGCCTACTGCGGCGTCGGCTGCTCGTTCAAGGCCGAGATGAAGGGCTCGCAGGTGGTGCGCATGACGCCGCACAAGAACGGCCTCGCCAACGAGGGCCATGCCTGCGTGAAGGGCCGCTTCGCCTGGGGCTACGCAACCCACAAGGATCGCATCACCAAGCCGATGATCCGCGAGAAGATCACCGACCCGTGGCGCGAGGTGAGCTGGGACGAGGCGATCGGCTACGCCGCCTCGCGCTTTCGCCAGCTGCAGCAGCAATACGGCCGCGATTCGATCGGCGGCATCACCTCGTCGCGCTGCACCAACGAGGAAACCTACCTGGTGCAGAAGCTGGTACGCGCCGCATTCGGCAACAACAACGTCGATACCTGCGCACGCGTGTGCCACTCCCCGACCGGCTATGGCCTCAAGACGACGCTCGGCGAATCGGCCGGCACGCAGACCTTCGCCTCGATCTCGAAGTCCGACGTGATCGTCGTGATCGGCGCGAACCCCACCGACGGCCACCCGGTGTTCGGCTCGCGCCTGAAGCGGCGCGTGCGCGAGGGCGCCAAGCTGGTGGTGATCGATCCGCGCCGCATCGACATCGTCGACGGCGCGCACGTGAAGGCCGTCCACCACCTGCAACTGCGGCCGGGCACCAACGTCGCCATGATCAACTCGCTCGCGCATGTGATCGTCACCGAAGGCCTGCTCGACGAGGCCTACATCGCCGAGCGCTGCGAGGCGCGCGCGTTCGAGCAATGGCGCGAGTTCGCCGCGCGCGAGGAGAACTCGCCCGAAACCAACGAGGCCATCACCGGCGTACCGGCCGACCAGGTGCGTCGGGCCGCGCGGCTCTACGCGACGGGCGGCAACGCGGCGATCTACTACGGGCTCGGCGTGACCGAGCACGCGCAGGGCTCGACGATGGTGATGGGCATCGCCAACCTCGCGATGGCCACCGGCAACGTGGGCCGCGAGGGCGTGGGCGTCAATCCGCTGCGCGGCCAGAACAACGTGCAGGGCTCGTGCGACATGGGCTCGTTCCCGCACGAGCTGCCCGGCTACCGCCACATCGGCGACGCCACGGTGCGCGCGCAGTTCGAGGCGGCCTGGTCGGCGACGCTGCAGCCCGAGCCGGGCCTGCGGATTCCGAACATGTTCGACGCGGCGCTGGACGGCAGCTTCAAGGGCCTCTACTGCCAGGGCGAGGACATCGTGCAGTCGGACCCGAACACGCAGCACGTGGCGGCCGCGCTGTCGTCGATGGAATGCATCGTGGTGCAGGACATCTTCCTCAACGAGACCGCGAAATACGCGCACGTGCTGCTGCCGGGCTCGACCTTCCTCGAGAAGGACGGCACCTTCACCAACGCGGAGCGCCGCATCTCGCGGGTGCGCCGCGTGATGCCGCCGCTCGCCGGCTACGCGGACTGGGAAGTGACGCTGCTGCTCGCGCGCGCGCTCGGCTACGAAATGCACTACACGCATCCGTCCGAGATCATGGACGAGATCGCCGCGCTCACGCCGACCTTCTCGGGCGTCTCGTACGCGAAGCTCGACCAGCTCGGCAGCATCCAGTGGCCGTGCAACGACGACGCGCCGGAAGGCACCCCGACCATGCACGTCGACAGCTTCGTGCGCGGCAAGGGCCGCTTCGTGATCACGCAGTTCGTGGCGTCGCCGGAGAAGGTCAACGCGCGCTACCCGCTGATCCTGACCACCGGGCGCATCCTCTCGCAGTACAACGTCGGCGCGCAGACGCGGCGCACCGAGAATGTCCGCTGGCATGACGAGGACCGCCTCGAGATTCATCCGCACGATGCCGAGGAGCGCGGCATCGGCACCGGCGATTGGGTCGGCATCGAATCGCGCGCGGGGCAGACCGTGCTGCGCGCGCTGGTTTCCGACCGGATGCAGCCGGGCGTGGTCTACACCACGTTCCACTTCCCCGAATCGGGCGCGAACGTGATCACGACCGACAGCTCGGACTGGGCCACCAACTGCCCCGAGTACAAGGTCACGGCCGTGCAGGTGCTGCCCGTCACGCAACACTCGGAATGGCAGCGCCAGTATTCTCGGTTCAACGCCGAGCAGAACGAGCTGCTGCGGCAGCGCGAAGCCGCGGTGCTGCCGGTCGGCTCGGGCAAGTGAGGACGAGGACACGATGAAAGTCGATCACCTGATCACGATGGCGAATCAGATCGGCACGTTCTTCGGATCGATGCCGGACCACGACGAAGCGGTAAACGGCATCGCCGACCACATCCGGCGCTTCTGGGAACCGCGCATGCGCCGCACGCTGCTCGCGGCGCTCGACGGCGACGACCCGGCGGGCCACGCCCTGCTGCCGGTCGTACGCGAGGCGCTGCTCACGCACCGCACGGCACTCGAGCCGATGGCCTCGCCAGCCCACTGAGGAGCGCCTACCTGGACCACGGGCTGCCGGCGAAGCGGCCGCCGGCAGCGGCCCACTGCCGGCACTCTCGCCGGCGCCCGCATGTCCATACCGCCCTCGCGCCGTCGCAAACGCCGTCAGGCATGCCGGTTCACGGTCGCGAACCACGCCTCGCAATGCCGCAGCAGCGCGTTCGCGTCGGACCCGGGACGCCCGCGCGCGGCGATATACCCATCCGGACGCAACAGATAGAAGCTCGGCCGCGTATGGCCATAGGCGTCGCCAAGCGGCGGCGCGCCCGGCTCGTCGGCATCCGTCACGCGCCAGTGCCGGATCGCGCCCGGCATCAGGCGGTCGAGCGCGGCCGCCAGTTCACGGGCATCCCGGTCGCCCTCGGCCGCCTGCCCGGGCGCCTCGATCGTCAATAGCGTGAAATGCGCGGGATCATGCAGATCGAACAGGCGCGCGACGCCGGGCGCTTGCCCGAGCGGCCCGTCATGGACGCGCAGCAGCGCGTCGGGCGCGCGCTCGCCGGCGCGCGGGCCGCCGTCGAGCACGCGTTCGAGCGTCAACGGACTCTTGCGGTACTGCACCGCGAGCTCGCTGACCGAGCGGCGCAGCGCGTCGCGCACCGGCCCGAGTGAGGCGAGCACCGGCACCAGATGCTCGCGCAGCAGCTTCAGCGGGCCGCGATCGGCCTCGACGACCTGCGTGATGAAGTTCGTCTGGCGCAGCACGTCGCGCTCGATCGGGTGGCGCTCGACGTGATAGCTGTCGAGCAGACGCGCGGGCGCGCCGGCCTTCAGCACGCGCGCGAGCTTCCAGCCGAGATTGAACGCCTCCTGAATGCCCGTGTTCATTCCCTGCGCGCCGGCCGGGCTGTGGACATGGGCCGCGTCGCCCGCGAACAGCACGCGGCCGAGGCGCAACTGCTCGACCATGCGGTTGCTCAGATGGAAATACGAGGACCAGGCGAGCTCGTCGATTGCGAGTTCCGCGTCGACGCGGGTGCGCACGATCTCGCGGCAGGTCTCGAGCGTGGGCGCGGCAACGGCATGGGGGGCCGCGCCCGCGCCTGGCGCCGCGGCTTCACCGGCGTTGCGCTTGCCGCTGCCGGGCGGCCGGTCCGCCACGAGCCGATAGCGGCCGGCGCCGAGCGGCAGCATCGCGGCGAGTCCGTCGTGCGTGGCGAACAGGTGGATCTCGTCGTCGGGCCAGTCCGGCGCGGCGCAGAAATCGGCCAGCAGGAAGGTCTGTTCGAACGCCTGCCCGACAAAGCCGGCGCCGAGCTGGTGACGCACCGTGCTGTGCGCGCCGTCGGCGGCGATCAGGTAGGGCGGCTCGACCGGCTCCTCGCGCCCATCGCCGTGGCGCAGCGAAACGCGCGTCGTATCACCCTCCTGGCGGCAGTGCGTGAGCGTGACGGAACGTTCGATCATGACGCCCCGCTCGGCCAGCTGCTCGGTGAGGATCCGCTCCGTATCGGTCTGGTCGAGCAGCAGCAGATATGGATAGCGCGTCTGCAGCGGATCGAAATCGAGCGCGGCGATTCGCCGTCCGCCCGAATGCAGGTGAGCGAGGCGCGCGCGATGCCCAAGCGCGAGAAACGGCTCGACGATGCGATGCTGCTCGAACAGCTCGAGCGTGCGCGCCTGAATGCCGATCGCGCGTGAAAAGCGGCCCGGCCGCGGCGCGGCATCGATGATCCGCACGGGAACCTGGGCACGCGCGAGCGACAGTGCAGCAGCAAGCCCGGTCGGCCCGGCGCCGACCACCAGCACCGGCGCGAGATCGAGAGGAACGGCGAGCATGGCGACCTCCACGAGACACAACGGCTTTCAGTCTACGCCGGCCGCTGCGTCCGGACCATATGACGAACGGCCGACCCGTAGACGGCCGGACCGGCGCCGCGGTTATGGGAAAATGCCGCTTTACCGTCAGTCTTGCGTCATGGAAACCGTTTTCGATCGCGCGTTCGCGGCGCACCGCGCGGGACGCCTCGCCGATGCCGAGCGCGACTACCGCGCCGCGCTCGCGGCCAACCCCGCCGATGCCGACGCGCTGCATCTGTTCGGCGTGCTGCGCCATCAGCAAGGGCACAACCACGAGGCGGCCGAGCTGGTCGGCCGCGCCGTCGAGTTGCGCCCGAACGACGCCGCGCTGCAGCTCAATCTCGGCAACACGCTGAAGGCGCTCGGCCGGCTCGACGACGCGATCGTGCGGTTCCGCAACGCGCTCTCGCTCGCGCCCGATTTCCCGCTCGCGCACTACAACCTCGGCAACGCCTACGCGGCGCAGGCGCGCCACGAGGACGCCGCGGCCGCGTTCGAGCGCGCGCTGCGGCTCACGCCCGGCGACGCATCGATCCACAACAACCTCGGCAACGCGTTGAACGCGCTCGGCCGGCATGACGACGCGCTCGCCGCGTTCCGTCGCGCGCTCGAACTGCGCCCGGGCCACGCCGGCGCGCACAACAATCTCGGCATGGCGCTCTCGGCGCTCGGCCGCGTCGACGAGGCGATCGATCATTTCCGCGCCGCGCTCGCCGCCGAGCCGCGCTTCGTGGCCGCCCACTTCAACCTCGGCAACACGCTCGACGCGGTGGGCCGCCACGCCGAAGCCATCCACGCGTTCGAGCGGGCGCTGGCGCTGCATCCGGCCTTGCCGGTCGCGCTGCTCGGGCTCGGCAACGCGCTCGCCGCGCTGGGCCGCCACGCCGAGGCGCGCGCGCGCTACGAGCGCGCGATCGGCCTCGACCCGTCGCTCGTGCCCGGCTGGCTGAACCTCGGCACCGCGCACCATGCGCTAGGCGCGCACGAACTGGCGCTGCGCGCGTTCGACCAGGCGCTGCGGCTGGCGCCCGACCATACGCTGGCGCGCATGCACCGCGCGGTCACGCTGCTCACACTCGGCGATTTCGCGCGCGGCCTGCCCGACTACGAGGCGCGGCACGCGCTGCCCGGCGCGCCCGACGCGGGCGGCCTGCCGGTATGGCGCGGCGAGCCGATCGCGTCACGCACGCTGTTCGTGCACGCCGAGCAGGGCTTCGGCGATACGCTGCAGTTCGCGCGCTTCGTGCCGCTCGCGCGCGCGCGCTGCGCACGGCTCGTGTTCGAAGTGCAGCCGGAGTTGCTCTCGCTCATGGCACCGCTCGCGAAGAGCTGGCGCGTGTCGGTGGTCGCGGCCGGCGCGTCGGCCCGCGCGCGGCAGGATGCCGATCTCGGCTGCGCGCTGCTGAGCCTGCCCTACGCGCTCGGCATCGGTTTCGGCGAAATCCCCTCGCGCACCCCCTATCTGGCCGTGCCGGACGCTGCGCGGCGACGCTTTCGCGGCTCGCTCGGCGGCCAATCCAAGCGCAAGCTCGGCATCGTCTGGTCGGGCCGGCAGCAGGTGCAGGAGAATCGCGCGGTGCCGCTCGCCGCGCTCGCGCCGCTGTTCGCTACCGCCGGCATCGATTGGATCGTGCTGCAGCCGAACCTGTCGGAAGCCGATCGCGCCGCGCTCGGTGCGCATCCGCAGCGCGCACGCATCCACACCGTGGACGGTCTCGACGAGTTCGCGTCCACCGCGGCGCTGATCGACCGGCTCGACGGCGTGGTGTCGATCGACACCGCCGTCGCGCATCTGGCCGGCGCGCTCGGCAAGCCGCTCTGGCTGATGCTCGCGTTCGCCGCCGACTGGCGCTGGTTCACGGGCAGCGACAGCCCCTGGTACCCGCGCGCCGAGCTGTTCCGCCAGCCGGCGCCCGGCGCTTGGGATGCGGTGGTCGCGGCCGTGGCCCGGCGCGTTGCGGCCGCCTAGTTCCGGCCGGCTGGTTCCGGCCAGAACGCACCGCCAGCCCCAGGCAGCCGCTCGACTCGCGCGATCGGGTCAGGCCTTCCCCTGCACGCGCGCGACGGGCAACCTCGCCGCCCGTCTCGAAACGAAAAGGGAGCGCTGCGGCGCCCCCTGTTCCACATGCCCTCACGGCACACCGCGGCGCCCTCAGACCCCCTTGTACTGCCGGCGCGCCTCCGGCGTGCGGTACAGCACCAGCGTCGCGATCAGCCCGCAGATCGCCGCCACGCCGAGCCAGAGCCCAGGCGCCGCCTTGTTGTGGGTCTCGTGGATCAGCAGCGTCGAGATCGCCGGCGTGAAGCCGCCGATCGTCGTGGCGAGACTGTAGGCGAGCGAGAAGCCGGCGGTGCGCACGTCGGCCGGCATCACCTCGGTCAGCGCGACCACCATCGCGCCGTTGTACGAGCCGTACAGGAACGACAGCCACAGCTCCACGGTCAGCAGGCGCGCGAACGACGGCTCGGCCACCAGCCACTGCACGGCCGGATAGGCGGTCAGCAGCGTCAGCACGGTGAAGGTGATCAGCACCGGCCGGCGGCCGATGCGGTCCGACACGCTGCCCGACAGCGGCAGCCAGAACAGGTTCGACAGGCCGACGCAGACCGTCACGACGAGCGCGTCGACAGCCGACAAGTGCAGTTCTTCCTTGCCGAAGGTCGGCGTGTAGGCCGTGATCATGTAGAACGACACGGTGGTCATGATCACCATGCCCATCCCGGCCAGCACGACGCCCCAGTTCTGCACCATCGACCGCATGATCTCGCCCATGCTCGGACGGTGGCGCTTGGCGAGAAACTCGTCGGTTTCCCTCAGCGAGCGGCGGATCAGGAACAGGAACGGCACGATCAGGCAGCCGATCAGGAACGGCACGCGCCAGCCCCAGGCCGTCATCTGCTCGACCGGCAGCGCGCTGTGCAGCAGCACTCCCACCAGCGCCGCGAACACCACCGCCACCTGCTGGCTGCCCGACTGCCACGACGTATAGAAGCCCTTGTTGCCCTTCGTCGCGATCTCCGACAGGTAGACCGACACGCCGCCCAGCTCGACCCCGGCCGAAAAGCCCTGCAACAGCCGCCCGAGCAGCACGATGATCGGCGCGACCACGCCGATGGTCGCGTAGCCGGGCACGGTCGCGACCGCCAGCGTGCCGAGCGCCATCAGGCTCAGCGTGAGGATCAGCCCCTTGCGGCGGCCGTGGTGGTCGATGTACGCGCCGAGCACGATCGCGCCGATCGGGCGCACCAGGAAGCCGGCGCCGAACACCGACAGCGACAGCATCAGCGAGGCGAACGCGTCGCCGTTCGGAAAGTAGGTCTTGGCGATCGCCGAGGCGTAATAGCCGTAGACCATGAAATCGTACATTTCCAGGAAGTTGCCGCTGACCACGCGGAATACGGAGCGGGCCTTGGATTCCTGAGTGGCGTGCGTGTGAGTCGCAGTTGACATGATTGATCTCGATAGAGCGTGGGCCGTGCGCCGTCGCGATGCGACCGAAGCTGGCACGGCGGCCGAATGCGGTAGCGGACCGGCACCGCGCCGCGCGGCGGGCGTCGCCGCGCGGCCGGCCGGCATCCCGCGACTGTACCGCAGTGTCGCGCAAAACGCCGCAGTGGAGTATGCGGGGAAGTGATGAGGGGCGCGGTAAAGCTTTCGTAATGCTTACGAAACAGGTGGCTCGTGGCGCGTGTGAAACCGGATCGTCAGCCTCACCGCTGCGTCACGGCGCGTCCGGCCCGAGCCCGTTCTCTTGCTGCAGCCGCTGCACGCGACGCTGCAGTTCGTGCAGTTGGGCCGCCGCAGCGCGCTGCTCGACCGCGAGCGCCCGGGCCTGATCCTGCGCCGCCCGCTGCCGCGCCTCGATCTGCGCCTGCTGCTCGCGGGCGATCTCGAGATCGGCGCGCAGGCGCTTCGCCCGATCCTCGGACAGGCCGATCACGCGTTCGAGAAACTGCTTCTGGGCGGCCAGCTCGGTACGTCGCAGCTCGATGTCGGACAGCTGGACCGTCTGGTCGACGAAGTTCTGGTAGATCATCTCCGCGCGCGGGCGCTCCTGAGACTTGACCACGCGCCAGAAGTGCTTGTCCTGGAACAGCGCGACGTAATAGGTCATTTCTCGTGGATAGAACAACAGGCTCGCGCCGTAGCTGCCGTTGTAGGTCGTGCGCAGCTCCGTCAGCTGGTGATCACGCAGCATCCCCATCAGCTCGGCCACGCTGCCCTGCGCGTCGTCGGCGGCAAGCGGCGAGGTCCCGCCCGGGCCGGCGCCCTCGCCGGGCGTCAGCGTGGTGACGTCGGGACGCGTGCCGGCCACGGGCGGCACGGAATCGGGCAGCGGCGCCATATCGGCGGCGGCCGGGCGATCGGCCGCGGGCCGGGGCGGCGCCGGCGGCACGGTGGCCCCAGCGGGGGCGGCGCCGGCCGTCACGCCGGCTTCGGCGGCCGGCGCATGGACGCCGCAGATCGCGAACGCGGCCAGCGCGGCGCCCGGCAGCGCCTGTCCGATGAAGCGGGCAATTCTGCTGCGCGTGCTCAAGCTGAAGCTCCTAAATGACGAGAGAGAACGCGCGATTATCGCCCAAATCGCGTGCCGGCCGCCCGCGAATGCGGGTCGGCCGGCAGATTGCCGCAGTGGAACCCGGCAAGGCGGCATGCCGCCACGCGCTACGCCGTTACAGCCGCGTCTCGCGCGCGGCGCGCAGGAAAGTGTCGAGCAACGGCGTGCAGTCGAGCAGCTCGGCGCCGCCCGCGCGATGAAACTCCGGATGCCACTGCACGCCCACCACGAACGGCGCGCGGCGATAGCGAATGCTCTCGATGATGCCGTCCTCGGCCGACACGGCCTCGATGTTCAGGTCGCGGCCGAGATCGCGGATCGCCTGGTGGTGAATCGAGTTGACGATCGCCTCGCGGCGGCCCGGGAACATGTTCGCGAGCGTCGAGTTGTCGGGAAAGCGAATCGCGTGACGGTGCTGGTCGTAATGCTCGCTGACATGGACGCCGGCCGTCGGCACGTCGGTGGCGATGTCCTGGTAGAGCGACCCGCCGAACGCCACGTTGATCAGCTGGCAGCCGCGGCAGACGCCGAGCACCGGTTTGCCGGACTCGACGAACTCGTGCAGCAGCTCGAGCTCGTACATGTCGCGCACGCGGTCTCCCGGCCATTCGGGGCGCGCGTCCGACACCGCGTAGGTCTGCGGCGAGACGTCGGCCCCGCCCTGCAGCAGCAGCCCGTCCAGGTGCTTGGCGTAATCGCGCAGCCGGATGTTGCTCGGGTGCAGCATGCCCTGGTGGCCGACGGTCGGGATCATGAACACGAGCACGTCGCGCGACATCACCCAGTGCGCGATCGATTCCTCGAGGTACTGCAGGGTCTTGCCGCGCAGGCCGCTCGCGCCGGGCTCGGGATGGAAGATCCGGGCCGAGACGCCGATGCGCAGCGTGCGCTGCGTGATCCGCTGGCCGGCGCGGTCGAACAGCCGCCGCGCGCGCGCGGCGACGATGCGGCCGAACACCGACCACGGCGTGTCGCTGCGCTTCAGGTAGGCGGGCGGGGCCGGCTGCGCCGAGGCAGGCGGCGGGCGGGTGGTTTCGAAATCGGGAGCGGCGCCGAAACCCGGCGGCGGCGAGCCGGCGCGGGCCTGGCCGGCAGCGGCCGATACCGCAGCGGCCGCGCCCGCCACGGCGGCAATCCCGGCGATATCGGCGGCCGGCTGGACGGCGCCGCCCGACGCCGCTGCGGCGGACGTTTCGGGCAAGGTGGCTGCGAGCGGGTCGGCGGGTACGAAGGCCGGTTCGACGGCCACGTCCTGCGCTGCCGGAACCTGCGCAGCGAACACGGCCGGAGACAGCGGCGGCGGCTCGGGCGCAGGCGTGGAGGCCGCAATCGAATCGACCATGTCGGTGGCCGTGGTGGAATCCGGATGAGCGCCGGAAGACGGGGCAGGAGGCTTTTTTTCGCTCATGACGATGGCTGGCGCGTCTGTCACGCGAATGTTCGACGAAGATTCATTATCCGTCAGTAAAGGATCAGCGGCAAACCGGCTCACATTCCGCAACATTGTTGCAACGGCCGGCGGAACCTCCTCCCGCCCGCGCGAAGCGGGCCGGAGCGCGGGCTGGACGCCCGCGATCGATCCCCCTACCATCGACAGCCTGCGAGCCGGCACGCCGCGCAAGCCACGCGACGCCAGCCGACGCCCCACCCTTCGCCTGCTCTCGCCCCGACGCCGCCATGACCGCTTTCGCCCCCTTCCCCCCGCTCGCCACGCTGGCCGCCGATCTCGCGGCCGGCCGCACGACCAGCCGCGCGCTCGTCGACGCCGCGCTCGACCGCATCGCGGCGCCCGACGGCCAGGGTGCGGTCGCGTTCACCGCCGTCGACGCCGACGCGGCCCGCGCGACGGCCGACGCGCACGACCGCCTGCGCGCGGCCGGCACGGTGCTGTCGCCGCTGGCCGGCATCCCGGTGTCGGTCAAGGACCTGTTCGACATCGCCGGCCAGGTCACGCGGGCCGGCTCGCGCGCGCTCGCCGACGCGCCGCCGGCGGCGGCCGACGCGCCGGCGGTGGCACGGCTGCGCCGGGCCGGCGCGGTGCTGGTCGGGCGCACCAACATGAGCGAATTCGCGTTCTCCGGGCTCGGCCTGAACCCGCACTACGGCACGCCGCGCTCGCCTTACCGGCGCGCGGTGGCGGGCGACGCGCGCGTGGCCGGCGGCTCATCGTCGGGTGCCGCCGTTTCGGTGGCCGACGGCATGGCGGCCGCCGCACTCGGCACCGACACCGGCGGCTCGCTGCGGATTCCGGCCGCGCTGTGCGGGCTGACCGGCTTCAAGCCGACTGCGAGCCGGGTGCCGAAGGACGGCGGCGTACCGCTATCGTCGACGCTCGACTCGTTCGGCCCGATCGGCGTGTCGGTGGCCTGCTGCGCGCTGGTGGACCGGATTCTGGCCGGGCTCGCGCCGCGCGTGCCGGCCATGCGGCCGCTCGAAGGCGTGCGGCTCGGCGTGCTCGATCACTATGTGACGGACGGCATGGACGCCGAGGTGACGGCGGCGTTCAGCGCCGCGCTCGAACGTCTGGCGGCGGCCGGCGCAATCCTGTCCGACCTGCGCTTCGCCCCGCTCGAGCGGCTCGACGATATCAACCGCTTCGGCTTCTCGCCGATCGAGGCCTACGCCTGGCACCGGCCCTTGCTCGAGCGCCGCCGCGACACCTACGATCCGCGCGTGCTGGCGCGCATCATGAAGGGCCAGCCCGCCACGGCTGCCGATTATCTCGATCTGCTCGCCGCCCGCGCGGCCATGCTCGACGAGGCCGAGCGCACGCTCTGGCCGAGCGTGGACGCGGTGCTCGCGCCGACCGTGCCGGTGGTGCCGCCGCGCCTGGCCGAACTCGAACGCGACGACGACGCGTTCGCGCGCACCAACGCGCTGATCCTGCGCAATCCGAGCGCGTTCAACTTCCTCGACGCCTGCGCGCTGTCGGTACCATGCCATCAGCGCGACGGCGCACCGGTCGGCCTGATGATCGCGGCCGCGCCCCATCGCGACGACACGCTGCTCGCCATCGGCCAGTCGATCGAGGCGGTGCTCGCGACGAGCCGCTGACCGGCCCGCGGCGCGCGGCAGTTGCCGGCCATCCGCCGCACGGCGCGGCGCCTGCCACCCGGCGAGCGCCGGCCCGGTTGGCCGACGTGCGCGAAGTCGCCGCCGGGTTCGCGCTAAAATCCGACGACTCCATTTTCGGGACCGACCACCGATGAACGACTTCTCGCTGTCGCCGCGCCACGAGCGCCGCCTCCTGACGCTGCTCGGCGTCGTCTGCGTCGGCCTGCTGGCCGGGGCCATGTACCTGCAGCTCGCGAAGGGCGAGGACCCGTGCCCGCTCTGCATCATCCAGCGCTATTTCTTCGCGCTGATCGCGATCTTCGCGTTTCTCGGCACCGGCCTGCGCAGCCGCCGCAGCCTGGCCGTGATCGAACTGCTGATCGTGATCTCGGCGCTCGGCGGCGCCGCCGCCGCCGCGCGCCACCTGCAGGTCCAGCTGCACCCGGGCTTCAGCTGCGGGTTCGACGCCCTGCAGCCGATCGTCGACAGCCTGCCGCCCGCGCAGTGGCTACCGAGCGTGTTCAAGGTCGGCGGCCTCTGCGAGACCGTCTATCCGCCGATCCTCGGCATCCTGCTGCCGGGCTGGGCGCTGATCGGTTTCGTGCTGATCGCCGTGCTGGTCGGCGCGAGCCTGCTGCGCAAGCGCCGCCCGATCTGAGCCCGACCGCGGCAGGCTTTCCGCCGCGCGGCGGGGCGCGCCTGGCGCCGCATCGCCTGCGCGCCCCGCCGCCCGTCCTTCCTCCGCCGCGCGCCGCCGCGGTCTCGCGCGGCAGCCACCCCCGAGCCCCGGCGCGCCGCGCGGCAGCCGGCTTACCGCACCGCCGCCAGGGCCCGTCCGGCGGCTCGGCCCGCGCCGTCGCCGACGCTTTCGCGCGCGTCGTACTACGATCGACATGATCGCCACCGAATAGCCCGCATCAGTCCGGATAAATATTTCCGGAAATTGACGGTGCTATCTTGAAAAACGGATGGCGATCTACGTGCGCGACGGGCCGGTTGGCCCTGCGTAACGCGCGCCCGATCCGCAATGTCCTGTTGGTTGAACCATGACAACGCAAACCATCCGTATCCGCCCCCGTGGCGCCATGTCCGTCGTGCGCACCGCGCCTCGACTTGCCGCACCGCGCGCGCGCCGCGGCGCGCGGGCAGCGCCGGCCCGCGTGCCGCGCGCCCGCTCACTCTGCCTGCCGCCCGCCGCCCACGCGGCCGCGGCGTACTGAGCGCGGAGGCGAACCCATGCAAACCTGGCTCACCGATGCCCAGCAACTGATCGCACACGGCGAAGCGGCCGTGCTCGTGACGGTCGCGCGCGCCGAAGGCTCGGTGCCGCGCGAGGCCGGCACCAAGATGCTCGTCACGCGCGACACCGCCCGCCACACGATCGGCGGCGGCCATCTCGAATGGAAGGCGATCGAGATCGCAAGGCAGTTGCTGAAGGACGGCTCGCACGTGTCGCACGCGCGCCGGCTCGAACGCATGGCGCTCGGCCCCAGCCTCGGCCAGTGCTGTGGCGGCGCCGTGACGCTCGGCTTCGAGCGGCTCGACATCGCCGATCTCGGCTGGATCACCTCGCTCGCCAAGCGCGTGGCCGCCGGCAACGCCACCGTGCGCAGCGTGTCGTTCGGCCCGGCGGCCGATCCGGTGATGCTGAGCGAGCCCGAGGCCGACGTGACGCGCGCCGACTGCCTGCTGTGGTCCACCGGCGACGTCTCGCTGATGACCGAGACGATCGCGCCGCACAGCTTCGCGGTGATGCTGTTCGGCGCGAGCCACGCCGCGGCCGCGCTCACGCGCGTGCTCGCGACGCTGCCATGCCGGGTGCGCTGGATCGACGGGCGCGACGCGCCGTTCCCGCCCGCCGAGGCGCTCGCCGGCATCGGCAACCTGACGGTGGAGGCGCGCGACGCGCCCGAACTCGCCGTCGCCGAAGCGGCGCCGCACACCTACTTCGTGGTGATGACGCACGATCACGCGTTCGACTTCGTGCTGGCCCAGCACATCCTGCGCCGCGGCGACTATGCCTACTTCGGCATGATCGGCTCGCGCACCAAGCGCCTCCAGTTCGATCAGCGCCTCGCCGCGAGCGGCATCGATCCCGCGCAGACCGCGCGGATGCGCTGCCCGATCGGCGTGGAAGGCATCCTCGACAAGGCCCCCGAGACGATCGCGATCTCGGTGGCCGCGCAACTGCTGCAGGTGGTCGACTCGCACGCCGCCCCGGCCCGGGCGGAAGGCGCAGCGGCCTCCCCTCAAATCTGACCGACCGACACCCAACCATGACCCCTGACTTCCGCAACAAGATCGCGCTCGCCCCGAAAGCCGAGCTGCACATCCACATCGAAGGCTCGCTGGAGCCGGAACTGATCTTCCAGCTCGCCAAGCGCAACGGCGTGAAGCTCGCCTACGACTCGATCGAGGCGCTGCGCGCGGCCTATGCGTTCACCGACCTGCAATCGTTCCTCGATATCTACTACGCCGGCGCGAGCGTGCTGCTGCACGAGCAGGACTTCTACGACATGACGGCCGCCTACGTCGAGCGGGCGCTGGCCGACAACGTGGTCCATGCCGAGATCTTCTTCGATCCGCAGACCCATACCGAGCGCGGCGTGTCGATCGAGACGGTGGTGGCCGGCATCGACCGCGCGCTCGCCGACGCCGAACGGCGCGGCCTGTCGAGCCGGCTGATCCTCTGCTTCCTGCGCCACCTCTCCGAGGAGGACGCGCTCGCCACCTACGAAGCCGCGCTGCCGCTGTTCGAGCGGTACTCGCACCGGCTGATCGGCGTCGGCCTCGATTCGTCCGAGCGCGGCCACCCGCCCTCGAAGTTCGCGCGCGTGTTCGCCAAGGCTCGCGAACGCGGCCTGAAGCTGGTCGCGCACGCCGGCGAGGAGGGGCCGCCCGCCTATGTCATCGAGGCGCTCGACCTGCTCAAGGTGGATCGCGTCGATCACGGCGTGCGCAGCATCGAGGACGCCGAGCTGATCGCGCGGCTCGCCGACTCGCGCATCGCCTTGACGGTCTGCCCGCTGTCGAACCTGAAGCTGCGCGTGTTCGACGACATGGCCCAGCACACGCTGAAGCAGCTGCTCGACAGCGGCGTGGCCGTCACCATCAATTCCGACGATCCGGCCTACTTCGGCGGCTACGTCAACGACAACTACTTCGCCACCGTCGCGGCGCTCGGCCTCGACGAACGCGAGGTCTACAGCGTGATCCGCAACGGCTTCGAAGCTTCGTTCATCGACGCGTCCGAACGCGCCGCGCGGATCGCGCAACTCGATTCGCACTGGCATCCGGCATGACGCCCGCGTCCTGCCGAGGAAGCCGGTGCATCCGCTCCGCGCGGCATCGCGCGGACGCACCGTCGTCCCCATAACAGAGACTGAGGAGAGCTTTCCCGATGGACACGTACAACGGCAGCAAGGCCCCGGCCACGAGTTCGTGGCTCGACCGATTCTTCGGCATCCGCGAGTCCGGCTCGCGGCTGCGCACGGAAATCGTCGCGGGCGTCACGACGTTCCTGACGGCGATGTACATCATCGTCGTCAATCCCGGCATCCTGTCTCAGGCAGGCGTGCCGTTCGCGTCGGCGCTGACCGCCACCGTGATCGTCAGCTTCCTCGGCAGTTGCGCGATGGGCCTGTACGCACGCAATCCGGTGCTGGTCGCGCCGGGCATGGGCATGAACGCGTTGTTCGCGTTCGTGATGGTCCACGGCGGCAGGATGCCGTGGCAGACCGCGCTCGGCTGCGTGTTCTGGGCCGGCGTGATCTTCGCCGTGCTGGCCGCGTTCAACGCGCGCAAGCTGGTGGTGGACGCGATCCCGCCCAACCTGCGGCACGCCGTGTCGTGCGGCATCGGCCTCTTCATCTGCCTGATCGGGCTCGTCAACGCGAAGTTCGTGGTGGGCGATCCGGTGACCGTCGTGCATGCGGCGTCGCTGAACCCGGTGATCGTGACGTTCCTCGCCGGGCTCGCGATCACCACCGTGCTGGTGGTGCGCCGCGTGACGGGCGCGCTGATGATCGGCATCGTCGCCACCACGCTGCTGGCGGTGCCGATCGGCCGGATCTGGGGCGACGGCAGCGCCTACTGGCCCGCCGCGATCGCCACCCGGACGCTGGTGAACTGGAACGGCCTGGTGGCGGTGCCCGACTTCTCCGGAATCGGCCAGCTCGACCTGCTCGGCGCGCTCAAGGTGGCCTACTGGCCGTTCATCTTCGTGATGCTGTTCACCGCCTTCTTCGACGCGCTGTCCACCTTCATGGCGATCTCGGAGGCCGGCAACCTGGTCGATCGCGACGGCAATCCGCGCAACATTCGCCAGTCGATGATGGTGGACGCGTTCTCGGCGTTGGTCTCGGCGCCGCTCGGCACGAGCCCCGCGAACGCCTACATCGAGTCGGCCGCCGGCATCTCGGCGGGCGGGCGCACCGGCCTCGTGGCGGTGGTGGCCGGGCTCTGCTTCCTGCCGTTCCTCGTGCTCTCGCCGCTGCTCTCGCTGGTGCCCGCGATCGCCACCGCGCCCGCGCTAATCCTGGTGGGCGTGTTCATGATGGAGTCGATCACGAAGATCGAATGGCACCGCTTCGACGAGGCGATCCCCGCCTTCATCGCGATGGTGCTGATCCCGCTCACCTACTCGATCACCGACGGCATCGCCTACGGCTTCCTCGCGTTCGTGGTGCTGAAGCTGTTCACCGGGCGCCGCCGCGAAATCAAGCCGGCGATGTGGATCGTCGCCGCGCTTTCGGGCGTGCTGCTCGCGCAGCTTTGAGGCCGCCGGTGCGCCCCGTTCATCTGTCGCAGGAGTTTCGCCCATGACCCAATCCGCGTTTCGCGCCCGGCTGCTGACGTTTCGCGGCGACCCCGCGCACACCGACGAGGCCGCCGTCTTCGAGGAGGACGGCCTGCTGATCGTCGATGCGGCGGGCCGGGTGGTCGCGGCCGGCGCCCACGCGGCGCTGGCCGGCCGCCTCGCGCCCGATGCGCAGGTCACCACGCTCGGCGACAAGCTGATCGTGCCCGGCTTCATCGACGCGCACGTCCACTATCCGCAGACCGACATGATCGCCTCGCCGGCGCCGGGCCTGCTGCCGTGGCTCGACACCTACACGTTCCCGACCGAGCGGCGCTTCGCGGACCCCGAGCATGCGCGCGAGGTGGCCTCGTTCTTCATCGACACGCTGCTGGCGAGCGGCACCACCACCGCGCTCGTCTACTGCACGGTCCACCGGCAGTCGGCCGAGGCGCTGTTCGAGGCGAGCGAGGCGAAGAACCTGCGGATGGCCGCGGGCAAGGTGCTGATGGACCGCAACTGCCCCGAGTTCCTGCGCGACACGGCGCAGTCGGGCCACGACGACAGCGCCGCGCTGATCGAGCGCTGGCACGGCCGCGGCCGGCAGATGTACGCGCTCACGCCGCGCTTCGCGCCGACCTCGACGCCGGCCCAGCTCGAGGCCTGCGCCGCGCTCGCGCGCCGTCATCCCGACGTGTTCGTGCAGAGCCACGTGGCCGAGAACGTCGACGAGGTGAAGTGGGCCGCCGAGCTGTTCCCCGGACACCGCAGCTATCTCGACATCTACGATCGCCACGGCCTGCTGCGCCCGCGTGCCGTCTACGGCCACTGCATCCACCTCGACGACGAGGACCGGCGCCGGATCGCCGAGACCGGCACGGTGATCGCGCATTGCCCGACCTCGAACTTGTTCCTGGGCAGCGGCCTGTTCGATTTCGACCGCGCCACCGCGCAGCGCGTGCAGTTGTCGCTCGCCACCGATGTCGGCGGCGGCACCTCGTTCTCGATGCTGCAGACCATGAACGAGGCGCACAAGATCGCGCGGCTGTCAGGCCATCACCTCAGCGCGACGCGGATGTTCTGGCTCGCCACGGCGGGCGCCGCGCGCGCGCTCGCGCTCGACGCGCAGGTCGGCACCCTCGCGCCGCGCGCCGAGGCCGACTTCGTGGTGCTCGACCCGCGCGCCACGCCGCTGCTCGCGCGCCGCACCGCGCGCGCCGCCTCGCTGGAGGAACTGCTGTTCGCGTTCGCGATGCTTGGCGACGACCGCGCGGTCCACAGCACCTGGTCGGCCGGCCGCTGCGTGCATCGGCGCGGCGAGGCCGCGGCCGCCTGAGCCGCGGCGCAACGGCGCCGGCAACGGCGCAGCCGCGTCCGGACATGAGAAAGGCCCGCTGCGATCCCTCGCACCGGGCCTTTCTCATGGGTTGCCGCCGCCGCGCCGGCCCGGACGGACGCCGGGCCGGCCGTTCGCGCCCGGGCCTAGTTCGCGCCCGCCGGGGCCGGTGTGGCGGAAGCCGGTGCCGCCGGCACCGCGCGCTCATTCGACGCGGGCGGCGCGAACTCGCCGCCGCGTGTCACCGGCAGCCGCACGACCCGCATCTCGCCGTTGCCGAGCGGGAAGTCGGCGAGCGCCGAGCGCACCAGGTACGGCATCGCCGCGACGAGCGAATCGCCGCCGCCGGTGTTGCGCGCGCTGACGTTATAGACCTCGCGCCCGGTCGCCCGCTCGGTGATGCGCAGGTTCAACGAGCGCTGGTAGACCTGATAGGTCTGGTTCACGTAGCCGGCCGGGAACGGCCCGCCCCACGGCCCGAACGGCCCCCACGGGCCACCGCGCCAGAACGGCCCCGGGCCGAACCACGGATCGTAATAAACGGGCTGCGGCACCGACACCAGATCGCTCTTGACGCCATAGGTCAGCTTCACCAGATAACGCGCATCGGCCTGCGGCACACGGCGAAACGACAAGTTGGACAGCTCGTTCGCGACGATCTGCTCGTAGGTCGCCTGTTCCAGGCTGTTCTGCTCGCCGGGCGTGCGCGTGAACGCATAGGTGCGCGTCGCGTCGCTGCCGCTCCAATCGGAAAATGCCGTGACCTGGGTGTTTACGTAGCTCGCGCACCCCGACAGCAGCGCGGCGCAGGCCGCCGCGAGCCAGACGGCGGCACAAAACGTTCGATTCGCTTTCATTCCGATCCTCTTCCTCGATTCCCTTTGCGTATGCCAGGGGCGTTGCCCGGGAGTGGCCCGCCTCGCGATCATACGCCGCGCGCCGCCGCCGGCAACCACAGGGCAGACCGCCGGCAGGCCCGAAAGTTCGGTCCGCGCGACCGGCCAAGCCTTTGTACAATGACGCCAGCCGCTTGTCACGAGCGGCTCACGAACTCATCACCGACTGACCGACATGTCCGATACCGCCGCCCATTCCGCCGTGATCCGCCGCGCCGACTATACGCCGCCAGCGTTCCTCATCGACAGCGTCGCCCTCGAATTCGACCTGATGCCCGAGCGCACGGTCGTGCGCAACACCATGCGCCTGCGCCGCAACCCCGACGCCGCGCCCGCGCCGCACCTCGAACTGCTCGGCGAGTCGCTCGAATTCATCGCGGCGCAAATCGACGGCCAGCCGGCCGCGGCGGTGCGCGCCCACGAGCACGGCCTGAGCGTCGAGAACGTGCCGGACGCGTTCGAGCTCGTGATCGACAGCGCCTGCTCGCCGGCCGCCAACACCACGCTGTCCGGCCTCTACGTGTCGGGCGGCAACTTCTTTACACAGTGCGAGGCGGAAGGCTTTCGCCGCATCACCTACTTCCTCGACCGGCCCGACGTGATGTCGACCTACACGGTCACGCTGCGCGCCGAGCGCGAGGCCTACCCGGTGCTGCTGTCGAACGGCAACCTGGTCGATTCGGGCCCGCTGCCCGACGGCCGCCACTTCGCGAAGTGGGAGGATCCGTTCCGCAAGCCGAGCTACCTGTTCGCGCTGGTCGCGGGCAAGCTCGTCGCGCTCGAGGAGACCATCACCACCGGTTCCGGCGCGAGCAAGCTGCTGCAGGTCTGGGTCGAGCCGGCCGACCTCGACAAGACGCGTCACGCGATGGATTCGCTGATCCACTCGATCCGTTGGGATGAAAAACGCTTCGGCCTCGAGCTCGACCTGGACCGCTTCATGATCGTCGCCGTGAGCGACTTCAACATGGGCGCGATGGAGAACAAGGGGCTCAACATCTTCAACACGAAGTACGTGCTGGCGAACCCGGAAACGGCCACCGACATCGATTTCTCGAACATCGAGGCGGTGGTCGGCCACGAGTATTTCCACAACTGGACCGGCAACCGCGTGACCTGCCGGGACTGGTTCCAGCTGAGCCTGAAGGAAGGTCTGACGGTGTTTCGCGACCAGGAGTTCTCGGCCGACATGGCCGCCGGCGAGGAAGACGACGCGGGCGCGCGCGCCGTCAAGCGCATCGAGGACGTGCGCGTGCTGCGCCAGCTCCAGTTCGCCGAGGACGCCGGCCCGATGGCGCACCCGGTGCGCCCCGAGAGCTACGTCGAGATCAACAACTTCTATACGATGACCGTCTACGAGAAGGGCTCGGAAGTCGTGCGGATGTACCAGACGCTGCTGGGCCGCGACGGCTTCCGGCGCGGCATGGACCTCTACTTCAAGCGCCACGACGGCCAGGCCGTGACCTGCGACGATTTCCGCCACGCGATGGCCGACGCCAACGGCCGCGACCTCGCGCAGTTCGAGCGTTGGTACAGCCAGGCCGGCACGCCGCGGGTGGCCGTGAAGACTGCCTACGACGCGGCCGCGAAACGCTACACGGTCACCCTGAGCCAGGCTTACGGCGAGGGGTCGCCGGCCGCCCGCGAGACCCAGAAGGGCCCGCTGCTGATCCCGTTCGCGATCGGCCTGATCGGCCCCGACGGCCGGGATCTGCCGTTGCGCCTGGACGGCGAGGCCGAGGCTGGCGCCACCACGCGCGTGCTCGAACTGACCGAGACGCAGGCAAGCTACAACTTCGTCGACGTCGCGGCCGAGCCGCTGCCCTCGCTGCTGCGCAATTTCTCGGCGCCGGTGATCGTCGACTACGACTATCGCGATGATCAGCTCGCGTTCCTGCTCGCGCACGACAGCGATCCGTTCAACCGCTGGGAGGCAGGCCAGCGGCTCGCCACGCGCGCGCTGCTCACGCTCGCCGACACGGCCGCCGCGGGCGGCGAGCTGACGCTCGACGACGCGTTCGTCGATGCGTTCCACCGCGTGCTGGTGGACGACTCGCTGTCGCCGGCATTCCGCGAACTGGCCTTGACGCTGCCGTCCGAGGCCTATCTGGCCGACCAGATGCGCGAGGCGAACCCGGCCGCGGTCCACCGCGCGCGCCAGTTCGTGCGGGGCCGGCTGGCCGCCGCGCTGCGCGCCGACTGGCTCGCGATCCACGAACGGCACCGCACGCCGGGCGCCTACGCGCCGACGCCGGAAGACGCCGGCCGCCGCGCGCTGAAGAATCTCGCGCTCGCCTACCTCACCGAGCTCGACGCGCCCGACGAAGCCGTGCGCCTCGCCACCGCCCAGTACGACGTGGCCGACAACATGACCGACCGCGCCGCCGCGCTCGGCGCGCTGCTCTCGGCCTCGGTCGCCTCGCAAGCGGCCGAGGCACCGGCGCGCAAGGCGCTCGCCGATTTCTACACGCGCTTCGAGAAGGAGGCGCTGGTGATCGACAAGTGGTTCTCGATGCAGGCCACGCGGCGCGGCACGGCCGCCCGTCCGACGCTCGACACGGTGCGCGAACTGCTCTCGCACCCGGCCTTCAACCTGAAGAATCCGAACCGCGCGCGCTCGCTGATCTTCAGCTTCTGCGCCGCGAATCCGGCGCAGTTCCATGCCGCCGACGGCTCGGGCTACGCGTTCTGGGCCGACCAGGTGCTGGCGCTCGACGCCATCAACCCGCAGGTGGCCGCGCGGCTGTCGCGTTCGCTCGAAAACTGGCGGCGCTTCACGCCGGCACTGCGCGAGCCGATGCGCGCCGCGCTCGAACGCGTCGCGGCCAGCGCGAAGTCGCGCGACGTTCGCGAGATCGTCGGCAAGGCACTGGCGTAAGCACGGCGGCTGCCCAGCCGACCCGGCCGGGCCGCGTCGACCAGACGGCCGGCGCCGCTTGAGCGGCGCCGGCCGTTTTTTCATGGCGGCGGCACGCGGGACGCCGCGTGCTCAACCGAACGCGGCCACCTGCTCGCGCAGGCGTCGTGCCGCGCCGACCAGCGCGTGCAGCGCCGCGTCCACCTGCGCCCATTCGCGTTCGCGCAGCCCGCAGTCCGGATTGACCCACAGGCGCGTGGCCGGCACCCGTTCGAGCGCGGCCGCGAGCCGTGCCGCGATCTCGTCCTCGTCGGGCACGCGCGGCGAATGGATGTCGTAGACGCCCGGGCCGATCGCATTCGGATAGCCGGTGTCGAGCAGCGTGCCGTTCGAATGCGTGGTCTCGATCGAGATCACGTCGGCATCGAGCGCGGCGATCGCCGGCAGCACGTCGTCGAGCGAGGCATCGCAGATATGGGTGTGGATCTGCGTGTCGTCCGCGACCCCCGACGAGGCCACCCGGAACGCGCGCACCGCCAGGTCGAGGAACGCCGCGCGCCCGGCAGCCGCGAGCGGCAGGCCGTCGCGCAGCGCCGGCTCGTCGATCTGGATCATGCCGATGCCGGCCTTCTCCAGCTCGATCGTTTCCTGGCGCAGCGCCAGCGCAAGCTGCAGCGCGACCGTCTCGCGCGGCAGGTCGTCACGCACGAACGAACGCTGCAGCAGCGTCATGGGCCCGGTCAGCAGGCCCTTCACCGGCTTGTCGGTCAAGCTCTGCGCGTACTGCGTCCAGCCGACCGTCATCGGCTCGGGCAGGTAGACGTCGCCATAGACGATCGGCGGCTTCACGCACGCGGCAGGGCCGCGCTGCACCCAGCCCGCCTCCGTCACCGCGCAGCCCCACAGCTGCCCGGCGAAGAACTCCACCATGTCGTCGCGCTCCGCCTCGCCGTGCACCAGGACGTCGAGCCCGTAATGGAGCTGCTTGTCGATCGCGTAGCGGATCTGCTCGCGCATCGCCTCCAGATAGCCGAGGTGATCGAGCGCGCCGCGCCGAAACGCCTCGCGCGTGTCGCGCAGGCCGTCCGTGCATGGAAACGAGCCGATCGTGGTGGTCGGCAGCGGCGGCAGCGCGAAGCGCGCCTGCTGGCGGGCCGCGCGCACCGCATAGGGCGAGCCGCGGCGCAGGTCGGCTTCGCCGAGCGCCGCGACGCGCCGCTCGACCAGCACGTTGCGCACGCGCGGCGACGCGGCGCGCGCCTCGGCGGCACGGCGCGCCTCGTCGAGCGCGCCGGCCACCGCCTCACGGCCCCGCACCAGCGCGTCGCGCAGCAGCGCCACCTCGCGCGCCTTCTGGGCCGCAAACGCGAGCCATGATTTCAGCTCCTCGTCGAGCTTCGTCTCGGCGCGCAAATCGACCGGCACGTGCAGCAGCGAGCAGCTGGTGGCCACCCACAGCCGGTCGCCGAGCGCGGCGCGGGCCGCCGCGAGGCGCGCATGCGAACGGTCGAGATCGTTGCGCCAGACGTTGCGGCCGTCGACGACGCCGCACGAGAGCACCTTGTCGGCCGGCCAGCCGGCGAGGAAGGCGTCGAGCTGCGCGTCGGCGCGCGCCAGGTCGAGGTGCAGGCCCGCCACCGGCAGCGCCTTCAGGCGCGCGGCCAGCGCCGAGACGTCGCCGAAGCCGGTGGTCAGCAGCAGCTTCGGCGCGCCGTCGGCCAGCGCCGCGCAGGCCGGCTGCAGCGCATCGAGCCACGCCTCGGGCAGTTCGAGCGCAAGCACCGGCTCGTCGATCTGCACCCATTCGACGTGCTGCGCGGCCAGCCGCGCGAGCAGCGCGCGGTACGCGGCCAGCAGCGCGGGCAGCAGCGCCAGCCGGTTGCCGAGCCCGCCGCGCGAACGGCCGAGCCAGAGCAGCGTGAGCGGCCCCACCAGCGCGACCTTGACCGAATGGCCGAGCGCCTGCGCCTCCGCCACCTCGTCGAACAGCCAGCCGACACCGGGCCCGAACGCGGTATCGGGACCGAATTCCGGCACCACGTAACGATAGTTCGTATCGAACCAGGCCGCGGTTTCCATCGCCGGCCGCGAGCCGGTGCCGCGCAGCGCGTCGAACAGCGCGTCGAGCGTCAGCCGCTCGGGATCGGCGCCGAAGCGGCGCGGCAGCCCGCCCAGATGCGCGAGCGTGGTCAGCACGTGATCGCCCCATGCGAAGTCGCCGGCCGTCACCAGATCGAGGCCCGCGGCGCGCTGCATCCGCCAGTTCTCCGCACGCACCGCGCGTCCGGTTTCGGCGAGCACGCGCAGGCCGTGCGCCGACCGGCCATCTCGCCAATAGTGCTCCAGCGCGTGCGCCGCCTCACGCTGCGCGCCGATACGAGGGAATCCCAATACATGCGCCCGGCTCATTGGTGTCCTCCAGATATGGGCTGCAGTCGATATGGGCTGCAGTATCGGATCTCGCTTATCATTACTCAAACGAAATTTTCTTGAGTTGAACATGAAAAATATTCAGGTTCACGCTGCTACTGAACGCCGCCATGAATCGCTCGCCGCTTGAGCTGCGCCATCTGCAGACCCTCACGGCGCTGCGCGATACCGGCAACCTGTCGCGCGCGGCTCAGGTGCTCTGCGTCACGCAGTCGGCGCTCTCGCATCAGTTGAAGGCGCTCGAGACCCACTACGGGCTGCCGCTATTCGTGCGCAAGTCCTCGCCGCTCGCGTTCACGGCGGCCGGCAAGCGGCTGCTCGCGCTGGCCGACCAGTTGGTGCCGGTAGTCGACGAGGCCGAGCGCGATCTCGCGCGGCTCGCGCAGGGCACGGGCGGCGCGCTGCGCATCGCGGTGGAGTGCCATACCTGCTTCGACTGGCTGATGCCGGCCATGGATGCATTCCGGCAGCGCTGGCCGGAGGTGGAGTTGGATATCGTTTCCGGTTTCCATGCCGATCCGGTCGGCCTGCTGCACCAGGACCGCGCCGATCTCGCGATCGTCGCCGAGACCGAGCCCGAGGACGGCGTCGAATTCCACCCGCTGTTCCGCTTCCAGATCGTCGGCCTGGTCGGCAACGACCACGCGCTCGCCAGGCGCGCCGCGCTCGTTGCCGACGATTTCCGCGACGAGACGCTGATCACCTACCCGGTGCCCGACGACATGCTCGACATCGTCCGCCAGGTGCTGCGCCCGGCCGGCATCGAGCCGAAGCGGCGCACCTCGGAACTGACCGTGGCGATCCTGCAACTGGTGGCGAGCCGGCGCGGCGTGGCCGCGCTGCCGCTGTGGGCCGTCGCCACCTATCTCGACAAGCATTACGTCACCTCGCGGCCGGTGCTGCGCGCAAGCGGCGCCACGCTGTCGGGCGAGCTGTATGCCGCCACGCTGCCGGCCTTCTCGCGGCGCCCCTATCTCGTCGATTTCGTGCGCACCATGCGTGCGACCAGCGTCGCGTCGCTACCCGAAATCGAGCTGTTGTGACCGGGCCGTCACGCCCGTGGCCGTGATACGGAACAAAAAGGCGGCGGTGCGTCAGGGCGGCGCGGGTAAAATTGCGAAAAACAGCTATTTTCCCGCCTCTCGGAGCTCAGCATGTCCCTTTCCCGACGTACCACGCTGTCGAAGTATCTGATCGAGCAGCAACGCGAGAACCACAACCTTCCCGCCGACCTGCGCCTGCTGATCGAAGTCGTCGCGCGCGCCTGCAAGGCGATCAGCTTCCACGTCTCGAAGGGCGCGCTCGGCGACGCGCTCGGCACGGCCGGCAGCGAGAACGTGCAAGGCGAGGTGCAGAAAAAGCTCGACATCCTGTCGAACGAAATCCTGCTCGACGCGAACGAATGGGGCGGCAATCTCGCCGCCATGGCTTCGGAGGAAATGGAAACGTTCTTCCCGATTCCCGAGAATTACCCGCGCGGCGAATACCTGCTGGTGTTCGATCCGCTCGACGGCTCCTCGAACATCGACGTGAACGTCTCGATCGGCACGATCTTCTCGGTGCTGCGCTGCCCGCACGGCCAGCAGGCCACCGAGCAGTCGTTCCTGCAGCCCGGCGTCAAGCAGGTGGCAGCCGGCTATGCCGTCTACGGCCCGCAGACGGTGCTGGTGCTGACCACCGGCCACGGCGTGAACTGCTTCACGCTCGACCGCGAGCTCGGCTCGTGGGTGCTGACGCAGAGCAACATGCGGATTCCGGCCGACACGCGCGAATACGCGATCAACGCCTCGAACGCACGCCACTGGCATGAACCGGTCAGGCGCTATATCGACGAGCTGAACGCCGGCGCCGACGGCCCGCGCGGCGAGAACTTCAACATGCGCTGGATCGCCTCGATGGTGGCCGACGTCCACCGCATCCTGAACCGCGGCGGCGTATTCATGTATCCGGCCGACGCCCGCACGCCCGACCGCCCCGGCAAGCTGCGCCTGATGTATGAAGCCAACCCGATGTCCTTCATCGTGGAGCAGGCGGGCGGGGCCGCGTCGACCGGCACCGAGCGCATCCTCGAGGTGCAGCCGACCGGCCTGCATCAGCGCGTGCCGGTGATCCTCGGCTCGAAGCACGAGGTCGAACGCGTGGTCCGCTACCACCAGGAAGCAGCCGCCAGATAAGGCCCGCGCGGCGCCGTTGCGGCGGCGCCGCAAAAAAGCCCGCACGGCGCGGCGGATGTGCTTCCTCCCCTGCGTTTTTCATCGTAGAATTCGGGCCGTTGAAAGACTCGGGGACAGATGATCGGCAACGTTCGTCGCGAATCTGGAGCCGGCACGATCAGCGCGAAAGTTTGAAATTTCTTCGCCAGACCTCTTGCCAGCTTCGCAGAAATCACCCTATAATTTCATTTCTTTGTTGCCGGTGTAGCTCAGTTGGTAGAGCAGCGCATTCGTAATGCGAAGGTCGTAGGTTCGACTCCTATCTCCGGCACCATCCGAATCAAGCAAAAAGCCCGATCCTCGTGATCGGGCTTTTTGCTTTGCAGCATGCTCGCGCTCCTGCACTTCTGTCCCGCCTTTTGCGCCCGCGATGGCAGCAGCATGGGCGATCCTGGCCCGCCTGCAAAATCATTGGTAATCCCTTCCGGCGCTGTCTAACATTACTTAACGCTCCTGACCCGGCTATTGCAGTACATTGCGTGGAGCATCCGGCCCGGGCGGCAGTTCGCGCTGCCGATTCGCATCGCGATGCCCGCGGCCGGTTCGTTGCGTAGCATCCCAACCTGGAGGAACCATCATGGCTCATGGCTTGATTATGTGGCTCATCATCGGCGCCATCGCCGGCTGGCTGGCTGGCCTGCTCGTGAAGGGCGGGGGCTTCGGCCTGGTCGTCGACATCATCGTCGGCATCGTCGGCGCCATCATCGGCGGCTGGCTCGCAGGCGTGCTCGGCATCTCGATCGGCAGCGGCTTCTTCGCGTCGATCATCGTCGCCGTGATCGGCGCGGTCATCCTGCTGTTCATCATCCGGCTGTTCCGGCGCGCCTAGCCGCCCGCCCACCGCAGCCCGGCGCGCGCCCGAACGGCGCGCCGGGCCGCCTGCCCGCCTAGGCACCATCTCTGGCCGCCTCGCCCCGCCTCGCGCTCCCCGCCTCGCCGCTCCACGCATAGCTCAGACTGCTGCACCGCCGGGCAAATGCGCCGTCCCTGCGCCACGCGCGGGCGCAGCCGAAAAAGGTGCGCGCGCATCCATTTTCCCGGTAACGCCAGCTCGGCCAACCACGCCACGAGCCACCCGGGTGTGCGGTTTAAGCAACACCGACAAATTGAAACGATTCCTCACTGGAAAAATTGAAGACGGACGGCTGATAATCATCAAAGCGCAAGGAGAATGATCATGGACGAAAAGCCGACTCGCATGCCGCCTCCCGAAACAGTGATGAGCCCGGACCCGGACCCGGTGGCCGTCGAGTTCCTCGCGGAACTGCCCGACCATGTGCGCGCGTTTTTCGACGAGCAGCACAAGCTGGGCACGCCGAAGTAAGGGCCGGTCGAACGTCGCGAATTGCCGCGCCACCGCGTTCGACTCCTTCCGTCCATTCCCTTCCTCGCTGCCGCAGGCTACCCGACTCCCTCGCCGGGTCGGCTGCGCGCATCGGATTTCGTTTGCGGCGCCCGCGCGCGCCGCAGATTCGTTTATGCTGCTCGTTTTCCCCTATGCCGGGCAAGCCACCGGCGCCCGCCGATCCGCCATGACTCTGCCGATTCGCTCGACCCTCGCGCTCGCGTCCCTCGCCGCCTTGCTCGCCCTGCCACTGCCGGCCTCCGCCGATGGCGACGACACACCGCTCACCAACCTCGTCGCACTGGCTTCGCAGCGCATCGCGCTGGCCGAGCCGGTGGCCCGCTGGAAATGGGCGCATCACAAGCCGATCGAAGACAAGCCGCGCGAAGCACAATTGCTCGCCGATGTAGAACGCCGCGCGGAGGCAAGCGGGGTCGATCGCGATTACGCGCACGCGTTTTTCTCGGATCAGATCGAGGCGAGCAAGCTCATGCAGAACGCGTTGTTCGCGAAGTGGCGCGCAACGCGGGCGCCGGACGGCACGCCTCCCGATCTGGCCACCACCACGCGTCCGCAGTTCGACCGGCTCACCCAGTCGATGATCGGCGCGCTCGCACGCGTCGCGCCGCTTCGCAACGCGCCCGACTGCCAGTCGCGCCTGGCACGCAGCGTTGCCGACTGGAAGGCGATGACGCGCTACGACTCGAGCCAGACGCCCGCGCTCAATGCTGCGCTGGCACACGTCTGCGCCGGCGGCGGCGTCAGCGCGGTCGGCTGACCCGGCACCCGGCATCGAAGGTGCGGCCCAGCCTTGCTGCGCCGCACCACTGCGCGCAGCGCGCGCACCCCGCCGCCGCCTGACCGGTCGGCGGATGCCGCCTACCGCGATGCCGCCAGCGCGAGGGCCGGCAGCGCGATCGTCGGCACACCGCGCGCGAGATGGGTCTGGAGAATCCGGAACACGGCTGCATTGAAGCGGCCGTCGTCTGCGGCGGCAGCCAGCGCGCGCGCCGCCTCGATATCGGCGACGGTGCCCAGATAGCGCCAGCGATCGACCACGTGATACGACACCGGCGCGTCGCCGTCGACGATCGCCATCGGACCGTCGAACGGCCAGGGCTCGCCGGCCGTGCCGCGCCGCGCGTCGCCGGCCTTGCGGTTGAAGGCCGGCGACAGCGCCGCAATCCAGTGCGCCTCGGCCAGCATCGCGCCGAGTTCGCCGCCCGTCTCGCGCCATTCCACGCGCCGCACCTGCTCGGCGAGCCGCCGCTCCCTGGCCGAGCGCCGCTCGCCCGTGAGCAGTGCGCGCAGGCGGTTGCGCACCCGCACGCTGCGCCCCACGTAGAGCGGCGCATCGCCCTCGCCGAACAGCGCGTACGCGCCGCAGCCGGACGGCGCGCGCTCGAGATCGTCCTCGGTCAGCTCACCCGCCAGCCGGTAGCGGCGCGTGGTCTGCGCGATCTGCTCGGCGAGCCGCTCGGACGGAATCGTCTCGTGCAGGCGCCGCCAGAACTGCCAGACGAGATCGGCGTCGGCCAGCGCGCGATGCCGCGCGTTCGGCACCAGCGCGTGACGCTCGATCAGCGCGTCAAGGCCATGGCGCGATTCGCGCGGGAACAGTGCGCGCGACAGTCGCACCGTGCAGAGCACGTCGGGATTGAAGGCGTAACCGGCGCGCTCGAATTCGGCGCGCAGGAAGCCGCGGTCGAAGCTCGCGTTGTGCGCGATGAAGAACCGCCCCTCGAGCCGCGCGTAAAGCGCGGCCGCAATGGAGGCGAAGCTCGGTGCGCCGCGCACCATCGCGTCGGTAATGCCGGTCAATTGCTGAATGAAGGCCGGGATCGGCTGGCAAGGATCGATCAGCGAGCTCCAGGTGGAAACGCCATTCGGGCCGACCTCGACAACGCCGATCTCGGTGATTCGGTGTTCGGTCGCGGAACCGCCCGTGGTCTCGAGGTCGACGAACGCGAGTGGGCCATCGGCGGCCGGGAAAAACGAAGACAAAGGCGAAGACGAATCGGACATGTCAGCAGTAAGCGATACCGGTTGGAACACGCGAAACAGCGCGCATGCTGCCGATTCTACCCGCCAAAAACACAAAGCCCCCGCCAAAGCGGGGGCCGGACTCCGGGTCAACCCGGATTACAGCGCCTGGATGTTCGCTGCCTGCTTGCCTTTCGGCCCGGTCTTCACGTCGAACGAGACACGCTGATTTTCCTTCAGCGTCTTGAAGCCGTCCATGCGGATTTCCGAGAAGTGCGCGAACAGGTCTTCGCCACCGTTGTCCGACGTAATAAAGCCAAAGCCCTTAGCATCGTTAAACCATTTCACGATACCGGTATCCATATTCCTGATTCCCCAAACGATTATAAATAAAACGAGCAACTCGTGAGTGCCGTCACCGAAAGCCTCGGCCCCGCTAAACCTGATGGACGATGAGCAGTAAGCACCGCAGACTTCGTGGTGCTTTTATAAATGGGAGGCTCTGGGCTCGTCAAGAAAATTCTTCAAATCTTCTTATCGGACTTGACCTCGATCGCGATGGAAACGGTACGCCATCAACAAAATGGAGCATTTAGTCACGTACAACCTGTCATTATTGCTAGGGGTATTCATTTTAATTAACAGAAAAGCAAAAAATACCGATCGGGTGAAAAATAGCGATTACTTGGTATTTGTCCGGGTTGGCATGGACAGCCGGTTTTGCGATGCTGGACCAAGCTAGGGAAGCACAGGGGGCGGATATGCTGCTCGACAGACTGAAACGTTTCGCGCACCGGCTCGGCATGCGGCATCGCCATAAGGAGATCAAGGCGGCGCCCGCGGCCCACCCGCTTGATGCCGAATTCGACACCACCTGGCACGGTGACCATTGGCAGAACCTGCTCGCCTCACCGCTGGATGCGCGGCACTATGTGATGGAAGACTGGGCTCAGCCGGCCGGCGTGGTGCCGGCATGCGAAGCCTCAGACGCCAAGCCGGCACCACGGAGCCGCCGCAATTGAATCCGGCCGGCAGGCTGCGTCAACGGCCGCCGAGCAATGGCAAAAAAAAGCGCGACCGGGAAGTCGCGCCGACAAAGGTTTGGAGATCTTTTCCGTCAACGAAAAAGTCTGCTTCGGAAAGCAGCGAAGCCAGTATAACGATTGCACCGTGCCGCATTAGCGGCGGTCTTCACAAACGTCTATTGTCGAAGACTCAACAATCCCGCGTACCGCCCCACCTCCAATTCGGCCCGACTCATCGCGCGTTTCTGTCGCCACCACGCAACGGCCGAGCTTTGCTCGCGACGCCGACCCATTCCCGCCGAACCGCGGCTTTCCTTGTCTGACAAAGGTTTCCGGGCGATTTTTGATCATTTCTTAAACTTAAATTCATTATTGCTTAAAGTGCAAGCCACGAAGATGGCCAGCTCCCTCTTACACTTCGCTCGGGTTTGGAGATTTGCGGCGCCTTGTGGCGCCACCCTGAACACGCCGCACTGCGCTCTACCCGGTGCTGGCCGACTATCCCGCGTTGCGGAGGACCTGCGCCTCCGCCTGATGGAGATGAATCAATGAAAAAGACTCTACTCGTGGCTGCGCTTTCGGGCGTCTTCGCAACGGCTGCACATGCTCAGAGCAGCGTGACGCTGTACGGCCTGATCGACGCCGGCATCACCTACGCGAACAACCAGGGCGGCCACAGCGCGTGGTCGGAAACGAGCGGCTCGGTCAACGGCAGCCGCTGGGGCCTGCGCGGCAATGAAGATCTGGGCGGCGGCCTGAAGGCGATCTTCGTGCTCGAAAACGGTTTCGGCATCAACAACGGCACGTTCAAGCAAGGCGGCCGCGAATTCGGCCGTCAGGCATATGTGGGCCTCGGCCACAGCCAGTTCGGCTCGGTCACGCTCGGCCGCCAGTACGACAGCGTCGTGGACTTCCTCGGCCCGCTGTCGCTGACGGGCTCGCAATACGGCGGCACGCAGTTCGCCCACCCGTTCGACAATGACAACCTGAACAACTCGTTCCGCGTCAACAACTCGGTCAAGTACACGAGCGTCAACTACGGCGGCCTGAAGTTCGGCGGCCTGTACGGCTTCTCGAACAGCGGCCAGTTCTCGAACAACCGCGCATTCAGCGGCGGCGTGTCGTATTCGTACCTCGGCTTCAACTTCGCAGCCGGCTACCTGCAACTCGACAACAACATCACCGGCCTCACGTCGGCGACGCTGTCGAACACGGGCGGCGCGGTGGCGGGCGACAACACCTTCGTCGGCAAGCGCCAGCGCGTGTTCGGCGGCGGCCTGAGCTACACGTTCGGCCCGGCCACCGCAGGCTTCGTGTTCACGCAGACGCGCGTGAATCGTGCGCTCGGCATCGCGGCCAGCCCGTCGGGCACGGCGGCAGGCTTCGGTCTGGACGGCACCTTCGCGCGCTTCAACAACTACGAAGTCAACGCCCGCTACGCGCTCACGCCGGCCCTGTCGGTCGCCGGCTCCTGGACCTACACGGCCGGCTTCCTCGACGGCCGTCATCCGGGCTGGAACCAGTTCAACCTGCAGACCTCGTATGCGCTGTCCAAGCGCACCGACGTCTACCTGCAGGGCGAATACCAGCACGTCAGCAACGACGGCCTGGGGATCGGTGCCTACGTGAACGGTCTGGGCGGCGCTTCGTCGACGAACAAGCAGATCGCCGTCACGGCCGGCCTGCGTCACCGCTTCTGATCGAGCCTGTCCTGACCCGCCGCTGCCATCCGGCGGCGCGCATGACAAAAGCGCCCTGCGGGGCGCTTTTTTGCTTTGGGGCGGGGCCGATGCCGGCGTCAGGCCGGTGCGGCCGGCAGCCGGGCAGTCATGCGGCGGGCGCCGGGTAACGGACGTCGAGCACGTCCACGGGCTGCGGGCCGCCCGGCGTCACCAGCGTGACCGTATCGCCGATGCGCGCCTTCAGCAGCGCGCGTGCGATCGGCGAGACCCAACTGACGTGACCGCGGTCCAGATCGACCTCGTCGACGCCGACGATCGTGATGGTGTGCTCCTCGCCGTCCTCGGTCGCATAATCGACGGTCGCGCCGAAGAACACCTGATCGGTGCTCTCCTGCCGGCTCGCGTCGACCACCTCGGCCAGATCGAGCCGCTTGGTCAGGAAGCGGATGCGTCGATCGATCTCGCGCAGCCGCCGCTTGCCATAGATGTAGTCGCCGTTCTCGGAGCGGTCCCCGTTCGAGGCGGCCCACGAAACCAGCTTGACCACCTCGGGCCGTTCCTCGTCGATCAGTTGCAGCAACTCGTCGCGCAGCCGCTTATGACCGGCTGGCGTGATGTAGTTCTTCGCGCCGGCCGGGATCGGCGGCAAGGCCGCATCGAGCTCGTCATCGTCGCCGTCCGACTCCTTCACAAACGCCTTGTTCATTCCGTTCCAGACTACCCGTGAGATGCTTCAAGGGTACACGAATGGTCTTCACGAAGAAATTGGCGCCGAATACTTCCCTTTTCAAAAAACCTTGCTATAATCTCACTTCTGCGTGCGGCTGTAGCTCAGTTGGATAGAGTACTTGGCTACGAACCAAGGGGTCGTGGGTTCGAATCCTGCCAGCCGCGCCACCTTTTAACGGGTTGTCCTACGGGATCTCCCGGCAGTACGATGCAGTAGCGTTTGCGTGCGGCTGTAGCTCAGTTGGATAGAGTACTTGGCTACGAACCAAGGGGTCGTGGGTTCGAATCCTGCCAGCCGCGCCATATTTTGAAGGGCCTTCCTCCGGGAAGGCCCTTTTGTTTTTCGGGTCGGATTTTTCCTGGCCCGGCAGCCGGCGCCGCCGGCCTGTCAGTAGTCGTGCCGTTCCCGGTCGATGCGCATCCCGCCGTCGTGGCGCGTATGGGTCGTGTCGTCGCTCGACCGCTCGCGCATGATCCGCATCACGTCCGGGTTGGTTCGCACGCGCCGCATCACGTTCGCGAGGTGGACGCGGTCGCTCACCTGGATCACGAAGCGCAGCACCGTCGATTCGTGCGACAGATCCTCGTCCATCGCAATGTGGACGATATTCGCGTCGGCCGAGGTGATGTCGGCCGCGACGCGCGCGAAAATACCCTTGGTATTCTTCACCAGCGCCTTCACCGCCACGTCGAACAGGCGGCCCGGCTGCGGCGCCCAGGCAACGTCGATCCAGCGGCCCGGGTCGCGCCGGTGAATGCGCTGCGCCACGCGGCAATCCGTCGTATGGATCGCCATGCCCAGACCGATGCCGATGTAGCCCATGATGCTGTCGCCGGGAATCGGCCGGCAGCACGCCGAGAGCTGCACCGACATCCCCTCGGTGCCGGTGATCGCGACCGGCGGCGCGTTGTGCGCCGGACGGTCGGCGCGCGGCAGATCGTCGTCGGCGTCGCGCCCGCTCATCAGCACCTCGATGCGCTTGGCCATCACCGCGGGCACGCGCCGGCCGAGGCCGATGTCCGCGAAGATTTCCTGGCGGCTCTTGTTGCCGGTCCACTGCACGAGCTTGTCCCATACATCGGGCTGCACGTCGGCCAGCGCGAGACCGTAACCCTTGAGGCTCTGGTCGACGAGCCGTTCGCCGAGCTGCACCGATTCGTTCAGACGCATCGTCTTCAGGTAGTGGCGGATCGCCGAACGCGCCTTGCCGGTACGCACGAAGCCGAGCCAGACCGGGTTCGGCTTCGAGTACGGCGCCGTGATCACCTCGACGATGTCGCCGCTCTTGAGTTCGGTGCGCAGCGGCAGCAGTTCGTTGTTGATCTTGACCGCCACGCACTGGTTGCCGAGATCGCTGTGCACGGCGTAGGCGAAGTCGAGCGCCGTCGCGCCGCGCGGCAGCGCCATGATCTTCGACTTCGGCGTGAACACGTAGACGGCGTCGGGGAACAGGTCGATCTTGACGTGTTCGAGGAACTCGCTTGAGTCGCCCGCCTCGCTCTGAATATCGAGCAGCGACTTGAGCCACTGGTGGGCGCGCTTCTGCACGTCGTTGAGGTCGGCACCGCCATTCTTGTAGAGCCAGTGCGCGGCCACGCCTGCCTCGGCGATTTCGTGCATCTTGCGGGTACGGACCTGGAACTCGATCGGCGCGCCGAACGGGCCGACCACCGTGGTGTGCAGCGACTGGTAGCCGTTCACCTTCGGGATCGCGATGTAATCCTTGAACTTGCCCGGCACCGGCTTGTAGAGCGCATGCAGCGCACCGATGCAGGTATAGCACTCGAGCGGATGCTCGACCACCACGCGAAAGCCGTATACGTCGAGCACCTGCGAGAACGACAGCTGCTTGTCGCGCATCTTGCGGTAGATGCTGTAGATGGTCTTCTCGCGGCCGGTGATCTCGGCATCGAGCTTGGCGTCCACCACCGTGCGATGCGCGGCCTCGAGGATCTTGCCGACCACCTCGCGGCGATTGCCGCGCGCGGCCTTCACGGCCTTCTCGAGCGTCGCGTAGCGATGCGGGTTGAAGTTCGCGAAGCTCATCTCCTGCAGCTCGCGATAGGTGTTGTTCAGGCCGAGCCGATGCGCGATCGGCGCGTAGATGTCGAGCGTCTCGCGCGCCACGCGCCGGCGCTTCTCCATCGGCACCGCGCCGAGCGTGCGCATGTTGTGCAGGCGGTCGGCCAGCTTCACGAGGATCACGCGCACGTCGCGCGCCATCGCGAGCAGCATCTTGCGGAAGTTTTCCGCCTGCGCTTCCTCGCGGCTGCGAAACTCCATCTTGTCGAGCTTGGAGAGCCCGTCAACGAGCTCGGCCACCTTCGGGCCGAAGCGCTCAGCGAGTTCGCTCTTCATGACGCCCTGGTCCTCCATCACGTCGTGCAGCAACGCGGCCATGACGGCCTGGGCGTCGAGCTTCCAGCCGGCGCAGATTTCGGCGACGGCGACGGGATGGGTGATGTAGGGTTCGCCGCTCTGGCGATATTGACCGAGGTGGGCTTCGTCACTGAAGTGAAACGCCGCC
This sequence comes from Burkholderia glumae LMG 2196 = ATCC 33617, assembly GCF_000960995.1. NCBI lineage: Bacteria > Pseudomonadati > Pseudomonadota > Betaproteobacteria > Burkholderiales > Burkholderiaceae > Burkholderia > Burkholderia glumae. The sequence goes on along the minus strand of NZ_CP009435.1, from coordinate 1,917,773 downwards.
TTCACCTCTTTGATTTCTTCCGGGGGCAGATACTCGGCAAGCGCGGCCGTCAGCTTCGCGATCGAAACGACGCCGTGCTTGCGAGGCTGCTCCGGCGTGGCGGTCGGCCCGAACAGGTGGCGAAACGACTGTTCGAGGACCGCGTCGATGTATTGCCGCGCCGGCGAGGTGGCCGTCGCTTCCGTGCTTTCGGCCGGGCCGGCTTCCGCGGAGGCGGACGATGGTGAGTTGCTCATATTCGCCTCCTCAGGTTGGCACGTCGGGTTGCACGGGACTACATGACTCGAGTGACCGAGTGTGCCTTAAACCGGCACTTTCTTCAGCATCTCGATGCCGACCTGGCCGGCCGCGATTTCGCGCAGCGCGACCACGGTGGGCTTGTCGCGGCTTTCGATCTTCGGCGTGTGGCCTTGCGCGAGCTGCCGCGCGCGGTAGGTGGCGGCGAGCGCCAGTTCGAAGCGGTTCGGGATCTGCTTCAGGCAGTCTTCGACGGTAATGCGAGCCATGGTGGGTGTTCCTTCTGAATATGTTGGCTATTCTACCTTATGTCCCTCGTCCCTCGCCTTCACTCGGCGTGCGGGAGATGGATGCCGAGCTCGATGAAAAGCTCGGTGTGGCGTGCGTATTGCGAGGCGAAGCGCAGCCGCGTGGCGGCCACGATGCGCCGCAACTCGGCCAGTGCCGTGTCGAAGTGCTCGTTGATCACCACGTATTCGGCCTCGGAAGCGTGCGCGATCTCGCTGCCCGCTGCGAGCAGGCGCCGCGTGATCACGTTCGGCTCGTCCTGGCCGCGTTTCTTCAGACGTTCCTCGAGGGCCGCGAGCGAGGGCGGCAGGATGAAGATCCCGACCGCGTTGCGGAACTGCTTCTTGACCTGCTGCGCGCCCTGCCAGTCGATCTCGAGCAGTACGTCGCGCCCGCTCGCCATCTGCTCCTCGATCCAGACGCGCGAGGTGCCGTAGTAGTTGCCGTGCACCTCGGCGCTTTCGAGGAATTCGTGCGCCGCATGGCGCGCGCGGAAGTCCTCGACGCTCGTGAAGTGATAGTGCTCGCCGTCCTGCTCGCCCGGGCGCGGCTTGCGCGTCGTGTACGAGATCGACAGGCGGATCTCGTCGTCCTGCGCGAGCAGCGCGTTCACGAGCGTCGACTTGCCGGCGCCCGACGGGGCCACCACCATGAACAGGTTGCCGGGATACGCGCCGGCATGCAGCGCGTGCGCGTCTCGGTTCGATTCGGTCATCTTGCGTTACTCCAGGTTTTGCACTTGCTCACGCATCTGCTCGATCAGCAGCTTGAGCGCCATCGATGCGTCGGCCAGCTCCTTGGCGGCCGCCTTCGAGCCCAGCGTGTTCGCCTCGCGGTTCAGTTCCTGCATCATGAAGTCGAGCCGCTTGCCCACGCGGCCCCCCTTCTCGATCACGTGGCGCGTCTCGTTCAGATGCGCGGTGAGCCGCTGCAGCTCTTCGGCGATGTCGATGCGAATTCCGTACATCGTCACTTCCTGACGGATGCGTTCGGCCGCTTCCTCGCGCGTGACCACCGTCTGCGCGCCCTCGGGCGCCGCGATGCCGAGCGCTTCCTGCAAGCGCTCGACGATCTTCTGCTGGTGCTTGGCGATCAGCTCCGGCACGAGCGGCGTGATGCGCGCGACGATCGCTTCCATCTCGGTGACGTTCGCAAGCAGCATCGTGGCCAGTTGCGCACCTTCGCGCGAGCGCACCACCACGAGCTCGCCGATCGCCTCCTTGCCGCAGGCCAGCACCGCGTCGCGCAGCGCCTCGACCGACACGCCGCTCTCGGCGAGCACACCGGGCCAGCGCAGGATCTCGCCTGCGCGCAGCCGCTCCGCGCCCGGAAACGCGGCCAGCACCGAGCGCTCCAGCTCGGCCAGCTGGCCGAGCGCGGTACCGTTGAGCGCGCCCGCCTGAGCGGTCTGCTCGCTGCGCTGCAGGTTGATGCGCACGTCGACCTTGCCGCGCGAGAGCTTCGTCATCAGCATCTCGCGCAAGGCCGGCTCGCAGACGCGCACGTCGTCCGGCATTCGGAAATTGAGGTCCAGGAAGCGCGAATTCACCGTGCGCAGTTCGACCGACACGCTGGTGGTGCCATTGCCGGAAGTGGCCACGAGTTCGCGCGTCGCGCTCGCGTAGCCCGTCATGCTGTAGATCATGGTTGGTCTCGCCGGTGAACGGGCCGCGGTGGCCCGGGATTCCAGAGGCGCCCGGTGCGGCCGAGGCACGGGGCGCGAAACCCGCATTATCCCATTTTTGACGCCGCCCCCTGCCTGCGGGGGGCGGTGCCCGCCTGCCCACCGCGCGCCACGCGGGCGCGGCCGATGCGCGGCGGCCTTGCGCGGTAAAATCGCGGTTTCCCTCCGGATGCCCCACGCCCACCATGACGAATTCCTCTCCGCGCCCGAGCGGCCGGCAAGCCGACCAGCTCCGCGAGGTGCGCCTGACGCGCCACTACACGAAGCACGCCGAAGGATCGGTGCTCGTCGAATTCGGCGACACCAAGGTGATCTGCACGGCCAGCGTGGCCGAGCGCGTGCCCGAGTTCCTGCGTGATCGCGGCCAGGGCTGGCTCACGGCCGAATACGGCATGCTGCCGCGCGCCACCCACACCCGCAGCGACCGCGAGGCAGCGCGCGGCAAGCAGACCGGCCGCACCCAGGAGATCCAGCGCCTGATCGGCCGCGCGCTGCGCGCCGTGGTCGATCTCGAGCATCTCGGCCCGCGCACCATCCACATCGACTGCGACGTGATCCAGGCCGACGGCGGCACGCGCACGGCCAGCATCACCGGCGCGTTCGTCGCCGTGCAGGACGCGGTCGCTAAGCTCGTCGCCGACGGCAAGCTCCCACGCTCGCCGATCAGCGATTCGGTCGCCGCGATCTCGGTGGGCGTCTATCAGGGCACGCCGCTGCTCGATCTCGACTATGCCGAGGACTCGCGCTGCGACACCGACATGAACGTCGTGATGACGGGCGCGGGCGGCCTCGTCGAGGTACAGGGCACCGCCGAGGGCGCGCCGTTTACGCGCGCCGAGATGGACGCGCTGCTCGACCTCGCGCAGAAGGGCATCGGCGAACTGATCGCGCTGCAGAAAGCCGCGCGGGAAGCGTGACATGAGCGGCCACATCGACCCGGCCCGCGGCGGCGGGCCCGCGCCGCTCACGCGCATCGTGCTCGCCTCGAACAACGCCGGCAAGCTGCGCGAATTCGCGGCGCTGTTCGAGACCGCAGGCATCGAGATCGTCCCGCAGGGCAAGCTCGACGTCCCCGAAGCCGAGGAGCCGTATCTGACCTTCATCGAGAACGCGCTGACCAAGGCGCGCCACGCCTCGCGCGCGACCGGCCTGCCCGCGATCGCCGACGACTCGGGCCTCTGCGTGCGCGCGCTGCGCGGCGCGCCGGGCGTGCATTCGGCGCGCTACGCGCAGCTCGCCGGGCTGGAGAAGAGCGACGCGGCCAATAACGCGCATCTGGTCGCGCAACTGCAGGGCATCGAAGACCGACGCGCTTACTACTGCTGCGTGCTGTCGCTGGTACGGCACCCCGACGATCCCGAGCCGCTGTTCGCCGAGGGCCGCTGGCAGGGCGAGGTGATCGACACGCCGCGCGGCGCGAACGGCTTCGGCTACGATCCGCATTTCCTGCTGCCGGCGCTGGGCGCGACCGTCGCCGAACTCGATCCGGCCGCGAAGAACGGCATCAGCCATCGCGCGATCGCGCTGCGCGCGCTGCTCGCGCGGCTCGGGGAAGAGGCGTGAGCCGGGCCGCCGAGACCGGGCAACGGATCGTCGCGACGTTCGCGTCGCCGGGCAGGGTCCGCCTCAGCGCGCTGCCGCCGCTCGCGCTCTACATCCACTTCCCGTGGTGCGTGCGCAAGTGCCCCTACTGCGATTTCAATTCGCATGAATGGAAGGGCGAGCGGTTTCCCGAGCAGGAATACCTCGACGCGCTGCGCGCCGACCTCGAGCAGGCGCTGCCGTTCGTCTGGGGCCGCCAGGTGCATACCGTCTTCATCGGCGGCGGCACGCCGAGCCTGCTGTCGGCGGGCGGGCTCGACCGGCTGCTGTCCGACGTGCGCGCGCTGCTGCCGCTCGACGCCGATGCCGAGATCACGCTCGAGGCCAACCCCGGCACGTTCGAGGCGGCCAAGTTCGCGCAGTTCCGCGCAAGCGGCGTGAACCGGCTGTCGATCGGCATCCAGAGCTTCAACGAGGCGCACCTCAAGGCGCTCGGCCGCATCCACGACTCCGCGCAGGCGCGCGCGGCCGTCGAGATCGCCGCCAGCAGGTTCGACAACTTCAATCTCGACCTGATGTTCGCGCTGCCGAACCAGAGCCTGGACGAATGCCGGGCCGACATCGAAACGGCGCTCGCCTACGCGCCGCCGCATCTGTCGCTCTATCACCTGACGCTCGAGCCGAACACGATGTTCGCGAAGTTCCCGCCGGCGGTGCCCGACGACGATGCATCGGCCGACATGCAGGACTGGATTCACGAGCGCACGGCCGAGGCCGGCTACGGGCACTACGAGGTGTCGGCCTATGCGCAGCCGCACCGCCAATGCAGGCACAACCTCAATTACTGGCGCTTCGGCGACTATCTCGGCATCGGCGCGGGCGCGCACACGAAGCTGTCGTTTCCGAACCGCATCCTGCGGCAGGCGCGCTACAAGCATCCGGCCACCTTCATCGAGCAGGCCATGGCCGGCACGCCGGTGCAGGAGGAGCGCGAGGTCGGGCCGCGCGATCTGCCGTTCGAGTTCATGCTGAACACGCTGCGGCTGGTGGAAGGGTTCCCGGTGGCGAGCTATGCCGAGCGCACCGGGCTGCCGTTCTCGACGATCGAGCCGGCGCTGGCGGAGGCGGAGCGGCGCGGGCTGATCCAGCGCGACTTCGAACGGATCGCGCCGACGCCGCTCGGCCAGCGCTTCCTCAACGATCTCCAGGAGCTGTTCCTGCGCGGCGACGAAGCGTGAGCTGAGCGCCAAAGGAGCGGACAGCGTCGGCATTTCGGTTACAATGCGCGGCTTGGAAGCGTGGCCGAGTGGTTTAAGGCACCGGTCTTGAAAACCGGCGACGGGCAACCGTCCGTGAGTTCGAATCTCACCGCTTCCGCCAGAGAGCCTTTCCCAACAAGGCTTTCCAGTAGCGCTTCAGGCGATGCCCCCAATCGGCCCATCCTGGAAATGCGCCGTTTTGTCTGCCGCTGGGCGGCACGAGGCGCGGACCTGAAGCGTCGCCACCCACGCCGGCCCGGCCCGCACCGACGCTGCGGTCATGCGCCACACCGCTCCCGCGCGCCGCGGCCGCCGACGTTTTCCAGTCGCGCCCCTCACGATCGTTTCTCCTGATGGTTTTCTCCGGCACGTCGGCTATGCTGACAGCGATCCGATCGCTCCCGGGATGCCTGCCGCCATGCCGCCGTCGCCTCGCCCCTGCTCTCCCAGTCGGTTCGCGTGCCTTGCCGCGATGCTGGCCGGCGTGCTCGTCGCGGCCGGCTGCACGATCACGCTGCCGAAGAGCGCGCTGGTACTCTCGCCTGCGCCGGCAACGAGCGACTCGACGCAGGCCCAGTATCGCGACGCAGTGGCGCAGCGGATTCTCGACGCGAACCCCGCCAGCGTCCTGCACGGCACGCCGCAGGCAATGCTGCGCTCACTCGTGGTGGTGGCCTTCACCGTCGATCGCGACGGGCGCCTCGCGCGTTCGTCGGTCTATCGCAGCAATGGCGACGACGGCGCCGAAGCGATCGCGCTGCAATCGCTGCGCCGCGCGGCGCCGCTGCCAAAGCCGCCGGCGGCCCTGCTCGACGGACGCGGCCAGTTGGAGTTGATGGAAAGCTGGCTGTTCAACGACAACGGCCAGTTCCAGCTGCGCACGAAGGCGACGCAGCAGGCACAGACGATCGATTGAGACGCGTGCCGCCTGCGCCGTTACCGAGAATCCCGGGCGCTGCCGGCTCGCCGTCGGGCGAAATCGATCACGCCTCACCGCATAAGGCGCGCCGCCACCCCTCGCCGTGCAAACGCGCCGCAGGGCTCCCCCCGCTCGAAACAGCCCTAGCCGTACCGGCTTCGCACGCCGGCCGGGCCGCGCGCCCACCCGATTCGGCAAGCACCGGCGGTGGTTATAATGCCGGCCATCCCGCCCCGTCCTCCCAGACCGCTCGCGGCGGGCCGCCTACCCGGCGGGGCCGCCGCACGAGCCAGACAGGCCTGCGCTTGCGCGACGCGCGCGAGCCGCCCTAGGAGGCGCGCCGGCCCTCGTGCCGCGCGCGACACCGGCACCGGCGCAGCACGCGCGGGCCGGCTTCATGCCAATCATTCGAATATCCGGCCGGCACCCTCGCGTGCCGTTTGCCCCGCACCACGGAAACCATCATGTCCTCCACCCCAGCGACGGCCGACGCCGCGCAGCACGGATCGAGCACGGCCAGCCAGCGGCGCATCGTCTTCGCCAGCTTCATCGGCACCGCGATCGAGTTCTACGATTTCTATGTCTACGCCACCGCCGCCGCGCTCGTGATCGGCCCGGTGTTCTTCCCGCACGGCTCGGCCACCGCGCAGGCGCTGTCGGCGTTCGTCACGTTCGGCATCGCGTTCATCGCCCGGCCGATCGGCTCGTTCCTGTTCGGCCACTTCGGCGACCGCTTCGGCCGCAAGTCCACGCTGGTCGCCTCGCTCTTGGTGATGGGCGTCTCCACCACGGCGATCGGCTTCGTGCCGGGCTATGACGCGATCGGCACGGTCGCGCCGGTGCTGCTGTGCGTGCTGCGCTTCGGCCAGGGCATCGGCCTGGGTGGCGAATGGGGCGGCGCGGCGCTGCTGGCCACCGAACACGCCCCGGCCGGCAAGCGCGGCTGGTTCGGCATGTTCCCGCAGCTCGGCCCGTCGATCGGCTTCCTGATGTCGAACGGCCTGTTCTTCGCGCTCGCGATCGGCCTGTCCGACGAGCAGTTCCGCAGCTGGGGCTGGCGCGTGCCGTTCCTGGTCAGCGCGGTGCTGGTGGCAGTCGGCCTGTACGTGCGCATGAAGATCGCCGAGACGCCCGCGTTCCGGGCCGCGATCGAGCGCAACGAGCGCGTGCGCGTGCCGGTGCTCGCCCTGATCTCGCAGCACTGGGCGCCCACCCTGCTCGGCGCGCTGTCGATGGTGGTCTGCTATACGCTGTTCTACATCTCGACGGTGTTCTCGCTGTCCTACGGCGTCGGCACGCTGCACATCGCGCGCACCGACTTCCTCGGCCTGCTCTGCATCGCAGTGGTGTTCATGGCGATCGCCACGCCGATCTCGGCCTCGGCCGCCGATCGCTACGGCCGCAAGCCGGTGCTGATCGTCGGCGGCCTGCTGGCCCTGCTGTCGGGCTTCACGATGGCCCCGCTGCTCGGCAGCGGCTCGATGCCGCTGGTCGCGCTCTACCTGATCATCGAGCTGTTCCTGATGGGCGTGACCTTCGCGCCGATGGGCGCGCTGCTGCCCGAGCTGTTTCCCACCCACGTCCGCTACACGGGGGCGGGCGTCGCCTACAACCTCGGCGGCATCCTCGGCGCCTCGATCGCGCCGTACATCGCGCAACTGCTTGTCGCGCGCGGCGGGCTGTCGTGGGTGGGCGGCTACGTGTCGGCGGCCGCGGCGCTCAGCTTGATCGGCGTGCTGCTGATGCGCGAAACGCGCGACGCACGTCTGATGTGAGCCGGCGGCGAGGCCGCGCGATCGGTCGTGCCGGCCCGCCGTGCGGCCATCGAGGGCGCGCGGGCACACCGCCGCCCGTCAGCTTGCGGCCTCGGCCCGCCCCCATCGACGGGCACGATCGCGTGCTCTCGGGCCGGATCTCCGTATAATTCCCTTTTGTCCGCGCCGCCTGCCACCATGCCGCCATGCAACGGTTGACCGATTTCCTCCCGACGCTGACGCGCCGTTCGCTACGGCTCTGGCGCCTGTACGGCGTGTTCTGGCTGGGCGCGATCGTGGTCGGCATCACCGCGGTACTCTACGCGCGCCTGATCGACTGGGGCTACGAGACGTTCCGCTCGCTGCAGCAGAGCCACGCGTGGCTGCCGCTGATCCTGACCCCGGCGATCGCCTCGGCCTCGGTCTGGCTCACGCGCCGCTTCTTTCGCGGCGCCGAGGGCAGCGGCATCCCGCAGGTGATCGCGACGCTGCAGGCCAGCCCCAGCGCGTTCGGCGCGCGGCTGCTGACGTTGCGCATCCTCTGCGGCAAGATCCTGATCTCGCTGCTCGGCATTCTCGGCGGCTTCACGATCGGCCGCGAGGGGCCGACGGTCCAGATCGGCGCCGCGCTGATGTTCAACCTGCGGCGCTTCTATCCGCGCTCGAACGCGCTGATCGAGCGCCAGCTCGTGCTGGCCGGTGCAGCGGCCGGCCTGTCGGCGGCCTTCAACACGCCGCTGGCCGGGATCGTGTTCGCGATCGAGGAACTCACGCGCAGCTTCTCCGAGCGCGCGAGCGGCGTGCTGATCACGGCGATCATCATCGCCGGGGTGATCGCGCTCGGCATGAATGGCAACTACACCTACTTCGGCACCATCGACGTCGGCCCGCACTTTCCGCGGCTGATGGCAGTGGCGGTGCTGGCCGCCGCAATCACCACCGGCATCGCGGGCGGCCTGTTCTCCTGGCTGCTGCTCAATACCAACCGCTGGCTGCCCGCGCGGCTGCTGACGATGTACCGCGGCCGGCCGGTCGCGTTCGCGGCCCTCTGCGGGCTCGTGATCGCGGTGGTCGGCATGGTGTCGGGCGGCACCACGTTCGGCAGCGGCTATGCCGAGGCGCGCGGCCTGCTGGGCGGCCATTCGCAGTTGTCGATGCTGTATCCGTTCGAGAAGATGGTCTCGATGGTCGCGTCGTACCTGCCCGGGATTCCAGGCGGAATCTTCGCGCCCTCGCTGTCGATCGGTGCCGGCTTCGGCAACCTGCTGCACCTGGCGTTCACCCATGTGCCGCTGACGATGCTGATCGCGCTGGCGATGGTCGGCTATCTGGCCGCGGTCACGCAAGCGCCGATCACCTCGTTCGTGATCGTGATGGAAATGATCAACGGGCATGCGCTCGTGATCTCGCTGATGGCCACCGCACTGATCTCCAGCCGCGTGTCACGCTTCTTCGTGACGCCGCTCTACGAGGCGCTCGCGCACCGCTACCTGCATCCGCCCGCGCCGCCCGCTACCGCGACGGCAACCGCCACGACAGCCGCGGCGGCGAGCGACGACGGACTGACGACGCCGGCCGACGCCACCGCCTCGCCGGCCGATCCGCTGCGCACGCTGACGCGCGGGGCGGTCGGCGAAGCCGATCCCGCCACCGGCAGCGAGACGGCTGCGCGCCAGCCCGATGCCGCCGCCGGCCACCAGGCCGGCGCGCGCGACGCCGCCCAACAGGCCGACTCCGTCACGTCGGCCCGGCCCGACGCCATCGGCCCCGCCGGCACCGCGCACCAAGCCGCGAGCCCGCCCGCGCCGCACGACGCGAACGACCCGCCGGCGCGCTGAGCGCGCCGCCACCTCGCCTCAATACACGACGACGCGCGCCGGACGGTAGTACACCGGCCGCGCCGGCACGACCACGCAGCCGGCCAGCACGACGGCGGCGAGTCCGACCACGAACAGGGTCCGCTTCATGATGGCGCTCCCTCAGGCCCAGTGGCCGCGCACCCAGACCCAGTTCGGACCGCGCGCGACCCAATGCCCCGGCGCCCAGTGCAGGCCGACTCGCTCGGCCTGCCAGTGGCCCGCGATCCACACGTAATGGCCGCGGTGCCAGTCCCAGTGGCCGCGATCCCAGACATAGCCGACCCGCGCGGCCGGCACCACCTCGTAGCGCGGCGGCGGCGGCGCGCTCGGTGCGACGATCACCACTTCCTCGGCGGAGGCGGCAAGCGGCGCGGCGGCGGCCCCGACGGTGGCCAGCGCGAGCGCGAGCGGCAGCAGACGGCGAGCGGTGAAGCGAATCATGGTGACCTCCTGTGTCGTCGATTCGGACATGCGATGCATGCGCGTACCGGTTCAATGCGCGAGCCGCGCGAACGGCCGACAGCGGCCGTATTACGACGGGGGGCAAAGTGCAACAGCTGGTAAAGACGGCGGACGGCGAAGGCAAAGCCGCGCCGCCCGCGGGGCGAAACGCCGGCGCCGTCGAAGCGCATGGGCGCGATCACGCGGCATGAGCGCGAGCGGGCCGGGGGCGTTGAGCGGCCTGAACGGCCAATGAAGGGGAACGCGGAAAACGGAAAAAACGGCCAGACAACACGGCGGCGGCGATGCCGCCGCGCCGGTCAACCCGCCGGCACCGTGTCGGAAACGCGCGCGCCGCGGGCGCGGCGCGCGATCGCGGCGCTCAGGCCTGCGGAATCTCGATCTTGACCTCGAGCACCTCGAGATCGTCCTGGCGCTCGAGACTCACGCGGATGTCGTCGTTCGAGATCTTCACGTACTTCGAGATTACGGCGAGCAGTTCCTTCTGCAGCGCGGGCAGATAGTCGGCTGGCGGGCGGCCGCCGATGCGCTCGTGCGCGATGATCAGCTGCAAACGCTCCTTCGCGACGGCGGCGGATTTCTTCTTCTCCCCAAGGAGAAACGACAGAATCGACATGAGGGGCCTCCGTTACTTGCTGCCGAACAGGCGTTGCAGCAGGCCCGGCTTCTGATAGTCGACGAAGCGCAGCGGCTTGTCTTCACCGAGGAAGCGGGACACCACGTCCTTGTAGGCCTCGGCCACGTCGGTGCCGTCCAGATGCACGGCCGGCAGGCCCTGGTTCGAGGCGTGCAGCACCGCTTCGGACTCCGGAATCACGCCGATCAGCTTGATCCGCAGGATTTCGCCGATGTCCTCGAGCGACAGCATCTCGCCCTCGCTGACGCGCTTCGGGTTGTAGCGCGTGATCAGCAGGTGCTCCCGGATCGGCTCGCCGCCGTCGGCCGCGCGCTTGGTCTTCGACGACAGGATGCCCAGAATGCGGTCCGAGTCGCGCACCGACGACACTTCCGGATTGGTGACCACCACGGCCTCGTCCGCGAAATACATCGCGTGCAGCGCGCCCGACTCGATGCCGGCCGGCGAATCGCAGACGATGTATTCGAAGTCCATCGCGATCAGGTCGTTGATCACCTTCTCGACGCCCTCGCGCGTGAGCGCATCCTTGTCGCGCGTCTGCGACGCCGGCAGGATGAACAGGTTCTCGCACTTCTTGTCCTTGATCAGCGCCTGATTCAGATTCGCCTCGCCCTGGATCACGTTGACGAGGTCATAGACCACACGCCGCTCGCAGCCCATGATGAGATCGAGATTGCGCAGGCCGACGTCGAAGTCGATCACGGCCGTCTTGTGGCCGCGCAGCGCCAGCCCGGAGGCGAAGCTCGCGCTCGTCGTCGTCTTGCCCACACCGCCCTTGCCCGAAGTCACCACGATGATTTTTGCCATTACCCTACCCTGTATGCGTCAATGAATCCGATCGATCCGCGTTTGCGTCACGTGCCTGCCGTTCAGGTCAGCCGCAGCGGCTCGATCATCAGTTTCTCGTCCTCGAGCCGGATCTGCACCGACTTGCCGCGCACGTCGGCCGGCAGCGGGTTCTCGGTGGTTCGATAGATGCCCGCGATCGAAATCAGTTCCGGTTCGAGGCACGTGCAGAAGATCCGCGCCTCGTGGTTGCCGTGTACGCCGGCCAGCGCCCGGCCGCGCAGCGGCGCGTAAATATGGATGTTGCCCTCGGCGATCACTTCTGCGCCGTTGCTGACCGGCGCGAGCACGACCAGATCGCCCTTCGCGTAGACCTGCTGGCCCGAGCGCAGCGGGCGGTCGATCACGAGCGTCTGCAGCGGCGGCGGCGCCGACGCAGCGGCCGCCGCCGACACCGGCACCGGCACGGCGGCCGCCGCCACGTCGCTCACGGCCGCGGCCGCTGCCGTGGCCGCAGGATCGACGGCCGCCTCGCTGCCGGCCTCGGCCGAAGCGTCGCCGCTCGGGTCCGATACCGCGTCGTGCGACGCCCTGCCGGCCGGCGCGCGGCGATCACGCGCCTCCAGCAGCGGCAGCCCGCCGTCGGCAGCCCAGCCATGCTGCTGCGTCTGCGCGACCACGCCGATCGGGCGCATCCGCACTTCGTCGAGCAGTCCGCGCAACTCGGCGAGCGACACCTGCTCGCCCTCCGCGAGGCGCCGCAGGTCGATCGCGACGACGTCGTCGGCAAAGAATTCCGGCGTCGCTTCGAAGCGCTTGACCAACTCGGCACGCAGTGCGTCCAGATCGACCGTCTTCACGACAAACAGCAAGGTGTCGACCGAGCCGCTGCGAAGCTCGAAGAATGGCGATTTTTTAAGCGACATGAACGTCCTGCAAAAAATTTTTGCGTATTTTACAGGCGTCCGCGCGGCGGGCCATCATTTTCGGGCGGCCTGCGGCGGCACGGGTCAGGCGGGCGACCGATCCAGGGCGCTCGCGGCCGCGCGACGGCAGCGGCCTGATGAGGGGAAACGGGCGGCCCGGGCGCTCAGGCGTCGAAGCGCCAGACGAACAGCGACTTCAGTGCGCCGGGGATGCGCGCGATCGGCGCACGCTCGCCCAGGTTCGTGAAACCCATATGTTCGTAGAAGCGGATCGCGTTGCGGTTCTGATCAGCGATCCACGCGTAGATCTCGGTTGCGCCCTGCCCGGCCAGCCAGTCGCGCGCCGTGTTGACGAGCAGCACGCCGCCGCGCAGATGGCGCACCGCATGCGCCACCCATAGCTCGCTGACGAAGGCGCGATGCGCGGGCGTGGTGTCGAAGTACGCACCGATCATGCCGGCCGGATGCCCTTCGGTATAGAGCAGGAAGGTGGTGGACTGGTCGGAGCTCGCGCGCTGCGCGACGATCGAATCGACCGCTTCCGCGTCGAACGACAGCTCCGCCTCGGGCGCTTCACCCGGCGCATAGGGCTCGCGCAGCGAGGCGGCACGCAGCTCGCGATACACATTGCCTTGATCGGCGGCAATACGGCGGACGGTCAAAGTCGAACTCATGCGGGGACACTCTTCGGACAGCAAGTTATTAGCTTCAACCGAAAGCGGGGTATGAGTCAAATCGTTATTTTTCAAGCCCAGAAACGATACGCAGGAACGAAAAATGGGTATGCCGGCGCGAGCAAAATATGGTGCAGCGCACATTCGATTACGAAAGATTTCGAAGCCGAGGTTTTTCCTTCTGATCAGGGCATTCCGAATCTTGCCCGTCATGCCCGGCGCGCCCCGCGACGCTGTCCGGCGATCGGCATGCCGCAACGCAGCAAACGCTGATTCGTCGGATGCCTGTTGTTGAACCGAAGCAGTCGGCGTGGCGGGCAGGCATTAGAGCTTGCGCGAATGTCGCACGATCATGCAGCGCGAGCGCGTGATCGATAGCGGGTTGCCTGGTTCGCGGGGTGCGAGGCCAGGGCGGCGGCTACGAAGTTAGGACGCCGGTGTTCGAATCGAGTCGCAGCCACTGCGGCTCACGCTCCGCCATTTGACCATCGATGCTCGGCCTATGCCACCACGCACTGCCGGTGGACTGCCTGCGGATTGGCTCATCCTTCGAGACAAACATCCGCCTCGCTGACAGACCGGAAGAACGTGGGCGCGTATTGCTCGGCAGCCTCCGCTGCCCCGCACCGTCGAATCGCGCAGCGCTGCCGGCAGCGGGCCGGCAAAAGCAAAACCCCTCGATGCTTTTCAGCATCGAGGGGTTTCAAGTATCTGGCGGAAAGGGTGGGATTCGAACCCACGGTACGGTATAACCGTACACCGGATTTCGAGTCCGGCGCATTCGACCTCTCTGCCACCTTTCCTTCTTGACTGCATCGCCGTGTGCTAGGTCGTGCCCCGGCGAAGCAAAGATTATAGAACAACTCTTTTCAAACTTCCAAGTCCTTTCCGCAAAAAACTTTGCGTCGCGTGCCGCACGAGCGAATCGCCGTTGCCGGCGCTGCGCATGCGTTGCGCGCGTTCAGGCCGCGGCGTTCGGCGCCGCAATCGTGTCGAGTCCACCCAGGTACGGACGCAGCGCGGCCGGCACCGTTACCGAACCGTCGGCGTTCTGGTAGTTCTCGAGCACGGCCACGAGCGTGCGGCCCACCGCGAGCCCCGAACCGTTCAGCGTATGCACGAGCTCGGGCTTGCCCTGTGCGTTGCGAAAGCGCGCCTGCATGCGCCGCGCCTGGAACGACTCGGTGTTCGAGCAGCTGGAGATCTCGCGATAGGTGTTCTGCGCGGGCAGCCAGACTTCGAGGTCGTAGGTCTTCGCGGCCGAGAAGCCCATGTCGCCGGTGCAGAGCGTGACCACCCGGTAAGGCAGTTCGAGCTTTTGCAGGATCGCCTCCGCGTGGCCGACCATTTCCTCGAGCGCCGCATACGACGCGTCGGGTGCCGTCACCTGCACCATCTCTACCTTGTCGAACTGGTGCTGGCGGATCATGCCGCGCGTGTCGCGCCCATAGGCGCCGGCCTCGGAGCGAAAGCACGGCGAATGCGCGGTCAGCTTGACGGGCAGCTCGGCCGCATCGAGGATCGACTCGCGCACGGTGTTGGTCAGCGTGATCTCGGAGGTCGAGATCAGGTACTGCGTGACGGTGTTCTCGCCGCCGCCCTTCTCCACTCGGAACATGTCGTCGGCGAACTTCGGCAGTTGGCCGGTGCCACGCAGGATGTCCGGGTTCACGATGTACGGCGTGTAGGTCTCGGTGTACCCGTGCTGCTGGGTGTGGGTGTCGATCATGAACTGCGCGAGCGCACGGTGCAGGCGCGCGATCGGGCCGCGCAGCATCGTGAAGCGCGCGCCGGACAGCTTCGCGCCGGTCTCGAAATCGAGGCCGAGCGGAGTGCCGACGTCGACGTGGTCGCGCACCTCGAAATCGAACGCGCGCGGCGTGCCCCAGCGGCGCACCTCGACGTTGCCGGCTTCGTCGGCGCCCACCGGCACGCTCTCGTGCGCGAGGTTCGGCATGCCGAGCATCAGTTCCGACATCGCACTCTGGATCTCGTCGAGCTTCGCGGCCGACGCCTTCATTTCGTCGCCGATCCCGCCCACCTCGGCCATCACGGCCGAGGTGTCCTCGCCCCGCCCCTTCATCGCGCCGATCTGCTTGGACAGGCTGTTGCGGCGTGCCTGCAGTTCCTCGGTGCGGGTCTGGATCGCGCGGCGTTCGGCCTCGAGCGAGGAGAACGCGGCGACGTCGAGGATGTAGCCGCGATCGGCGAGGCGCTTGGCAACGCCGTCGAGGTCTTTGCGCAGCAACTGGATGTCGAGCATGGGAGGACCGGAGAATCGTTGTGTGAAAGGCGAATTCTAACGCACCGCGCGGCGCTGCCGGCTGCCGCCCGAGGCGAAGCACGCGACGATTCCGGCCGGCCGCGCCGCTTCATTTCGGGTTCGGCCGGCCGCGGCCCCCGGCCGGGGGTTCACCGTTCACTCCGGCTTGCCGGCCTCGCGGTCGAGCTCGCGCAGCCAGGCGAGCTTCTCGGCGATCTTGGTCTCGAGCCCGCGCGGCACCGGCTGGTACCAGCGCGGCTCGCGCATGCCGTCGGGGAAATACGTCTCGCCGGCCGCGTAGGCATTCGGCTCGTCATGCGCGTAGCGGTAGGCGTGGCCGTAGCCGAGTTCCTTCATCAGCTTGGTGGGCGCGTTGCGCAGATGCACCGGCACCTCGCGCGACTTGTCCTGCCGCACGAACGCCATGGCCGCGTTGAACGCGTTGTAGCCGGCGTTGCTCTTGGCCGCGCAGGCCAGATAGATGACCGCCTGGCCGAGCGCCAGCTCGCCTTCCGGCGAGCCGAGCCGCTCGAAGGTCTCGGCCGCGTCGTTGGCCACCTGCATTGCGCGCGGATCGGCGAGCCCGATGTCCTCCCAGGCCATCCGCACGATGCGGCGCGACAGGTACTTCGGATCGGCGCCGCCGTCGAGCATGCGGCAGAACCAGTACAGCGCCGCGTCCGGGTTCGAGCCGCGCACCGACTTGTGCAGCGCCGAGATCTGGTCGTAGAAGTTGTCGCCGCCCTTGTCGAAGCGGCGCGCGTTCAGCGTCATCGCGCTGGCGACGAAATCGGCATCGATCCGGTTGGTGCGCGCCGACAGCGCGGCCGTCTGCGCCTGTTCGAGCAGGTTCAGGAAACGCCGCGCGTCGCCGTCGGCATAGCCGATCAGCGTATCGACGGCAAGCGGCTCGAACTCGAGCCCGTCGAGCGCGATCTGCTGCGCGCGCGCGAGCAGCTGGCGCATCTCGTCGTCGCTGAGCGACTTCAGCACGTACACCTGGGCACGCGAGAGCAGCGCCGAGTTGACCTCGAAGCTCGGATTCTCGGTGGTCGCGCCGATGAAGGTCACGAGCCCCGATTCGACGAACGGCAGCAGCGCGTCCTGCTGGCTCTTGTTGAAGCGATGGATCTCGTCGACGAACAGGATGGTGTGGCGCCCACTGCGGTTCAACGTCTCGCGCGCCTGCTCCATCGATTCGCGGATGTCCTTCACGCCGCCCAGCACCGCCGAGATCGCGATGAACTCGCAGTCGAACGCGTGGGCGGTGAGCCGCGCGAGCGTGGTCTTGCCGACGCCGGGCGGCCCCCAGAGGATCATCGAATGCGGCTTGCCCGACTCGAACGCGAGCCGCAGCGGCTTGCCGTCGCCGAGAAGGTGCGTCTGGCCGATCACCTCGGCAAGCGTCTTCGGGCGCAGCGCCTCGGCGAGCGGGCGGCGCGGTTCGACTTCAAACAGGTCGGCCATGGCCTCGACTCCTACGTTTGTGCCGCGCGGCGTCCATCGCCGCGCAGCCCGACATTATGACAGCCGGGCGCACGGCGCACCGCCCGCCGGATGGACGGGTTGGTGCCCGCTCGCGCCATCGCGCGGGCACCGTGCCGCACCGGCCGGCGCCAAACGAAACGGGCCTGCCATCGCTGGCAGGCCCGTGCGACCGGCGCCGCAGAGCCGGCGCTCAGCCCTTGATCACGTCGGTGCCCTTGGGCACCGAGAAGCGGAACTGGCCGGCCGGCAGCGCCGGGTTGGTCTGCATGTGGGTGAAGGTCAGCAGGGTGACGTTGCCGAACACGTCGTGCAGTTCCATCGCGGCCAGCGCGCCGCCCTTGAAGCCGATGCCGATGCGCTGGAACTGCGTGTCGCGCGCCTTCGGCAGCATCTCGACCCAGTCGATGCCGCCCTTCTCGCCGGCGTCGCGCAGCGTGTAGTTCTTCTCGATGTCGTTGCTGCCGAACAGGATCGCGGCCGGGCTCGCGCCGAGCGCGCCGGCCAGCTTGCGCTCGGTCACCTGGTTCAGATCCTTGTCGTAGACGTAGAGCGTCTCGCCGTCGGCCTGCAGCAGTTGCTGGTAAGGCTTCTCGTAGGACCAGACGAACTTGCCCGGGCGCAGGAACACGAAGCTGCCGCTCGAATCGTCGGTGGATTTCGCGGCCGTGGTGGCGATCGCGCCGCTCGCGGCCTTCGAGGGTGCCTTGACGATCTGCTGCGTGAAGTCGCCGCGGGCCGACTTCACCTGCGCGACGAATGCCTTCAGTTCGTCGGTGCCGCCCGCGAACGCGTGCGAGGCGGCGCCGAGCAGCGCGGTGCCGGCCAGCGCGGCGAGCAAATGACGCACCGCGCGGCGGGCGGACGAGGGAACGACGAACGGGAATGCTTTCATCTGGTGGGTTTCTCCTGATTGGCGGGCCGGCGCGGCCGGCGGGGGTCCGGGTGGCCCGGATCACTCCGCGTCGCGCGCCGGCACCAGAATTTCTCGGTTGCCGCTCGACGACATCGCCGAGACGAGCCCCGATTGCTCCATCTGCTCGAGCAGGCGGGCAGCACGGTTGTAGCCGATGCGCAGATGGCGCTGCACGAGCGAGATCGAGGCGCGGCGATGCTTGACGACGATCTCGACGGCCTGGTCGTATAGTGGATCGGACTCGCCGCCCGCCTCGCCGGTTCCCGCGCCGGGCGAGCCTTCCTCGCCCTCGGCGGTGCCGCCCTCGAGCAGCCCCTCGATATAGTTCGGCTCGCCGTGCTCCTTGAGCTTCTCGACCACGCGGTGCACTTCCTCGTCGGACACGAACGCACCGTGCACGCGCACCGGCAGCCCGCTGCCGGGCGGCAGGTAGAGCATGTCGCCCATGCCGAGCAGCGATTCGGCGCCCATCTGGTCGAGGATGGTGCGCGAGTCGATCTTCGACGACACCTGGAACGCCATGCGGGTCGGCACGTTGGCCTTGATGAGGCCGGTGATCACGTCGACCGACGGGCGCTGGGTGGCGAGGATCAGATGGATGCCGGCCGCGCGCGCCTTCTGCGCGATCCGCGCGATCAGTTCCTCGACCTTCTTGCCGACCACCATCATCAGGTCGGCCAGCTCGTCGATCACCACCACGATGTTGGGCAGGCGGCCGAGCGGTTCCGGGTCCTCGGGGGTCAGGCTGAACGGGTTCGGGATCTTCTCCTCGCGCCGGGCCGCCTCGTCGATCTTGTGGTTGTAGCCGCCCAGATTGCGCACGCCGAGCTTGCTCATCAGCTTGTAGCGGCGCTCCATCTCGGCCACGGTCCAGTTCAGCGCGTTGCCGGCCTGGCGCATGTCGGTCACGACCGGGCAGAGCAGGTGCGGAATGCCTTCGTAGACGCTCATTTCGAGCATCTTGGGGTCGATCAGGATCATCCGCACCTGCTCGGCCGTGCTCTTGTAGAGCAGCGACAGGATCATCGCGTTGATCCCCACCGACTTGCCCGAGCCGGTCGTGCCGGCCACCAGCAGGTGGGGCATCTTGGCGAGATCGGCGCACACCGGCTTGCCGCCGATGTCCTTGCCGAGCCCCATGGTCAGCGCCGACGAGGCCGAGCCGTACACCTCGGAGCCGAGGATCTCGGACAGCCGCACCGTCTGGCGGCGCTGGTTCGGCAGTTCGAGCGCCATGTAGTTCTTGCCGGGGATCGTCTCGACCACGCGGATCGAGACGAGCGACAGCGAACGCGCGAGATCCTTGGCGAGATTGACGATCTGGCTGCCCTTCACGCCGGTGGCGGGCTCGATCTCGTAGCGCGTGACGACCGGGCCGGGGTAGGCCGCCACCACGCTCACCTCGACGCCGAAGTCCTTGAGCTTCTTCTCGATCAGCCGCGAGGTGAATTCCAGCGTGTCGGCCGAGATCGACTCCTGCGCCTGCGGCGCCGGATCGAGCAGCGAGACGGCCGGCAGCGTCGAATCGCCGGGCAGGTCGGTGAAGAGCGGCGCCTGGCGCTCGCGCTCGACGCGCTCGGACTTGGCCGGCGTGACCACCGGCGGCACGATCGTGACGGGCTCGTGCTCCTCGATGCGCACCCGCTCCTCTTCCACCTTGCCCTCGCGGCGCACCGCGGCGGCCTCGCCGAGCCGGCGGTCGCGCTCGGCCTCGCGACGCAGCTTGGCGAGCGTGAAGGCGTTGATGATCGCGTCGCCGACGCGCTCGCAGACCGACAGCCACGAGAACCGGAAGTACAGCGACAGACCGATCGCGAGCGCGACCAGCAGCGCCAGCGTGCCCCCCGTGAAGCCGAGCGCGTGCGACACGCCGCGCGCCACCGTCTCGCCGATCACGCCGCCCGGCGCGCGCGGCAGCGGCACCTTCAGCGACCACATGCGCAGCGCCTCGATGCCGTCGCTCGCGAGCAGCACCAGCACGAATGCCAGGCCCTCGGGAAGCCAGCCCACCGGCCGGGCCGGCTCGTCGTCGGGCACCGCCTCATGGCGCGTGATGCGGCGGTAGTTGGCGGCGATCCGGCGCGCCAGCAGCGCGACCAGCCAGTAGGCCGAGATGCCGAACAGCAGCAGCAGGATGTCGGCCGTCCAGGCGCCGACTCGGCCGGCCCAGTTGGCGATGTGGTCGACCTGGGCCGCGTGCGTCCAGCTCGGGTCGCGACGGCTGTAGCTCACGAGTGCCATCAGCAGGAACGCGAACACCGCGACCTGCAGAATCCAGCGAATCTCGACGAGCAGCCGCGACATGCGATGCGGCAGCGCCTGCGCCTGAGCCGTATAGGTAGCTTTTGCCATGAATCCGTGTAGAAGAGGCGCCCGCGCCGGGCCGCCGATCGTTCGATCGCGATTATTGTAAACGCTGGCGTGACACGGCAAGTGTAAATGACGGTAACGGCCCGATCGACGCATGCTATCGACGCCATTGAAACGCCGGCTCGGCGGCGCAGCACACGCCCCTTTATAATGCGCGTCTGGTACCCACCTACGGCATCGTGCCGGTGCGCCGCCGCTGTCTCGCGCCGCCCCGGCCCGCTTGCCCCTCGCCGCACGCCGCGTCATCCCGACCGTCCGGCCGCTTTTTACGGATCCTGCACATGTCCACCAAACACGCGAAAGTTCTGATTCTCGGTTCCGGCCCCGCCGGCTACACGGCCGCCGTCTACGCCGCGCGCGCCAATCTGTCGCCGCTGCTCATCACGGGCATCGCGCAGGGCGGCCAGCTGATGACTACGACCGACGTCGAAAACTGGCCCGCGGACCCGAACGGCGTGCAAGGCCCGGAGCTGATGCAGCGTTTCCTCGAGCACGCGGAGCGCTTCAACACGGAAATCGTGTTCGATCACATCCACACCGCCCGGCTCGACGAGAAGCCGATCCGCCTGATCGGCGATTCCGGCGAATACACCTGCGACGCGCTGATCATCTCGACCGGCGCCTCGGCGCAGTACCTCGGGCTCGCCTCGGAGGAGGCGTTCATGGGCAAGGGCGTGTCGGCCTGCGCGACCTGCGACGGCTTCTTCTACCGCAACCAGGACGTGGCCGTGATCGGCGGCGGCAACACGGCCGTCGAGGAAGCGCTCTACCTGACCGGGATCGCGAAGAAGGTCACCGTGATCCACCGCCGCGACAAGTTCCGCGCCGAGCCGATCCTGATCGACCGGCTGCTCGAGAAGGAAAAGGAAGGCAAGGTCGAGATCAAGTGGAACCACGTGCTCGACGAGGTCACGGGCGACGATTCGGGCGTCACCGGCGTGAGGATCAAGCACACCGGCACGGGCGAGACCGAGCAGATCGCGCTGCAGGGCGTGTTCGTGGCGATCGGCCACAAGCCGAACACCGACATCTTCCAGGGCCAGCTCGAGATGAAGGACGGCTACATCGTCACCAAGAGCGGCCTGGCGGGCAACGCCACGGCCACCAGCGTCCCGGGCGTGTTCGCGGCCGGCGACGTGCAGGATCACATCTACCGGCAGGCCATCACCAGCGCCGGCACGGGCTGCATGGCCGCGCTCGACGCACAGCGCTACCTCGAGAGCCTGCACGACGCGAACTGAGCGGCGCGGCGCGCGGCGACGCTACAATGAAGCCGCCGCGCACCGCACGCCCACCGCAGTCCGCCGGCCCGCCGACGTCCGCTGACGCCGCCGTGCCGGCCCAAGGCCGCTGCCGTGCGCAGCGGCCTTTTTCATTGGCGCGCGGCCGGCCCCGGCCGGCCGCCCTTCGATCCGTCGACCATCATGGCCAAGAACCAGCCCCACCCGAGCGACCCGGCCAAGCGCCGCGCCGCCGCCCCCGTCCGGCCCGCCGAGCCGATCGTGCCGGCCCCCGCCGCGACCGCCGCCGCGTTGAAGCACCACGGACTGGCCGCCCTCGGCTCGCTGCGCGATGCCCTCAAGGGCGAGGCCGAGCGGCAGGCGCGCGCGCTCGCGCAGGCGCAGCGCGACGCGCGCGAGGCCGAGGCCGACGCAAACCTGTTCCGCCACGAGATCGGCGCGATCACGCCGCTCGCCGCCCCTGCCCGGGCCGCCGCCCGGCGTGATCCGCCCCAGCCGCTGCCGAAGCAGACGCGCCGTGACGAGGAGGCGGTGCTGTCGGAGACCTTGTCCGACGAATTCGATCCGGAAACGCTGCTCGACTCCGACGAGAGCCTTTATTACCACCGCCCAGGCGTCAGCCGCGACGTGGTCCGGAAGCTGCGCAGCGGCGCCTGGATCGTCCAGTCCCAGCTGGATCTGCACGGCATGCGCCGCGACGAGGCGCGCGAGGCGCTCGCCACGTTCATCCGCGAAGCCGGCAAGAAGGGGCTGCGCTGCCTGCGCGTGATCCACGGCAAGGGACTCGGCTCGATCGGCAAGGAGCCGGTGCTGAAGGGCAAGGTCCGTGCGTGGCTGGTGCAGAAGGAGGAAGTGATCGCATTCTGCGAGGCGCGCGGCCACGACGGCGGTGCCGGCGCGGTGCTGGTGCTGCTGCAGCCGGCCTCGGCGCTCGGCGCCATCACCTCGGGCGAGCGCGGCTCGCCGCGCGAGGCGCGCTGAGATCGCCCGTATCGGGCCGCCGGCGTCCCGACGGCATTCCGACAGCGGACCGGCCACAGCGTGCGGCCCGCCTACCGCCCGCCTTCTGCTGCGCGGTGTGCCCGCCATCGCCTGCGGTTGCCCGGCTTCGGTGCCCAAAAAGCAACGGGCCGCCCGCAGGCGGCCCGTGTTCGATCCGGCATGCGGGGCGACAAGCGCCCCGGGGCACGCCTCAGCGCATCAAGCGATCCGCGCTTCCGTGGCCGGATCGAACGCCACCGCCTTGGACACGTCGAACAGCAGCTTCAGCCGCTGTTGCGGCTGCGGATTCGCGGCCGGGTGGACGCGGCTCACGATGCGCTTGCCGTTGACCTGCGCGAACACGTGCGTGTCCGGGCCGGTCGGCTCGGTCACGTCGACGATCACGTCGAGCGGCTGCAGCGCCGAGGCCTGGCCGTCGTGCGCGTTGCGCGCGTCGGTGATGCGCTCCGGGCGCAGGCCGAGGATCACCTCGCGGCCGAGATGGCCGTTCAGCTTGGCGCGCTCGAACGGCAGGTTCAGCACGCCGCGCGTGGCGCCCGTGTCGATCTCGAGGCCCACGCCGCTGCCCTGCTCCACCAGCTTGCCGTTGATGAAGTTCATCGGCGGCGCGCCGATGAAGCCGGCCACGAACAGGTTCGACGGCGAATCGTAGATGTCCTGCGGCGCGCCGAACTGCTGCACCACGCCGTCCTTCATCACCGCGATGCGGTCGCCGAGCGTCATCGCCTCGATCTGGTCATGCGTCACGTAGACGATGGTGGTGCCCAGACGCTGGTGCAGCAGCTTGATTTCGGCGCGCATCTCGATGCGCAGCTTCGCGTCGAGGTTCGACAGCGGCTCGTCGAACAGGAACAGCGAGGGATCGCGCGCGAGCGCCCGGCCCATCGCCACGCGCTGGCGCTGGCCGCCCGACAGCTGGCCCGGCTTGCGGTCGAGCAGGTGCTCGATCTGCAGCATCGCAGCCACGCGGTCGACGATCTGCTTTTGCTCCTGCTTGGGCACCTTGCGGATGTTCAGGCCGAACGAGATGTTCTCCTTGACCGTCATCGACGGGTAGAGCGCATAGGACTGAAACACCATCGCGATGTCGCGATCCTTCGGCGACAGGTCGTTGACGACCTTGCCGCCGATCCGGATCTCGCCCTTCGTGACCGTCTCCAGGCCGGCGATCATGTTGAGCAGCGTCGACTTCCCGCAGCCCGAACCGCCGACCAGGATCAGGAACTGGCCGTCCTCGATATCGATGTCGACGCCCTTCAGGACCGGCACCCCGTTCGGATAGGTCTTGTACACGTCACGGATGGAAAGGCTTGCCATGCTGTGAATCCTCTGTCTCGGTGCGGCGCCGCGCGCCGCGTCTGTTCTGCGCGCCGCGCGCCCTGCATGCGCGGCCGGTAGGTTCGGAAATCGTTCGGGAAGGCCGCGCCCGTCAGCCCTTCACCGCGCCCGCGGTCAGCCCGCGCACGAAATAGCGGCCGGCGATCACGTACACGAGCAGCGTCGGCAGCGCGGCGATGATCGCGCCGGCCATGTCGACGTTGTATTCCTTCACGCCCGTCGACGTGTTCACGAGATTGTTCAGCGCGACCGTGATCGGCATCGAATCGACGCCGGAGAACACGATGCCGAACAGGAAGTCGTTCCAGATCTGGGTGAACTGCCAGATCAGGCAAACCATGAAGATCGGCAGCGACACCGGCAGCAGGATCCGCGTGAAGATCGTGAAGAAGCCCGCGCCGTCGATGCGCGCGGCCTTCACCAGTTCGGCGGGCACGCTGACGTAGAAGTTGCGGAAGAACATGGTGGTGAACGCGATGCCGTACACCACGTGCACCAGCACCAGCCCGGTGGTGGTGTTGGCCAGGCCGAACAGGCCCTCGACGCGCGCCATCGGCAGCAGGATCACCTGGAACGGGATGAAGCAGCCCACCAGCAGCAGCGTAAACAGCGCGTCCACGCCGCGAAAGCGCCAGTGCGTGAGCACGTAGCCGTTGAACGCGCCGATCAGCGACGAGATCAGCACGGCCGGGATCACCATCTTCAGCGAGTTGAAGAAGAACGGCTTCATGCCGTCGCAGCGCACGCCGGTGCAGGCCGTGCCCCAGGCCTTGAGCCACGGATCGATGGTCCAGTGGGTCGGCGGCGTGAGCAGGTTGCCGGTGCGCAGCTGGTCGAGATCCTTGAAGGACGTGGACAGCATCACGTAGAGCGGCAGCAGGAAGTACAGGGCGAACAGGATCAGCACCGCGTAAATGACGCCGCGGCTTATCGTCATCTTAGGCTGCATTGCGCGTGCTCCTCGATTCCATATACATCAGCGGCACGAGCACCGCGACCACGGTCACGAGCATCATCACCGACGAGGCCGCGCCCACGCCGAGCTGCCCGCGATTGAACGAATAGGTATACATGAACATGGCCGGCAGCGACGACGAGGTGCCGGGGCCGCCCGCCGTCAGCGCCACGACGAGGTCGAAGGTCTTGATCGTGATGTGGCAGAGAATCAGCAGCACCGAGAAGAACACCGGGCGCATGCTCGGGATCACGATCTTGCGGTAGATGGTGGGCAGCGTCGCGCCGTCCACCTGGGCCGCCTTGAAGATCTCGCCGTCCACGCCGCGCAGGCCGGCCAGGAACAGCGCCATCACGAAGCCGGTCGATTGCCAGACCGCGGCGATCACGACGCAGAAGATCGCCTTGTCCGGATCGTCGAGCCAGCCGAACGAGAAGCTGGTCCAGCCCCAGTCCTGCAGCACCTTCTCGAGGCCGAGGCCGGGATTCAGGATCCACTGCCAGGCGGTGCCGGTGACGATGAACGAAAGCGCCATCGGATACAGGAACACCGCGCGCAGCGCGCCCTCGTTGCGGATCTTCTGATCGAGCAGGATCGCGAGGAACAGGCCGAGCACCACGCAAATCGCGATGAACGGGATGCCGAACCAGCCGAGATTCGCGGCGGACGTCCACCAGACGTCGTTCTGGAACAGGTCCGTGTAGCGGCCGAAGCCGTCGAACGTATAGTTGGGCAGCAGTCGCGACTTGGTCAGCGACAGATAGCCGGTGATGAGGATGAAGCCGTAGATGAACACGACGGCGATCGCGATGCTGGGGGCGAGCACCAGCTTCGGGATCCAGCGATCGGCCAATGCGGAGAGCGGCGACGGATGGCGGCCGACGTGGTCGCGACCGGATTCGTTTCCGCTGAGAGGGGCAGCCACTTGATTCGACTCCTGAAACGGGGCGCCGGCCGCCTGGCGAGGCGCACGGCATCGGGGTGCGGCGCGGGCCCGCGAGAGCCCGCTTGCCTCGCTTCGGGCGGTGCCGGCGTGAAGCCTGCCGGCGCCGCCCGCTGCGCGATTACTTCACCTTGGCGGCCTTGGCGAGTGCCGCCACCGCGGCCTTCGGATCTTCCTGCGAGTTCATGAACTTGGTCACGACGTCCGAGATCGCGCCGGCGGTGGCATCGCCCTGCGCCATGCCGTGCGCCAGCGAGGGCACGTAGCCGCCCGCCTTCAGGGCGGCCTGCTCATCCGCGTAGGACTTCTTCGCGCAGTCGTCGAACTTGTCCATCTTCACGCCCAGGCGCACCGGAATCGAGCCCTTCAGCAGGCTGAACTGCTCCTGGAAGCCCGGCGTCATGATGGTCTTGGCGAGCGCCAGCTGGCCCGGCGTGGCCTTGTCCGAACCCTTCTGCTGGAAGAACACGAACGAGTCGACGTTGAACGTGTAGCCGTTCGCGGTGCCCGGCACCGGCGCGCAGATGTAGTCCTTGCCCGACTTCTTGCCGGCGTTCTCGAACTCGCCCTTGGCCCAGTCGCCCATGAACTGCATGCCGGCCTTGCCGTTGATCACCATCGCCGTGGCCAGGTTCCAGTCGCGGCCGTTGCGGCTCGGGTCGAAGTAGCCCTGGATCTTGCGCACCGTGTTGAACACGTCGAGCATCTTCGGCGAAGTCAGCGTCGCCTGGTCGAGATCGACGAGCGCCTTCTTGTAGAAGTCGGCGCCTTCGGACAGCACCACGTCCTCCCACAGCGTCAGATCCTGCCACGGCTGGCCGCCCATCGCGATCGGCTGGATGCCGGCGGCCTTCATCTTGTCGGCGACCTGGAAGAATTCCGGCCAGTTGGTCGGCACCTTGCCGCCCGCCTTGTCGAGCGCGGCCTTGTTGATGTACAGCCAGTTCACGCGATGCACCGAGAACGGTGCCGCCACGTAGTGGCCCTTGTACTTGATGATCTTGTCGATTTCCGGCGGCAGGTTCTGCTTCCAGTCACCCGCGACCGAGTCGATGTTGACCAGCACGCCCTGGTCGGCCCATTCCTGAATCAGCGGACCCTTGATCTGCGCGGCCGACGGTGCGTCGCCGCTGATCACCTTGGTCTTCAGCGCGGTCATGGCCGCCGCGCCCGCGCCGCCCGCCACCGCGAAATCCTTCCACACGTAGCCCTGCTTCTGCAGGTCGTCCTTCAGCACGCCCACTGCCTTCGACTCGCCACCCGAGGTCCACCAGTGCAGCACCGTCACGTCCTCGGCCGCCTGCGCCGTGGCGGCACCGAACATCAGGCCTGCGGCGCACAGCGCGCCCATCATCGCGCGAACTTTCATTGACTTATCTCCTCCAGATTGGATTGAACCAACTCGTAAGGCTTTCGACTCCGCGAAAGCCGGCTTGCTCGGGAACCTGCATAACGACACCACCGGAATGACATGCCGCGGACGACCGGAACCGGTCGGGCCGTTGCCGGCCGCGGGCGCTCAGGAACTGAGTGGATCGAGATTCAAGGCTTGTCTCCTCCGATCTTGATGGTTCCGGGTACGCCGTCGCGCGACACCGAACCTCGGGGCCGTCGCGGACCGGCGCACGATGCGTTTCGCCAATGTCCTTTAACATTCGGTCTCGGCGCGTTGCCGCCCGGACCGTCCCGGCACGAAGAGCGCGCTTCCCCGATCGATCGTGTGCGCTTCTTTTTCTTCGTTCAGGTCTACCCCTTGCGGCGGATTGTAGTTAAACTACAATTCAGTGTCAAAAATATTTTTATCGCACTACGGTTCCGATTCGTACCCGCCGCGCCCGCCGGATCGAGGTCGCAGGCATGCCGTGGTGGGGGCACTTCCAACCGGGCGGAGACACATGCAAACCGATTCCAGCTTTACCTTCGTTCTGTTCGGCGGCACCGGCGACCTGTCGATGCGCAAGATCCTACCCGCGCTGTTCGAGGCGCACCGCGCCAACATGCTCGCCGAGGCGGGACGCATTGTCGCGGTCGCGCGCCACGAGTCGGATCGCGCCGCCTATCACCGCTGGGTCGAGGAACACGTGAAGCCGCATGCGAGGAAGGCGTCGGGCAGCGCGTTCCAGGAGGCCGACTGGCAGCGCTTCCTCGCGCGCATCGACTATGTCCATCTCGACCTCGGCCGCCCGGCGGATTACGAGGTGCTGCGCGATGCGATCGGCACGCTGCCCGGCACGCGCGTGTTCTACCTGGCCACCGGCCCCTCGCTGTTCGAGCCGATCTGCAAGGCGCTGGCCGGCGTGGGCCTGAGCGAAGGCGCGCGCATCGTGCTCGAGAAGCCGCTCGGCTACGACCTCGCCTCGTCCAACGAAATCAACGACGCGGTGGGCGAGATCTTCGCCGAGGACCAGATCTACCGGATCGACCACTATCTCGGCAAGGAGCCGGTACAAAACCTGCTGGCGCTGCGCTTCGGCAATGCGCTGTTCGAGCCGCTGTGGCGCCGCGAGTGGGTGGAGAGCATCCAGATCACGATCGCCGAGGAACTCGGCGTGGAAGCGCGCGGCGATTTCTACGACAACACCGGCGCGCTGCGCGACATGGTGCAGAACCACCTGCTGCAGCTGCTGTCGATCGTGGCGATGGAGCCGCCGCATTCGATGGATTCGGATTCGGTGCGCGACGAAAAGCTGCGCGTGCTGCGCGCGCTCAAGCCGGTCGACCCGCGCGACATCAGCAAGGTGGCCGTGCGCGGCCAGTACCACAGCGGCACCATCAAGGGCACCCAGGTGCCCGCCTATGCCACCGAGCCGGGCGTGAAGCCCGACAGCACGACCGAGACCTACGTCGCGCTGAAGGTCGAGATCGAGAACTGGCGCTGGGCCGGCGTGCCGTTCTTCCTGCGTACCGGCAAGCGGCTCGCCGATCGCGTCGCCGAGATCGTGGTCAACTTCCGCGCCGTGCCGCATTCGGCGCTCGGTGCCTCCGCGCTGCGCGCCGGCGCGAACCGGCTGGTGATCCGGCTGCAGCCGAACGAGTCGATCCGCCTCTACTGCCTCGCCAAGCAACCCGGCGAGGGCATGAACCTGGCGAGCGTGCACCTCGACCTCGCGTTCGACCAGTTTTTCAAGGAAGGCCAGATGGAGGCCTACCAGCGCCTGCTGCTCGACGTGATCAACGGACGCCTCGCGCTGTTCGTGCGGCGCGACGAGCAGGAAGCCGCCTGGCGCTGGGTCGAGCCGATCCAGAACGAATGGCAGAAATCGCTGAAGCCGCCGAAGCCCTACGCATCGGGCACCTGGGGGCCGGCCGCCGCGAGCGCGATGCTCGCCCAGCACGGCACCTGCTGGCTGGAAGAAGAAAACTGAGCGAAACCGCGATGCGGCGGCTCGCGGCCGGTCGGCCACGCCGCGGCATCGGCAATCCATGATGTCCGAAATCAATAAGAGCAGCCTGGAGGAGAAGTGATCGAGCTTCACGCATTCGAAAGCCCGCACGCGCAGTGCGAGGCGCTCGCGCAGGCGGTGCGCGCGGCGCTGGAAGCGCCGCTCGCCGAGCACGCGCGCGCGACGCTCGCCGTGTCGGGCGGCACCAGCCCGCGCCCGTTCCTGCAAACGCTGTCCCGCTACCCGCTCGACTGGGCGAAGGTCGACGTCACGCTGGTGGACGACCGCTGGGTGGCCGACACCGACGGCGCGAGCAACGCACGGCTGGTGCGCGACACGCTGCTGCAGAACGCAGCGGCCGCCGCCCGCTTCCAGCCGCTCGTCGACGTCTCGCGCACGCTCGACGCCCAGGTCGCCGCGCTGAACGCCGACCCGGCGTACCGGCTGCCGCACGTCGCCGTGCTCGGCATGGGCGAGGACGGCCACACCGCCTCGCTTTTCGCCGACGCGCCCGAGTGGGAACTGGCGATCAGCACGCCGGCGCGCTACGTGGCCGTGCATCCCGGCGCCGCGCCGCATCCGCGCGTGAGCCTGTCGCTCGACGCGCTGCGCCACGTCGAGCGCCTGTTCCTCCTGATCGCCGGCGCCCGCAAGCGCGAGGTGCTGGAGGCCGCCGCCGCGGCGCCGCAGCGCAACGCGATTTCCCAACTGGCCAACGACAAGGGGACCAAGCTCGATGTCTACTGGTGCGCAAACTAAACCGGCAGCGGGCCAGCACGCCGACGGCCCGCGCCTGCTGGCCGACATCGGCGGCACCAACGCGCGCTTCGCGCTCGAGGTCGGCCCCGGCGAGATCACGCAGATCCGCGTCTACCCCGGCGCCGACTACCCGACGCTGACCGACGCGATCCGCAAGTATCTGAAGGACGCCAAGATCGGCCGCGTCAACCACGCGGCGATCGCGATCGCGAACCCGGTCGACGGCGACCAGGTGCGCATGACCAACCACGACTGGAGCTTCTCGATCGAGGCCACGCGCCGCGCGCTGGGCTTCGACACGCTGCTCGTGGTCAACGATTTCACCGCGCTCGCAATGGCGCTGCCCGGCCTGACCGACGCGCAGCGCCAGCAGGTGGGCGGCGGCACGCGCCGCCAGAACAGCGTGATCGGCCTGATGGGGCCGGGCACCGGGCTCGGCGTGTCGGGCCTGATCCCGGCCGACGACCGCTGGATCGCGCTCGGCAGCGAAGGCGGCCATGCCAGCTTCGCGCCGATGGACGAGCGCGAGGACCTGGTCATGCAGTACGCGCGCAAGAAGTTTGCGCACGTCTCGTTCGAGCGCGTTTGCGCGGGGCCCGGCATCGAGCTCGTCTACCGGGCACTGGCCGGGCGCGACAAGAAGCGCGTGCCGTCGGGCTTCGGCACGCCCGAGGTGGTCGAGCGGGCCCATGCGGGCGATGCGCTCGCGCTCGAGGCGGTGGACGTGTTCTGCGCGATCCTCGGCACCTTCGCGGGCAACCTCGCCGTCACGCTCGGCTCGCTCGGCGGCGTCTACATCGGCGGCGGCGTGGTGCTGAAGCTCGGCGAGCTGTTCCTGAAGTCGCGCTTTCGCGAGCGCTTCGAGCAGAAAGGGCGCTTTTCCGAGTACCTCGCGAACGTGCCGACCTACCTGATCACCGCCGACTATCCGGCATTCCTCGGCGTCTCGGCGATCCTCGCCGAGCAGTTGTCGAACCGCACGGGCGGCGCCTCGTCGGCCGTGTTCGAGCGGATCCGCCAGATGCGCGACGCGCTCACGCCGGCCGAGCGCCGCGTGGCCGACCTCGCGCTGAACCATCCGCGCTCGATCATCAACGATCCGATCGTCGACATCGCGCGCAAGGCCGACGTGAGCCAGCCCACCGTGATCCGCTTCTGCCGCTCGCTCGGCTGCCAGGGGCTGTCCGACTTCAAGCTCAAGCTCGCCACCGGCCTGACCGGCACCATCCCGATGAGCCACAGCCAGGTCCATCTCGGCGACACGGCCACCGACTTCGGCGCGAAGGTGCTCGACAACACGGTCTCGGCGATCCTGCAGCTGCGCGAGCACCTGAACTTCGAGCACGTCGCGCAGGCCATCGAGATCCTGAACGGCGCGCGGCGCATCGAGTTCTACGGGCTCGGCAACTCGAACATCGTCGCGCAGGACGCGCATTACAAGTTCTTCCGCTTCGGGATTCCGACCATCGCCTACGGCGACCTCTACATGCAGGCCGCCTCGGCCGCGCTGCTCGGCAAGGGCGACGTGATCGTGGCCGTCTCGAAGTCGGGCCGCGCGCCCGAGCTGCTGCGCGTGCTCGAAGTGGCGATGCAGGCCGGCGCCAAGGTGATCGCGATCACCTCCAGCAACACGCCGCTCGCCAAGCGCGCGACGGTGGCGCTGGAGACCGACCACATCGAGATGCGCGAGTCGCAGCTGTCGATGATCTCGCGGATCCTGCACCTCGTGATGATCGACATCCTGGCGGTGGGCGTCGCGATCCGGCGCGCCGCGCCGAACGCCGAGATCACCGAGGCGGTCGCGCAGGCGCGCTCGCGTGCCGGCGACGACGAATCGGCCGACGTGCTCGACTGGCTCAGCCACGGCGCGGCGCCCGCGGCCGCGCGCGAATGAAGCGGCGCGCGCCGCCGCCGGGTCGCTGAAGCGGCGCCGGGCCGGCACCGCGCGGGTCGATCCCAAGCCAAGACAAGCCGGGCCGGCGCTTTCGGGCGCCGGCCCGGTGTCGTTTCGCGCTTCGCCTTGCGGCTTCGGCCGCGGGCGCCTTCCCGTGCGTCCCGCGGTGCGCGGCCTCAGTCGCCGCGCACCGGCCGGCCGTGCCAGCGCAGCACGAGCCTGCGGCCCATCAGGCACAGCGCGCCCGTGATCGCGATGGTCACGCCCATGCCGAACGGCGTGCCGTCGGCCAGCAGCCCCACCACCGCGCTCGCCACGGCGCCCAGCCCGAGCTGCATCGCCCCGAACACGGCGGCCGCGGCCCCCGCGTTGTGGGGATAGCGGTGCATCAGATCGGTCGAGCAGTTGGCCGACAGCAGGCCGATCACGCCGACCACGAAGAACAGCCCCGCGACGATCGACCAGAGCCCGCCGATCCCCGTCAGCGCGAAGAACGCCACCGCGAACGAGGCGATGCTGCTCACCAGCGAGGCCGCCGAGATCAGCCGCAGCGAGCCGAGCCGGCCGACCACGCGCGTGTTGATGAAGTTGCCGATGATGATGCCGATGATGTTCAGGCCGAACAGCAGGCCGTAGTGCTGCGCCGAGACGTGGAAATACTCGATGTAGACGAACGGCGTGGCGGTGATGTACGTGATCATCGAGGCGAACGCCATGCCGCCGCAGAGCATGTGCCCCCAGGCCACCGGATCGCCGATGATGCGCCCGTAGGACGCGAACGAGCCCAGGATCGCCGAAGACCGGCGCCGCTCCTTAGGCCAGGTCTCCGGCACCTTCAGGAACGCGGCGATCGCGCAGCCGAGGCCGAACACCGCCAGCACCACGAACACCGTGCGCCAGCCGGCGAAGCGCAGGATCTGCCCGCCCAGCAGCGGCGCGAGCAGCGGGCCGACCGAGGTGACGATGGCCACCATCGACAGCACGCGGGCCGCGTCGGCCGGTTCGTGCGCGTCGCGCGCGATGGCGCGCGACAACACCGAGGCCGCGCCCGCGCCGAGCGCCTGCAGGAAGCGCAGCACGATCAGCGCGCCGATGCTCGGCGCCACGAAGCAGCCGACGCCCGCCACCGTGAACAGCACGATGCCGCCGAGCAGCACCGGCCGGCGCCCGAGCGCGTCGGACAGCGGGCCGTACAGCAGCATGCCGAGCGAGAAGCCCGCAATGAAGCTGGTGAGCGTCCATTGCACGGCCGCCGCGCTGGTGCCGAGGCTCTCGGCCACCGACGGCATGCTCGGCAGGTACATGTCGGTGCCGATCGGACCACAGGCGGCGAGCGCGCCGAGCAACAGGATGAGCCGGGCGTCGGGCCGGCGCCGTACCAGATTCGACATGGGAAATTCTCGGGAGCGGCCGGGACTTCGCCCGCTTCGGCTCGCTTCGCCGCGAGGCGGTTCGACGCGATTCGGCGCGGCCCGGCTCGGGCGGGACGGGCGGCCGGACGGCCGCCGCAAAGCGGTAATTGTACGCGCTTGTCCGAAATCGTTCGTCCGGCCCCGCCGCCGGGCCGGTGCACGCGCATCGACGCGGCGCCGGCGGCGATCGGGTAAGCTCGCGCAGGCGCTGCCCCCGAATTCGCGCCCCCCGCCCGAGAACCCCGTTGACCCGACCGACATGACCGCCTTCCTGCTGATCTGGAGCCCCCGGAAATGGCCGTGGCCCGAGTTGCCCGAACTCGCCGCGCGCGTGCGCGCCGGCGAGGCCGTGCGCGACGTCTGGGGCTGCGGTTTCTCGCGCAGCATCCTGCCCGGCGATCGCGTGTTCCTGCACCGCGTCGCCCAGGAGCCCAGGGGCGTGTTCGGCTCCGGCTACGTGACGCGCGCGCCCTACGAGGTCGCCGACGCCGGCACGAAGCGCGGCTACCGGCTCTGCATCGACTTCGTCTACGACTGGCTCGTGGACGGCCACGCCGAGACCGTGATCCCGCGCGACGCGCTGCGCGTGCATCCGTTCTCGGTGCAGACCTGGGACGCGCAGACCTCCGGCATCTCGATCAAGCCGGTGGCCGAGGGCGCACTGGAAAAGCGCTGGGCCGAACTGACCGGCCGGCGCAAGCCCCCGCCGCTGTAGCGGGCCGAACACGCCCGCGCGCGCTGGCGCCCCGCCCCGGCCGGCGACCCGCCGCGCCACTCTTCGGTACAATCTGCCCATTGTGTTCGCACGGTTTCGTGCGTTCGCGGCTGGGACGACGCGGCGGTCGTCGCGCCCCGCCCGGCCGCCGCCTCTCACCGCGGGTCCTTATCCATGTCGAACAATCAAACGCTCTTCGAACGCGCCCAGCGAACCATTCCCGGCGGCGTCAACTCGCCCGTGCGCGCCTTTCGCTCGGTGGGCGGCACGCCGCGCTTCGTGTCGCGCGCGCAAGGCCCGTACTTCTGGGACGCCGACGGGCAGCGCTATATCGACTACATCGGCTCGTGGGGGCCGATGATCGTCGGCCATGTTCATCCCGAGGTGCTGGCCGCCGTGCAGGCCGTGCTCGCCGACGGCTTCTCGTTCGGCGCGCCCACCGAGGCCGAGATCGAGATCGCCGAGGAGATCTGCAAGCTGGTGCCCTCGATCGAGCAGGTGCGGATGGTATCGAGCGGCACCGAGGCCACCATGAGCGCGCTGCGCCTGGCGCGCGGCTTCACCGGCCGCAGCCGGATCGTGAAGTTCGAGGGCTGCTACCACGGCCACGCCGACAGCCTGCTCGTGAAGGCCGGCTCGGGCCTGCTGACGTTCGGCAACCCGACCTCGGCCGGCGTGCCCGCCGACATCGCCAAGCACACCACCGTGCTCGAGTACAACAACGTGGCCGAGCTCGAAGCAGCGTTCGGCGCGTTCGGCGACGAGATCGCCGCCGTGATCGTCGAGCCCGTGGCCGGCAACATGAACCTCGTGCGCGGCACCGCCGAATTCCTGAACGCGCTGCGCGCGCTCTGCACGAAGCACGGCGCCGTGCTGATCTTCGACGAGGTGATGTGCGGCTTCCGCGTCGCGCTCGGCGGCGCGCAACAGCACTACGGCATCCAGGCCGACCTGACCTGCCTGGGCAAGGTGATCGGCGGCGGCATGCCCGCCGCGGCGTTCGGCGGGCGCCGCGACATCATGGCGCAGCTCGCGCCGCTCGGCGGCGTCTATCAGGCCGGCACGCTGTCGGGCAACCCGATCGCCGTGGCCGCGGGCCTGAAGACGCTGCAGCTGATCCAGGCGCCCGGCTTCTACGACGCGCTCGCCGCGCAGACGAGGCGCCTCGCCGACGGCCTCGCCGCCGAGGCGCGCGCGGCCGGCGTCGCGTTCAGCGCCGATGCGATCGGCGCGATGTTCGGCCTCTACTTCACCGAGGCCGTGCCGACCAGCTTCGCCGACGTGACCCAGAGCGACATCGCGCGCTTCAACCGCTTCTTCCACCTGATGCTCGACGAAGGCGTCTATTTCGCACCGTCCGCGTATGAGGCCGGCTTCGTCTCCAGCACCCACGACGACGCCGTGATCGACGCGACGCTCGCCGCCGCGCGCCGCGCCTTCGCCGCGCTGGCCGCCTGACCTACCACGGAGCACCGGATGTTCTCGGATACCGATTTCGCGCACATGCAACGCGCGCTCGACCTGTCGTCGCGCGGGATGTATACGACCACGCCGAATCCGCGGGTCGGCTGCGTGATCGTGAAGGACGGCGTGGTGATCGGCGAGGGCTACACGCAACCGGCCGGGCAGGATCACGCCGAGGTGCAGGCCATGAAGGACGCGCGCTCGCGCGGCCACGACCTGCGTGGCGCAACCGTCTACGTCACGCTCGAGCCGTGCAGCCACTTCGGCCGCACGCCGCCGTGCGCGCAGGGGCTGATCGACGCGCGCGTAGCCAGGGTGATCGCCGCGATGGAGGATCCGAATCCGGCCGTCTCCGGGCGCGGCCTCGCGATGCTGCGCGACGCCGGCATCGAGGTGCGCTGCGGGCTGCTCGCCCAGGAAGCGCACGAGATGAACATCGGCTTCGTCTCGCGCATGACGCGTGGCCGCCCGTGGCTGCGAATGAAGATCGCCGCCTCGCTCGACGGCCGCACCGCGCTGCCCACCGGCGAGAGCCAGTGGATCACCGGCGAGGCCGCGCGCCGCGACGGCCACGCGTGGCGCGCACGCGCCTGCGCGATCCTGACCGGCATCGGCACCGTGCTCGAGGACGATCCGCGGCTGACCGTGCGCGACATCGACACGCCGCGCCAGCCGCTGCGCGTGCTGGTGGACAGCCGCCTCGACCTGCCGCTCGACGCGAAGCTGCTGGCCGGCGCGCCGATCCTCGTGTTCTGCGGCAGGCTCGACGCCGCCAGCGAGGCCCGTGCCGCCGCGCTGCGCGATCGCGGCGCCGAGGTGATCCCGCTCGCCGACGCGAACGGCAAGGTCGACCTGCCCGCCATGCTCGCCGCGCTCGGCAGGCACGGCATCAACGAACTGCACGTGGAGGCCGGGCACAAGCTGAACGGCTCGCTGCTGCGCGAGGGCTGCGTGGACGAGCTGCTCGTCTATCTGGCGCCCACCCTGCTCGGCCCCGAGGCGGCCGGCATGTTCAATATCGCGACGCCGCCCACGCTGGCCCAGCGCACGGTGCTGCAGTACCACTCGATCGACCGGATCGGCGACGACCTGCGCGTGCTCGCGCGGCTGGCCGGCGCGCCGGCCTCCTGATTCTTCTCGTCCACGGAATTCACACGATGTTTACCGGAATCGTCGCGGCTGTCGGCCGCATTGAAACCATCGCCCCGCTCGGCAACGGCGCCGATGCCGGCGTGCGCCTCGTCGTCCACGCCGGCGGCCTCGATCTCGACGACGTCGCGCTCGGCGACAGCATCGCGATCCAGGGCGCCTGCATGACGGCGATCGAGAAGACGGCGCAGACCTTCACCGTCGACGTGTCGCGCGAGAGCCTGAACCGCACCGTGGGGCTGACCGAGCCGGGCGAGGTGAATCTGGAGAAGGCGCTACGCGCGCACGACCGGCTCGGCGGCCATATCGTCTCGGGGCACGTGGACGGGCTCGGCACGGTCACGCATTTCGCGCCGGTGGGCGAGTCGCACGAACTGCGCGTGCTGGCGCCGAAGGCACTCGGCAAGTATCTCGCCCATAAAGGCTCGATCACGGTCAACGGGGTGAGCCTGACGGTGAACGCGGTCGCCGATCGCGAGGACGGCTGCGAATTCTCGATCAATCTGATTCCGCACACGGTGCAGATGACGACGCTGCGCCATCTGAAGCCGGGAGTGAAAGTCAATCTCGAGATCGACATGATCGCGCGGTATGTGGAGCGGATGCTCGGGGCGTCTCGGGATGCCGCCAGCCCGTTGCAGTAACCCTCTCCTTGCGACCCGGCCGTCTGCCGCGGCCTCGCGGAATCCGCCCGGCTGACGGACGACGGCAGGCAGACGGAGCGCGCTCGACGGCCGCGCCTGGCCGACGCGATCGGCAGGCCGACGCCGTGATCGGCCGCGCGCCTTGCCTTGCGGCCCCGCGCGCACGCCGCTGCGG
Source organism: Burkholderia glumae LMG 2196 = ATCC 33617 (assembly GCF_000960995.1). Lineage (NCBI taxonomy): Bacteria > Pseudomonadati > Pseudomonadota > Betaproteobacteria > Burkholderiales > Burkholderiaceae > Burkholderia > Burkholderia glumae. The sequence goes on along the minus strand of NZ_CP009435.1, from coordinate 1,880,638 downwards.
CTGTGCGGCCCCGCGTAGCTCGAGTCGGCGCGATCGAACGCGTCCACGCGCGCGCATGCTCCACTCTCCATTCGCAGCGGCCATCGGCGGCCCCTTTTCCTGGTGCCTCGTGAACCCACCGCGCAGGAAGCGCCCCAGCCGCACGAGCGACATCGGCTCGCAGGCTGTTCGACCACCGCCGGCAGCCTTCATGTCCTGCCCCCCGCCGCCGCTCCGACCGGCGGGCAAAGCCATCGCAATCCTCGCGGATTGCCACCGGCAAGGCTTGCGGTGACGTGCGCGCCGCGCAGCGGCAAGACGCCCTGAAAGACAGACTTCGGCCTCGCGATGACGGGCGACGATCCGCGTCGCTCCGCGCTCCACTCGGACATGCGCGCCGCTCGCCTGCGGCCACGGCTGCCGGGGCGCAGACGAATCGTGCGATGCGTGGCCTCGGCTACGCCCGGGCACTTTTTCCGACTATTTTTCCAATCATTTTCAGGCGCGACTCCAATACGCTGGCGCGCCCTATTCAATGTTTTACTTCGTATCCATTCGCGATTTTCCGAATGCCGTACAGCGGAAGGCAATTTGCGGATATCCCATGTTTTCTCGGCGATCCATGCCGGCACGCTTCGGACTACACTGCGAACGAGTTACCCGGTTTCATTCAAGGACGCGTTAACACCTTCTCATTGGAGACACGGCCTCTTATGAAAAATATAACAATTCGCCAACTCAAGACTTTCGAAAGTGTTGCACGCAACTTGAGCTTCTCGCGCGCGGCCGAGGACCTGCACCTGACCCAGCCCGCCGTCTCGATGCAGATCAAGCAGATGGAGGACCAGGCGGGCGTGTCGCTGTTCAGCCATGCCGGCAGGCGGATCTCGCTGACCGAGGCGGGCCAGCTGCTGTTACGTCACAGCAGGGTGATCCTTGCCGATTTGAAAGCCGCCGAACAATCGCTGGCCACGCTCAGGATCGGCGGCGGCGAGCAGATGCGCGTCGGGCTCATCACCTCCGGCAGCTATTTCTTTCCGCACCTGATCGGTGCGTTCATGCAGGGCGAGACGGGCTTCGAGCTCAACATGACGGTGCGCAGCCGCGACCAGCTGATCGCCCTGCTGCGCAACGACGGCATCGATCTCGCGATCCTGGTCCACGCGCCGGAGGACACCGCGATCGTCGCCGACGCCTTCGCGCCGAACCCGTTCGTGCTGGTCGCCTCGCCCGTCCATCCGCTGGCCGGTGCGCACGACATCCCGTCCGAGCGCATCGCCGGCGAATGCCTGCTCGTCAGGGAGGCCGGCACCGACACGCGCAGCGCCGCCGACGACGCGTTCCGCGGCCAGCCGTTCGCGCCGCGCTTCATGGAGATCGGCTGCGCCGAGGCCATCAAGCAATCGGTGATGGCCGGCATGGGCATCGGCTGCCTGCCCGTCCAGACCGTTCAGTCGGAGCTGCGCGCGGGCCTGCTGGCGATCCTCGACGTGCAGGGCTTTCCGCTGCGGCGCTGCTGGCGCGTGGTGCATCGCGCCGATCGGCACCTGCCGCCGGCCGCGCTGCGCTTCCGGCAATTCCTTCTGGCCGAGGGCGGCGCGCGGCTCGCGCATTTCACGGGAATCGACAAGCTACATACGGGCATGGATCGTCAGCGCCAGCCGCTCGCTGCTCCGTCTGCTCGGCCGATGGTCGCCGGCAGCGCCGGGCTCGAGGTGGCGCTGCGCACGCGCGCGCTGCTACGCGACGACGGCCTGCCAGATCAGCATCGCGTTCAGGACCACGATCACGCCGGTGGCGAGGCCGGCGGCAACCAGCAACCCGCGGCCCGCCACGAATCGACCCATCACTGAGCGGCGCGCCGACAGCACCACCAGCGCGACGAGCGGCACCGGCAGGACCAGGCTCAGCACGATCTGGCTGTCGATCATGGCGCGCATCGGATTGCAGGTCAGGCAGACCACCACCGCCGGCACCATCGTGACGAGGCGGCGCGCCATCACCGGCATGCGCATGCCGACGAAGCCCTGCATGATCGACTGGCCGGCCAGGGTTCCCACCACCGAGCTGGAAATGCCCGAGGCCAGCAGCGAGACCAGGAACAGCGCGGCCGCGCCGGTGCCGAGCACGGGCGTCAGCGTGTGATAGGCGGCCGTGATGTCGGAGATGCCGGGCGCATGCTCGCGAAACACCGAGGCCGACATCGCCACCATCGCGAGGTTCACGAAGCCGGCGAAGCCGAGCGCGATCGCCACCTCGCGGTTCGAGAAGCGCACCAGGCGCCGGCGCTGCTGGTCGTTGCGGGCCGGCGCGCGGTTCTGCGTGAGGCCCGAGTGCAGATAGATGGTGTGCGGCATGATGGTGGCGCCGACGATGCCCACGGCCAGCATCAGCGCCTCGCTACCGTGCAGATGCGGCACGAGGGTGTGGAAGATCGCGGCGTGCCAGTCGGGCGGCGCGATCACGAGTTCGCCCAGGTAGCTCAGGCCGATCACCGTGATCAGCGCCGCGATCACGATCTCGAGCGGGCGGAAGCCGCGCGCGTCGAGCGACAGGATGCCGATCGTGACCACGCCCGTGATCGCGAGCCCCCAGCCGATCGCGAGATGGAACAGCAGCGCGATGCCCATCGCGGCGCCCATGAACTCGGCCAGGTCGGTGGCCATCGCCGCGATCTCGGAGCCGACCCACATGCCGATCACGAGCGGCTTCGGGAAGGCCTCGCGGCAGAGTTCGGCGAGGCTGCGCCCGGTGACGATGCCGAGCTTGGCCGACATCGCCTGGAACAGCATCGCCACCAGCGAAGACAGCAGCACCACCCACAGCAGCTCATAGCCGTAGGTCGAGCCGGCCTGGATGTTGGTGGCGAAGTTGCCCGGGTCCATGTAGCCGACCGAGGCGATCACGGCCGGCCCGGCGAACGACAGCAGCGCGCGAGCGCCGCGGCGCCGGTGGTCGAGCACCTCGCGCATCGCGCTCACGGTGTCGGTGGTCGCCGTGCCGGACAGGGCATAGCCGGCGGTTCGTTTGATTGCCATCAGCATGATGAGGGCCTCTTCCCGGCATGGCCGGGTCTCGACAAGGGATTCCGAATCCGCCGCGCGGCAGCCTCGAATGCGGTGGCGCGCCGTGCGGCGGGTTCGCGCTCAGGCGATCACGTCGCGGCGGCGCTTCAGGTCGTGGATCGCGTCGAGCGTCTCGTCGTCCACGCGCAGATGCTCGCGCAGCAACTGGCGCGGCACGCCGGCCAGCCACTGCGAGAGCGTGACCTCCGCGAAGTGATCCGACTTGAAGATCTCGAGGAACATCAGGTCCTCCTTGCCGGTGTTCTTGATGTAGTGGCCCAGGTTCTTCTCGACGTAGCCGACGTCGCCGGGGCTGAAATCGACGGTCTGCGCGGCAGGCCCGGTGTTGAACACCGTCATGCGGCCGGTGCCCTTGATGAAGTACTGCCATTCGTCGTTGTCCGGGTGCCAGTGCAGCTCGCGCAGGCCGCCCGGCTTGACCGTCACGAGCGCGGCGGCCACCGTCCTCGAGACCGGGAAGTTGTGGCTGTCGACGATCCGCACCTCGCCGCCCGCGGTCGAGCGGGTCGGCGCCATCGCGCTCATGCGGAACACGAACGGATGATCGGGGCGACCGTCCGGCGAGGCCGCGTAGGCCTGGTCGGCGGCGAGCGGGCCGGCCTTGGCGCCCTGGTAGATCCACAGCTGCTCGAGCGGAATCTCCTTGAACTTCTCGGCCGGCACGCCGAAGTTCTGCGCCAGGATCTCGGGCGGCGTATGCGCGAGCCAGTCGGACAGCATCAGCGTGTTGAATTCACCGGCCGCGCCGTTGTCGAACGCCAGCACGAATTCGCCGCCGTTGTCGCCCAGCCCCTGCAGCGAATGCGGCAGGCCCGGCGGGAAATACCAGATATCGCCGCTCTGCACGTCGGCCACCTCGGCGCGGCCCTTGGTATCGATGGTGGTGATGCGCACCTGGCCGCTCACCATGATCGCCCACTCCGCCTGCTGGTGCCAGTGCAGCTCGCGCACGCCGCCCGGCCCGAGCCGCATGTTCACGCCGGCGATGTCCTTCGACACCGGGAACGCCTTGGTGGTCACCTCGCGTGCCCAGCCGCCTGCCTGGATGCGCTTGTGCGCGAGATTGAACGAGGCCCACGGGATCGGCATGCCGCCGACGTCGGTGGCGGGCGGATTGCTGAACGACGGCAGCGCGCCGCGCAGCTGCGGGCTCTGCGGCCCCGGATCGGAAATCGCGATCGGCGTCGAGTTGATGGCGCCCTGCGCCGGCATGTCGGGATTGCCGAACTCGGCCGCCTTCGCGGCGGCCGCCGCCCCCAGCGCCACGGCGCCCGCGGCCGCGCCGACCAGCACGCTACGACGTTTCAAATCGGTCATGCTCTGCTCTCCTGAATATAGCGTTTCGATGGCTCCGGCCGCCGCGCCGCTCCGGCACGCGGCGCGGAACGCCGGCGCAAGCGGCGGGGCGCGGTGCCGGCGTGGGCCGACACGTCGCGTCATGTCGTGACGGCCCACCGCGGCAGCGAAGCCCGCCATCCGCTCCGTGACGTCCATACTAGGGAGCCGCACGGCGCATGAACAATCACGATTTCTTGGCGAATGCATCAGCAGCTTTGATGCATCGCCGGCGCGATCGCGCTTAGGATCGGCGCACGCGCTGGTTCATCGGGCCGGCGCCCGACGCGCCCACCGGGTGCACTCACCAACCACGCAAGGAGCAGATCATGGGTAGCCTCAGCATCACGCACTGGCTGATCGTTCTGGCAATCGTCTCGCTCGTGTTCGGAACCACGAAGCTGCGCAGCCTCGGCTCGGATCTCGGCGGCGCCATCAAGGGCTTCAAGGCGGGCATGCAGGACGGCGAGGCGCCGGAGAGCGCCGACGCCAAGGCGGGGACGACGCGGGACGCGCGGACGGGCCGGCCGGTCTCGCAGTGAAACGGGGCTCGCGGTATCGGACAGGTGCAGGTACCGGGCGGGCAACGGACAGGCAGCGGGTGGTGCGGGCACGGCTGCGGCGCCGCAGCCCGTCCAGCCCCTCCGAGGCCTTGGCCGCCGCCCGGCGCCGCCGGATTTCCGAGGCAGCGGCGCGCGCGTGACGTAAAATAGCGCTTTTCTCCCGTCTCCCCCTTTTCTGATATGACGCTCGCCTCCACGCCCGACATCATCGCCGAGCTGAAAGCCGGCCGGATGGTGATCCTCGTCGACGAAGAAGATCGCGAAAACGAAGGCGATCTGGTCATCGCGGCCGAATTCGTCACGCCGGAAGCGATCAATTTCATGGCGCGCTACGGCCGCGGCCTGATTTGCCTGACCCTCACGCAGGAGCGCTGCAAGGCGCTGAACCTGCCGCTCATGACCTACCGCAACGGCACGCAGTACGGCACCGCGTTCACGGTCAGCATCGAGGCGGCCGAGGGGGTGACCACCGGCATCTCGGCGGCCGACCGGGCCCACACGATCGCCACGGCCGTCAAGCGCGACGCGCGCGCCGACGAGATCGTCCAGCCCGGCCACGTGTTCCCGATCATGGCGCAGCCGGGCGGCGTGCTGGTGCGCGCGGGCCACACCGAGGCCGGCTGCGACCTCACGGCGCTCGCGGGCCTCACGCCGGCGGCGGTGATCTGCGAGGTCATCAAGGACGACGGCTCGATGGCGCGCCTGCCCGACCTGATCGCGTTCAGCCAGGAACACGGCCTCAAGATCGGCACGATCGCCGACCTGATCCACTACCGCAGCCGCACCGAATCGATCGTCGAGCGCGTGGCCGAGCGCACCATGCAGACTGCGCACGGCGCGTTCCAGGCCGTGCTCTATCGCGACAAGCCCACCGGCTCGCCGCACATCGCGCTGGTGCGCGGCACGCCCACGCCCGACCGCGAAACGCCGGTGCGCGTCCACGAACCGCTCTCGGTGCTCGACCTGCTCGAAACCAGCAGCTCGACGCACTCGTGGACGCTCGACGCGGCCATGAAGGAGATCGCCGAGCGCGATCTCGGTGCGATCGTGCTGCTGAACTGCGGCGACACGAAGGAGCATCTCGTCGAGGTGTTCCGCGCGTTCGACGAGGAGGAAAAGGCCGCGGTGCTCAAGCGCCGCCCGGTCGACTTCAAGACGTTCGGCATCGGCGCGCAGATCCTGCGCGACGTCGGCGTCGGCAAGATGCAGGTCCTCGCGAACCCGCGCAAGCTCGGCAGCATGTCGGGCTGGGGGCTCGAGGCGACGGGCTTCGTGCCGATGCCGGGCGGCGCGGCCTCCGCGGCCTGACCCGCCCGGCTCTCGCCTTTTGGCTGCCGCTCCTTATTCACGCTGAATCCAACCACGGAACGAACATGGAAATCGGACAATATCAACCGAATCTCGAAGGCGAAGGCCTGCGTATCGGCATCGTGCAATCGCGCTTCAACGAGCCGGTCTGCAACGGCCTCGCGGACGCCTGCGTCGAGGAACTCGAACGCCTCGGCGTGGCCGGCGAGGACGTGCTGCTCGTGACGGTGCCCGGCGCGCTGGAAATCCCGCTCGCGCTGCAAAAGCTCGCGGAAAGCAACCAGTTCGACGCGCTGATCGCGCTCGGCGCCGTGATCCGCGGCGAAACCTATCATTTCGAACTCGTCTCGAACGAGAGCGGTGCCGGCATCTCGCGCATCGCACTCGACTTCAACACGCCCGTCGCCAACGCGGTGCTGACCACCGAGAACGACGAGCAGGCCATCGCGCGCATGACCGAAAAGGGTCGCGACGCGGCGCGCACGGCGGTGGAAATGGCCAACCTCACGATGACGCTCGACCAGCTCAACGAGGACGAGGAAGACGAGGACGAAGACGACGAAGAGGAACGCGCATGAAGAAGAGCGCACGCCGACAATCGCGCGAACTGGCGACGCAAGGCCTGTATCAGTGGCTGCTGTCGAACGCGTCCACCGGCGAGATCGACGCGCAGTTGCGCGGCGCGCAGGGTTACGACAAGGCCGATCGTGAACTGCTGGAGACGATCCTGTACGGCGTGATCCGCGAGCACGCGGATCTCGCCGCGGTGCTCACGCCATGCCTCGACCGCCCGCTCGAGCAACTCTCGCCGGTCGAACGCGCGGTGCTGCTGATCGCCACGTTCGAGCTGAAGCACCAGATCGAGACGCCGTACCGCGTCGTGATCAACGAGGCGGTCGAGCTGACCAAGACCTTCGGCGGCTCAGACGGCTACAAGTACGTCAACGGCGTGGCAGACAAGCTGGCCCTCAAGCTGCGCCCCGACGAGGCCGCCGCCCGCCGCAACGCGTGACCCGCGCGGGCGCCGCGCGGCGCCCGCGCCTCATCTCTTTCCGGTCCCGGACATGAATACTGCCGCCGAATCGCTGATCCGGCTGGCTTCGCGCATTGACGCGATCCAGCCGTTCTACGTGATGGAAGTCGTCAAGCAGGCCGCGCTGCTCGAACAGGCGGGGCGCGACGTGATCCACATGAGCATCGGCGAGCCCGATTTCACGGCCCCCGAGCCGGTGGTCGAGGCTGCCGCCGCCGCGATGCGGCGCGGCGTGACGCAATACACGAGCGCGCTCGGCATCACGCCGCTGCGCGAGGCGATCGCCGCCCACTACGCACGGGCCTACGGGCTCGCGATCGCGCCCGAGCGCGTGGTCGTCACGGCCGGCGCGTCGGCGGCGCTGCTGCTCGCCTGCCTCGCGCTGGTCGGCCGCGACGACGAGGTGCTGATGCCGGATCCGTGCTACCCGTGCAACCGGCACTTCGTGGCGGCCGCCGAAGGCCGGCCGGTGCTGGTGCCAAGCGGTCCCGAGGCGCGCTTCCAGCTCAGCGCCGCGGACGTGTCGGCGCGCTGGGGCGAACGCACGCGCGGCGTGCTGCTCGCCTCGCCGTCCAATCCCACCGGCACCTCGCTCGCGCCCGACGAATTGGGCCGCATCCTGGCCGCGGTACGCGCGCGCGGCGGCTTCGCGATCATCGACGAGATCTACCAGGGCCTCAGCTACGACGGCCCGCCCGTCTCCGCGCTGGCGCTCGACGATAACGTCATCACGGTCAACAGCTTTTCGAAGTACTTCAATATGACCGGCTGGCGGCTCGGCTGGCTGGTGGTGCCGCCAGCGCTGGTCGGCACCTTCGAGAAGCTCGCGCAGAACCTGTTCATCTGCGCGTCCGCGCTGGCCCAGCACGCGGCGCTCGCCTGCTTCGAGCCGGCCACGCTGGCCGTCTACGAGGCGCGCCGCCTCGAGTTCATGCGCCGCCGCGACTACATCGTGCCCGCGCTCGAATCGCTCGGCTTCGAGGTGCCGGTCATGCCCGACGGCGCGTTCTACGTCTACGCGCGCTGCAGCGGCGTCGCGCATCCGGCCGCGGGCGACAGCGCGAGGCTCGTCGACGCGATGCTGCAGGAAGCCGGCGTGGTGCTGGTGCCGGGCCTGGACTTCGGCCTGCACGCGCCGCGCGAGTACATCCGGTTGTCCTACGCCACCGCCCACGAACGGCTCGAGGAAGCGGTCGCCCGGCTCGGCGCGATGTTCGGCCGCGAGCCGCACGGGCCGCGCTAAGCCCCGATTCGGCCGCGCGGCCGCCAAAGAGAACAGGGCACCGAAGGTGCCCTGTTTGCCTTGCTGGTTGCCGTGGCCGCCGGAACGGCCCGGCCGCTCAGGTGCCGACTTCCGACGAACCGTCGTGCTTGGCGCCCGTATCGGCGCTCGCGTCGGACTGCGACGAGGTCTTCGCGTCGACCGGCGCGCTCGCCTTGATCGCGATCGGGTGCGCGCCGTCGAGCGTCGCCTGCACGCGCTTCTGGCCAGCGGCCGGCGCGGACGACGAGCCCGAGGCCGCGGTGGTGACCGGGGCCGGCAACTGCGGCGCGTAGATCGACACGTTGCGGCCGCGCGCGACGTCGCGCAGCCGGCCGCGCTCGGCCAGCACCTTCGCGCTGTAGCCGCCGTCGTCGGTGCCCGTCACGCCGTTGTACAGGCGCAGGCCGCCCGCCAGCGAGCCGCCGCGCGCGATGCAGTCCTTCAACACCAGTGCGCCGACCTGGATGTTGACGACCGGGCGCAGCGCCGCGTCGGTGCCGCCCGCATATTCGAACTTGTCGGAATGGATCTTCGACATCACCTGCATCAGCCCTTGCGCGCCGACCCCGCTTTCCGCATAGGGATTGAAGCCCGATTCGATCGCCATCACCGCCAGCAGCAGCATCGGATCGAGGCCGATGTCGTGACCGGTCTGGAACGCGGCCTTCACCAGCTGGCCGACCGGCTCCTGCGCGACGTGGTAGCGGCGCGCGAGATAGGTGGCGACGAGCGCCTGCTCGCGGCTCGTGAATACGCGGTCATCGCGCGCGTCGGCCGCGACGCGCTGGGCCGGGATCAGCTTCGCCAGCGTCACCGGCGACTGGCCGTTGCGGCCCGCGTCGTCGGCCGTGGCGACGTCGCCCGCGGCCGGGCCGGACGGGGCATAGGACACCGGCGAGACCGGCGAGCCGTCGGCGTCGACGTCCTCATCGGCATTGCCGGGACCGAACGCGGGCAGCGGGTGTCCGGACAGCAGCCGTGCCGGCCCCGCCTTGACGGCGGCCGACAGCACCGGCATCAGCTTTGCGGCCAGCGTGCCGCGAGCGTTCGGCAACATCCAGAGCGCGAACGCGACGACCACGGCCAGGCCGCCGACGACGCTGAAAAGATGGTGGCTGACACGCGTCCCCCGGCGCAGCACTTCACGCAGCAACTGCGCATGCCGTTCGGAGGGACGCCACGATAACCAAGCGTTCATTCAGATCTCCCATGAACATGACTCGTGCGGCTCGCTCGACTCGGTAGCGAGAAGGACGCGTGGCCGCAGAATCAGGACGTTGCTCGCCCGGATCGGGCGGCGACGTCGGAGAAACGGTATGTGTACCGTTCGGGGCCACGGCGGCTTGAGGTCAGTGCCCGGCGGGCAGACTGACGCGCGGTGGCTCCCACGCAAAAAACCAGCGTCGCGAAGGCGCTGGCTCGGACGACAACAACCGTCATGCCGTACAGGTCACGGCTAACGGCGACGCGAAGCGTCTGGAAGACCGGAGACTGGTTGTCAGCCAGGGGTCCGGCAAACAATGTGAGCGGATTCTAGGGAGGGTTTTATAGATCGTCAACACTATAAAATCGAGAAAACATAACAAAAAGTAATCATTTATTACCAGGCGGCTCGGAAAGCCGCGCAGCGTCTGGCTTTCAGGGGGGTCTACCAAATTCGCGGATCGCGCTGCCCGGAGCCACCCCGGGTAGAATCGTTGCTCGATTTCCGGCGCCCTGCGCCGCCATCGCGCCCGATGTTCGAGCGCCGGCAATACTCCGATGAAATACAAAGACTTACGCGATTTTTCCCAGCGCCTCGAAGGTCTCGGCGAGCTTCGTCGGGTCACGCAGCCCGTGTCGCCCGTGCTCGAAATGACCGAGCTTTGCGATCGGGTGCTGCGCGCCGGCGGCCCGGCCCTGCTGTTCGACGCCCCCCAGGGTTATCGGTTTCCAGTGCTCGGCAACCTGTTCGGCACGCCGCGGCGCGTGGCGCTCGGCATGGGCGTGGACGCCGACGCGGCCGACGACGCCGCGGCGCTGACTTCGCTGCGCGATATCGGCCGCCTGCTCTCGGCGCTGAAGGAGCCCGATCCGCCGAAGCGCCTGGCCGACGCCGGCAAGCTGCTCTCGCTCGCCAAGGCGGTGTGGGACATGGCGCCGAAGACGGTGTCCGCGCCGCCGTGCCAGGAGCTCGTCTGGGAAGGCGCCGACGTCGATTTGCACAAGCTGCCGATCCAGACCTGCTGGCCCGGCGACATCGGCCCGCTGCTGACCTGGGGGCTGACCGTCACGCGCGGCCCGAACAAGACGCGGCAGAACCTGGGCATCTATCGTCAGCAACTGATCGGCCGCAACAAGCTGATCATGCGCTGGCTCGCGCATCGCGGCGGCGCGCTCGATTTCCGCGAATTCGCGCTCGCCCACCCCGGCAAGCCCTACCCGGTGGCCGTGGTGCTCGGCGCCGACCCCGCCACCACGCTCGGGGCCGTCGCGCCGGTGCCCGACACGCTGTCCGAATACCAGTTCGCCGGGCTGCTGCGCGGCGCGCGCACCGAACTGGCGAAGTGCCTGACACCGGGCGTGGACGGGCTGCAGGTGCCGGCGCGCGCCGAGATCGTGCTCGAGGGCTTCATCTACCCGCAGACGGGCACGCCAGAGCCCGCGCCCGCCGGCGCGCCGCCACGGCCGGCCGGCACGCGCGGCGCCTTTGCCTACGAACATGCGCTCGAAGGCCCGTACGGCGACCACACCGGCTACTACAACGAGCAGGAGTGGTTTCCCGTGTTCACCGTCGAGCGCATCACGATGCGCCGCGACGCGATCTACCACTCGACCTATACCGGCAAGCCGCCGGACGAGCCCGCCGTGCTGGGCGTCGCGCTCAACGAGGTGTTCGTGCCGCTGCTGCAGAAGCAGTTCGCCGAGATCACCGACTTCTATCTGCCACCCGAGGGCTGCAGCTACCGGATGGCGATCGTGCAGATGAAAAAGAGCTACGCCGGTCACTCGAAGCGCGTGATGTTCGGCGTCTGGAGCTTCCTGCGGCAGTTCATGTATACGAAGTTCATCGTGGTGGTGGACGAGGACGTGAACATCCGCGACTGGAAGGAGGTGATCTGGGCGATCACCACCCGCGTCGACCCGGTGCGCGACACCGTGCTGGTCGACAACACGCCGATCGACTACCTCGATTTCGCCTCGCCGGTGGCCGGCCTCGGCTCGAAGATGGGCATCGACGCCACCAACAAATGGCCTGGCGAGACCCAGCGCGAGTGGGGCCGCCCGATCGAGATGGAAGCCAGCGTGAAGGCGCGCGTCGATACGCTCTGGAAAGAGATCGGACTCGGTTGAGCGCGATGCGGGCCGGTGCCGCGCAGCCGGCGGGCCGGTTCATCTTCGCCGGTCGGCGGGGCTGAGCCGCGTGTTCGCGGTGCACGGGGTGTCACGCGGCTACCGCTTCGGGGCGCCGCGGCGGCGCGCTTTCTAGTCCTCTGTCGCCGCCCCGGCCGCCGCTATCCCAGCCCAAAAACCAGCGGCGCGACACGGTTTCCCTTGTCGCGCCGCGACGGCGCGTGTCCGCGTGCCGGTGATTACCAGGGGCGGCCGTAGTAGCCGCGGCCGTAATAGCCGTGATGGTGCCAATACGGGCGGCCGTAGTAGCCGCCGACGACGACGGGCGGCGGCCCGTAGTAGACGGGCGCCGGCGCATAGACAACCGGCGGCGGGGGCGGCGGCGGCGGCGCGTAGACGACGGGCGGCGGCGCGGCGTAGACCGGGTAGGCCGGTGCGAGCGGCAGGCCGATGCCGACACCGATCGAAACATGGGCCTGGGCGGCGCTCGCGACCCCGAGGCCGAGCGCGGCAGCAGCAATGAGCGGAATGAGTTTTTTCACTTCGGTTCTCCTGGCGGCACTGCGTGGCCGGCCACGTGGACAGCGACGGATGCCTTGCTGTATGAGTTCAATGTAGCGAAATCCCTTCCCGCGAACCATCCGCATTTGTTGCAAATTGCAATTGCCGCGCCCCCCCGAGGCGCGCCCGGCGCGGCCTTTCACGGCGTGGAACGGCTCGCCAGGGCCGCCGGCCGGACCGCGGGCTTGCAATCGATCCAGCGAATCGGTCAGCTTTTCCGATAGCTATTCCCGAAGCCGCGATGGGACAGGTAATGATTGATTACAAATCCCGCGCGGCGCTGCCGCCGTTGCCCGGCGATTGCGTCGGATTGCGCCCCGGTTTTGCCTCGTGCCTGTGGGTATCGCATCAAATACGGGATACTGGCGGTTGATCGATTCATTCCGTGCCGTTCGCGCCATGACCGTCATGTCCCTTCCGTCCGTTCCTCGTCTCGGCTTCATCGGCGCCGGCAGGCTCGCCCACTGCCTCGCGCGCCGCTTCGCGCAGGCCGGCTTTCCCGTGGTCGCGATTGCGAGCCGCTCGCCGGCGCCCGCGCAGGCGCTCGCCGCGCGAATCGACGGCTGCGTGGCCGCCGCGAGTGCGCAGGCCGTGGTGGATGCTGCCGAACTGATCTTTTTGACCGTCTCCGACGACGGCATCGGCCCGGTGGCCGCGTCGCTGCGCTTCGATCCGGCCCGCGCGCCGACGCAGGCGCTCGTCCACTGCAGCGGCGCGTCGAGCCTGGAACTGCTGGCGCCCGCGCGCGCGCAGCAGGCGCAGACGGGTGGCTTCCACCCGCTCTACCTGTTCGGCGGCGGCGATGCCGACTTGACGCGCATCGCTGGCTGCTCGGTCACGATCGAGGCCGGCGGCACGCTGCGCCCCGTGCTCGACGCGCTTGCCGCCGCGCTCGGCTGCCATCCGCTGACGATTCCGGCCGGCGGCCGGATGCTTTACCACGCAGCCGCGAACTACGCGGCGAGCTTCGCGCTGTGCGGCCTGGCCGAAGCCGTCGCGCTGTGGCGCGAACTCGGCATGGACGAGGCCGACGCGCTGCGCGCGCTGCTGCCGATGCTGTCCGGCACTCTCGAAACCGCGCGCGACAAGGGGCTCGCCAATGCACTGGCGGGGCCGGTCTCGCGCGGTGACGCCGGCATCGTCGAGCGGCAGCTCGCGCTGCTCGACGAGCTGGGCGGCGACCACGCCGTGCTCTACGCGCTGATGACGCGCCGAGCCGTGGCGCTGGCCAGGCGCCGCACGGCACCGCCCGCCGGACTCGACGCGCTGGCCGGCGGCGTCGAGACGCTGCTCGCCGAGCACCTGGTTCGGCCTGCCCCAGCGAGCCGCGAGCCGTGATAAGGTGACGCCCGATGCAGGCCATCTTGATGCGGTGGCCGCACGCTACCCGACAGCCATACTAAGGATTTCAACGATGCTCGGCGAAATCGCCCGCTTTCTCCTCAACACCGTGTTCACGCTGTTCGGCGCCGCCCTGCTGCTGCGCGCCTGGATGCAGGCGGTGCGCGTGCCTCCCTACAACCCCGTCACGCAGGCCGTGCTGCAGGCCACCAACTGGATCGTGCTGCCGCTGCGCCGCGTGATCACCGGCACGCGCGGCATCGACTGGGCCAGCGTAGTGGCCGCGCTGCTCACCGCGTTCGTGTACGTGCTGCTGATGATGTCGCTGGCCGGTATCGACGCGCTGTCGATGCTGCCCACGCTCGTGATCGTCGCGCTGCTGACCCTCGTGAAATGGGCACTGAATCTGGTGCTGTGGATGACGATCCTGATGGCGCTGCTGTCGTGGCTCAATCCGCGCTCGCCGGCCATGGAGATCCTGTTCCCGCTGACCGCGCCGCTGCTCAATCCGCTGCGCCGCGTGCTGCCGAACCTGGGTGGCCTCGATCTCTCCCCGATCCTGCTGTTCGTGATCGTCCAGGTACTGATCATGATCGTGACGCGCACGGCGATCTCGATGACGCTGTTTACGCTCTGAACGCCCGGCGTGCCCGCGCGGCCGCCCCGGATGCGCCGCGGCGCGGCCGGGCCTCGCCCACGCGTTGCCGGCGCGCGCGGTGCGGCTCAGGCCGCTAGCAGCAACGCGCGCGCCGTCAGGATGCCGAGCAGCGTCAGCGTGAACGAGCCGATCAGATGCACGAACGCCACGGTCGCCGCCCAGCCCAGCCGCCCGTCCACCACGTGCTGCACCACCTCGGCCGAATAGGTCGAGAACGTGGTGAGGCCGCCCATGAATCCCGTGATCACGAACAGCCGCCACTCCGGCGGCAGGCCCGCCTTGGTGTTGAACACGACGATTGCCACGCCGATCAGGTAGCCGCCGATCAGATTCGAGGCGAGCGTGCCGAGCGGAAGGTGAGGCAAGACCAGATTGAGCGCGAGGCTCAGGCTCCAGCGCAGCAGCGCGCCGAGGCCGGCGCCGATGAAGATCGCGGCGATCGAGAATAGCAAGGTGGCTCCTGGGTAGACGGTGAACGGCGGCTGGACGGCGCCTGGGCGCGACCGGTGCCCGCGCGGGCACCGGTCGCGTTACTTTAGGCGCTGCGGGCCGGGTAAGGCAACGCCCGGGCCACACGCGCGAGGGCCCCGAGCGCGGCGGACGCCAGCCGTCTGGCACCGCCGGTCGTGGAATCGAATTCGGGCGCGCGACAGTTGCACGAAGCAGGCCCGACACGGTTTCGAGCGTCGATCTTGGATAAATTGCCGCAATGCCACTATGGCGGCAATCACTGATGCCGGGTGTCGACCGTCATGCCCTCCCCTCGTCAGTGCCCCTACTCTCATCTCGATCATTGCCGCGCGGCGGCCCGTGTTCTTCTACCAACGCCGCGTCTGCGGGCTGGTGCTCGGCCCGGCCGAGGTGTGGACACCCACCACCGCGCTCCAGATTTCCGCGTCGCTCGGCCTGCCCTGCCGATGTCGCTCCGGGGCACCGAGGACGGGCTACCGGTGGCGATTGATTTGTTTATGCCGGCTCGGTGAGCTGACCTGCCTGATTTCTTCGGACCGATTCAATCTTGGGGAACGGCCTCGATTGCTTCAGTTGAACAGTATCGCTGCTTAAACTCGTTGGGCGTCAGATAGGCCAGACTCGAATGCGGCCGAATGCCATTGTAGTGACGCCGCCATTGCTCAATGACGACCTTGGCCTCGAGCCGTGTCCGAAACCACTCCAGGCTCAGACATTCGTCCCTGAACTTGCCGTTGAAGCTTTCATCCGTACCGTTCTGCCATGGCTTTCCGGGATCGCTCAACGCCATCTCCATGCCGTTCCGAGCAGCCCATTTCAGAATGGCGCGTGACACGAACTCCGGGCCATTGTCCGACCGCAGGTAACGTGGCGCACCGTGCAAGCTGACCAGCCGTGACAACACTTCGATCACCCGCCCCGAGCGAATCGACCCTGCCACATCGATGGCCAGGCATTCGCGCGTGTATTCGTCGATCACCGTCAGACACTTCAACTGCTGGCCGTTGGCGCAGGCATCGAACACAAAGTCATAGGCCCAGACATGCCGAGCCGTCGTGGCAGGCTGAGGCCGCGGGCGATGCACTGATACTCGCCGGCGTGGGCGTTTGCGAGGCACTTGCAAGCCCGCGAGCCGCCACAGTCGCCAAGCCCGGTCGGCGCTCATCGGATGGCCTTGCCGATCCAGAAAAATCTGGATGCGACGGTAACCGTAGCGCGGATATTGTGCCGATAGAACACACATCGCCGCCAGCACCGGCGCATCACGCCCGGCCAGCCTCGACTTGTAATTCAGGGCCGACCTCGCGACCGACATCAGCGCGCACGCTCGCCGCTCCGACAGACCACGCGCTTTCGCGTAGGCAACCTGCTGACGGCGAGCGGGCGCGCTCACCATTTTTTGCGTTGATCTCCTTCATCACGTCGAGTTCGAGATCACGCTCGGCCAGCATCTTCTTCAATCGTGCGTTTTCCTGCTCCAACTGCTTCAGGCGCTTCACATCAGCGGCGTCCATCCCGCCGAAATGCTGACGCCAGTTGTAGATCGTCTGCTCGCTGATCCCATGCTTCTTCGCCACTTCGGCGACCGGCGCCTTGTCCGCCTCGCGCAGGATCGTGACCATCTGCTCTTCCGTAAACCGGCTCTTCTTCATGACTTCCTTTCTCCATTGGAAGCCATTCTCTCAAGTTTCAACTGGTCCGAAAATCACCGGGCAGGTCACGAGCGTTTCCACAAAACCATTCTGCAGGAGTTTTATCAGGTTGCGTTCCGCCGCAAACTGTATCTGTCGCTTGAGGAACTACAGGCCGATCTCGATACTTGGCTGGCGTATTACAACGGCGAGCGAACCCATCAGGGTAAGATGTGCTGCGGTCGCACGCTTCCGCAAACGCTCATCGCGGGCAAGGAGGTGTGGAAGGAGAAAGTGAGCCACCTGAATCTGATCTGACAGTCACGCACCGTCGGAACGGGTAACTGTCAGATCGGGTCGCGACTTCTACATCTCAAGCAGGAATTCAGCCTGGGACACTTCGAAGGGCGCGGTTGGCGTGGATTCCATCACCACGCATCGTTGTGTATTGCTGCCTACGGGTTTCTTGTTGCTCAACGCTTCGCTCAAGGCGACAGTAAAAAAACTCCACGATCCGCGATCCATTTTCCTTACCCTCGGATTACGTGCCACGCGGGTCCCCAGCGCGCGAGCGCCACGTGGCTGATTCCATCACCACACTGCGCTGGCGTATCGCTGCATACATCGCGCGTCGGCTCCTGCGATGTCCGTTTTGTTCAGCGTTCAAGAGTAACTTATTGCCACAGTAAGACTAGGCTTGTGGCGATGCCGCCTAGTCCCGCAAGTCCGACCGCAACCGCGGTCGCGCCCATCTTTACGCGATCAGTACCGGAGAAGGCAAAATCGTGATTGCAACGCGTTCTACGCAAATTGTGAATACGTCCACGAAGCAGTCTCGTCGGGGAAGTATCCGTTGCAGACGCGTTCATTTTGAGCCCTCACTCACTTGAAGTCCAGTCGATTTCGGTGCTTTTTAAAATTTCTCGTCGACTGCCTGGAAAGCTAAAGTACAGTACACTCAGCGCCGCCGGATCACCCTCCACCTTCCCTTTCTTTGTTACGACTGGAAAATCGATATTCTTGACATCCCTCTACCAAAATGCATCAAAATTACCTTCTACCAATCGAACGAATCCCACAAATTTTCTGGAAACTCGAAACGCGATAATTCCACATATAAGCGAATCAATTGCACACCCCAAAAAATACCAGGCGCAGCACCCTCCCAATTGAAATCATTTCCATACATGAAATATCCTCCTGCAAAAAGCACGAGAAAACGAATAGAATAGCAGTGGCGCGACAAATTTCGCACAAAATAAAAACGAATCTCGATAATGAGCGCACCACCCTCGTGAACAGTGTAGGCGAAGATCTACTATATAATCGCTTGTCCTAAAGATCCCATACCCTTACCAAACTTCTCCGACTTGCTCCGCTACAACCTCAACGTCATCGCCTTCATTAAAGATGGATTGCCAAACCCATGCGCGGACGGATCGCCCATCGAGATCAAACTCCAGCAAGTCGGCTTTTTCAGTCGTATCCATAGCCATACCGCTCAGCCCTGTCGCAATTCCACCCAGCCCAGCGAGGCCTGCAGCCACAGCGGTTGCACCCATTTTGGCGCGATCAGCAGAGGTGAAGAAGAAATCCTGTTTCCGTCGAGCTTTGCGCAGGTTGTGGATGCAACCTTTCAGCAGACGCGTCGGAGAAGGATCAATGCCAGACAGGCTCATTCTCTATTCCACCTATTCATCGTGATATCGAAAATAAAGTACACCAAGCACGGCTGGATCTCCCGGCTTCTTATTCTTCTTTGTAATTGCCGGGAGGTCGATGAACTTGACGTTGCACCACCCGAAGCCTTCAAAAATGCCTTCTGCTAATTTCACGAAACCCATCATCTTTCGGGTAACACGGTAAGCAATAAAACCGTATATTGCCGAAGCCGCCAGCACGCCAACCATAATAGTCGGAAGAGCACTCCACAATACCATCAACGATTTACTACCATCCATCGAATAACCTGCTATGAATAGCATTCCAAAAGCGGCAATAATCAGCGGGATCATACATTTCAAATATATACTGAATGCCGCCCGGTAGTGGGCGTAGCGCCCACGCGAACAATGGGGATGCAACGCGACGATGGCGTCACTTGGCCGGTATAGACCATACCCCTGCCAATGCGTTTCGGTCCACTCTGCTACGACCTGAACCTCATCGTCCTCACTAAAGACGGACCGCCATACCCAAGCCCGTATGGCTTCTCCATCTAGATCAAACTCGAGCAAGTCCGCCTCTTCCGTCGTATCCATGGCCATACCACTGAGGCCGGTGGCGACGCCGCCCAGACCGCCAAGCCCAGCGGCAATCGCTGTCGCGCCCATTCTGGCGCGGTCAGCAGCTGAAAAAAAGAAGTCCTGATTCCGGCGCGTCTTTCGCAGGTTACGAATCCGACCTTTTAACAAACGCGTCGACGCGGATGAAGTGCTTTCTATTTTCATTCAGAACCCTCTCCAGCCTGAAGGCTCAACGATCCCAGCGCCTTCTCGAGTTTTTCATGCTGTTCTCCTGCTTCCCATGGTGGGGAGTTCAGCGAACTACCGAACCAGCAGTTCTTCATCCACGCTTGGAGGTCGTTGTCCGAGAAATACCAGATCAAAACTTGGATCAACGTTATCGCAACGGCAACCTCCCAACCCGCCAGAAACAGTGTGACACGCCCAACACCAATCAGGAATGCACGTTCAGCTATACTCACGATGACATCTCCTGCAACGCCTTTGGTGGCGGTGTCGAATGCCACATTCACCACCCGTTCCACCGCCAAATTGCGCTCGGCGGCGGCCACACCTATAGTTGCGGGCTTGGCGAGAGCCTTATTGTATGCGGTGACTCCGACTATCCCCGCATCAACCTTAACAATCCATATAATCCAGAATTGCCCAGTCATTCGCCCTATAAATGGCACCAATGAAGTAAGCGCGGTCAGTATGTTTCTGGCAGCTGCGGCCAATCCAAGGGCACTCTTTGCAAAATAAAGCATCGCACCTGAAAAGCTCTGTTTTCTTTGATCAAAGATTTTTCCAAAGTCAACCACTCCCCCATTTAGGGCGGCTGCACCACTCAAATATCCCGCAATCGCCTTCAGATTAGTCCAGGTCTGTGTCACATCCTCTGCAAGTGCTGTCGCAGCTTTCGTCGAAACCTGGGAGCATGCCGATGCCGCGGAAAATCCGCTCGCAACCAGCGACGCATAGCCCTCGACGGACTTGTCGGTCTTCGAAAGTGAGGCAGCGAAGGACACCACCTCGATGAATGCAAGGGTGCTCGTAAGCCGAACCGCGCCGACTGCGTCTGCTCCTTCCGACGTTACCTTAACGGCATTCCACTTCGCACGACGCAACTGGCCACTTTCGGCGGAAGCCAGATTATCCAGCGTCTGAGCATACGCGTTAGCGGCAGGAACACCGCGCAGATGCAGCGCGAGGAAATCCACTTTCAGCTTGTTTAACATCGGCAACTCGGTTCTGGTTGCCGTTTTCACCAATTCGATCGCGTCGGTGTGACTAATGCCGACGCGCATCAACATCGCCCCGCGAAGCAGGTAGGTTCCTGCACAATTACCCACCAGCCCGAATCTGGTCCACTTGAACAGCGACGGGGCGATGGCGGTCATCAGCTTGTCGATGTGAAGGGCCTTGAGACCTGCTGCAGCCTTGAAAATCGGATTCTCATGCTCCTTCACCTCCTTCATCTTTTCCCAGAACTCCCAGAACGTCTTGGCCTTCTCAAGAGACTTCGCGATCTTTTCCGCCCATTCGGCAGTCACCTCCATGGGCGTGACCTTATACTTCGACAGACGTGTGTGTTTCAAGCGGCCCGTGGCCAGCGCTCCTTCGTTACTTCAACGGCGAGCGTTCCCCACGACTCCGCGATCGCAGCAGAGGCGTACTGACGTAACGTAAATCCAGTCCATTTGTCCATGCTGCTGGGTCAGGATGGGGCCATCGTGCCAAAGTTGTTTCTCGATTCGCATGCTCTCTCACGTAGTGCGACTGTTGGTTATTCGGTGCAACGACGCAACTTATACACGATATTCCACGGAATGCGCAACCGATTCCGTCAAATACAAGTGATTTGGCTTTCCAATAACAGGTAAAAATAAAAAATTAAAATTCGAATCTCAAATAACCATACATCTCAAAATATAATTTCGAGATTGTGAGCGTGGCGGTCTAGGTACAGGAAAGCGGAGATGCGGTGGCGTTCGAGATGGGCCGCTACGCCGCGCGTCACAACGACCTGGCCGAGTGGGAATAGCGGCCGGCTCATGAGCGACCGCCCGAGTAGATGGCCCACGCTGACTCGATCAACGCCGGAGGGACATCGCCGGTCTCGAATCCCGGCACGTCTTCTAGCAGTGCCAGCAGATGGTTCGTGAACTCGGCCCGCGAAAAATCATTGCCGAACGCGTCTTGGACAGATGCCGCCAGCCCCTGAATCTGATTGGGCGTGAGCGGCGAGAAATCGTCTTGGTGTAGCGTGTCGTCCATGCGACGACTATCCTCAAACAACATGATGCGGGCAACGGCTAGGTCGTTCGCCCATCCGCGTGGGACATATAGTTCATGAGCATCGATCCAAGCATCCTAGACGGCTTCGGCGTCTCAGAAAAAGATATACACTCGTTCGTCACGTCGAACGCCGGCCTCTGCGGCATCGACGTTTCCCGCCTCAGCAAATTCTTGCTCGTTCAGCTGACAAGCGCGTGGAAGCATCGGTCCTGGAACACGTTCGCGGTCGCTGACGTGATCCAACGCATTGAAGGCCGCAGCCCCTACCCCAGCAAGACAGCAAAACCCCGCCAGTTCAAAGGTGATGCTCTGCGCGGACTGTGGAAGGTGCACTTCGTTGATACTCGATTTCTGCTTCGAAATATCTACAACGAATGGGAAATGTTCAGCACGAAAAGCGATAAATTCGAAAAATTGTGCGCTCGAGTTACCGCAGCCGAGGAAGAAAGCCCGTCTCCGCTGGGCAGGCAGGGCCGCCTAGCGCATGAGTTCGTAATGGGGGGATACACACAGCGAACATCCAAGCAGAAGTTGACGGGCGAGTGGCTAATCTTCGGCATACGCGAACAAAAGAACATTTATCTTGCCCTCTGCACTCACTCCGGCAGCCCAGAACAGGACCGCGAAATCTACGATACCCTGTTGAAGCTATGCGGGAACGATTTTCCCGATATTTTCACAAAATCATCCGGATAAACGTTACATCACCGCAAAGCAATTGCAACACTCCAATTAAATTAATTTATCAAATCACAAATTAAAAAGTTTCCGAAAATCAGGGGATTTCCAATCATGAGCAACACAGGCGACGTGACTCAACACCATCACCGAGATTGGCATGGCGCCCACCAACCTTGGGCCTACTGTCAGGAGGCGTTTCGCTGGAAAGGTGAACAAATAGCCGAGATTAACTTCATCCCCTTAGCCAAAGAAATGCGTGCCTGGCTCATGCAGCGCGGAACACTTCGGGTAATTACAAAAGATGATTTTCCAGAAGAAAGTGGTCCAATCAACCACTATACGCTTAGTGGAGCATCGCTTACACTCATCATGGCCCAAGTTGTTAACGCTTGGCATGAGTTCGCGACAAATCCAATAGATCACGATGAAATAAACGCGAAAATTGAACGACTTCGACTATACAACGAGATCGTTTTATATGCAGCAAGAATTTGCGAAGTTACAGTCAAGCAACTACTCTATTGCACTCAAATACCAGAGTCCCTATATAAACGCATGGCCATTGGCGTCTTACTCGCCCCCCTGTCCCGACTGCAAGAAAAATAATGGAAAAACACCTCATCTTATATCATTGGTTGGTTCGTTAGCTCACCCATATCATCTATGCCACGAGTTTGATCATTGCGCGATGAATCACATGGATCTGGCAAACAAACTTCGAAATTCTCAAGCAGCACATTCTGAAATCCAGACACTCAACGCTCGATCCACCAAAGAATCAAAAGATCAACTTTTTAATGAATGCAACGATGTGTTAAATGGATTTACTCACATGCTCTCGCACCTCGAAAAACTCGAAGACAGCATGTTTATAGACCTTGCAGAGAAAGGACAGGCGATCATCTTGCTCAAAATGAATGGCCTTCCTGCGAAAGATTGCAATTTCCGCCTTACACCAGGGGAAAAGTTTGTATACGTCCCCCCGGCAGCACTAGACTCGATATAACGCCTTTCTGGACCGCCGCATGCCTCTTTCTCTGCACATCGAACTCGAAGCGCGCAAGATCGATCCGTCATCGCTTTCACCGCGCGGTCATGCTGAGAAAGCGGTCTAACAAGGAGAAGTGGTCGATCTCTCGAACCACTGCCAGCGACGCCACCGCTCCAGCATCGAGCCATGCCAGTTTCGCTGCCACCGGCCAAGACGCCCCGCTTGCCATCCCCGGCCAAATCCCTGTAGAATTGCGCGTTCTGCGGGCGTCGTATAATGGCCATTACCTCAGCTTCCCAAGCTGATGACGTGGGTTCGATTCCCATCGCCCGCTCCAGTACGGCTGACTCCCTTGCCACGTAAGGCTCCGAGGAATTTCCAGAAGTCACCTTACTCGCAGGCGGCACTCGATCGCCACTCACATCTAGCCCAACGTTTGAGCATCGGAAGCAACTGATGCCCATCTAGACGCCCAGGCTTCATCGCAACAAAAAATCCGGCACCTACTTTTTTTTCGATACACACGTCCCGCTGTGCGCTCGAAGCAGTCGGGGAAAACTTCGGTGTATCTTTCGCTCCGCAACGACAATGCGGACTGCGCGAGTTGTATAACGCGTTGTGTTGGCACGCCAGAGCAAGCGCCCCGTGCTGGTTGCCGCCGACGCATTTCCCGCCATGGGAAGCGGTATCTCAGCAAACACAGCGATGGCTTCGCGCCAGTGGCTTTGCAGCGATGACCGGTAACCTAGGTTCGATCACCCGCGTGGCGCCAACCCTTCAGGGGCAGTTCAGCGCCGTCATCCTTGACGACCCGACACAGCAGTCGACGCGCTAGCGCGGTCCGCGTTCGGGATAGGGCGGCTACGAACGCAAGCGCGGCAGCAAAGCGCATATCGCGGTCGATACCTTGAGACATTTTTGCGCGTGTCCATCACGCCGGCCAACGAGCAAGAGCGTGCTCAGGTTCGGGAGTTGGCGCAGCAGGTCCAGCAGGCTACGGGCAAGACGGTGAAGCTAGCTTTTTGCGGATCAGGGCTACGCCGGGAATGGCGCTGCAACGGCGGCCGGCAACGAAGGCATTGAGTTGCAGGTGGCCAAGCCACCGCAGGCGAAGAAAGGCTTCGTGGTTCCGCTGCGACGCTGGGCTGTTGAACGCAGTTTCGGTCGGCTCAACCGAGAACATTAATTTCGAAGAATTCTCGAATTATCGACAAAAACTTAACGAGTGAGTCATTCTAATTTTTTGGGATTCGAGGCGCTGGATCCAGCCCAACTCGATTCGGGAAACTTCTCACAGCCGCCACCTTGTCACCCCCGTCTTCCGAGGTAGCAAGGTTCTCAAGAAGCAAAATCCCGATAACATCGGCGTTATAGTTGCGAACATTTTCCCCTTTGAAGCGAATATCCCTTCCCTCGAAGACATTACCAAAGCAATCCAGCGCAAATTGATAATTGCCTGTCTCGTTGCAGCGCGATTATTAACAGTCGCAACCATCGGAGTAAAGCCAGCCTCTATCGGAACAGCGCGCGGCCCCTACGCCGCGGCCCAACCTGGACAACCGTCCCCGTCCATGCTACCTTACACGCCCTTTTCGGCCTGCCGTCGCGGCCCGAAACTCGCGCGAAGCCGCCTCACCGAAGGCGGCTTTTTCATACCGGGCCGCCATCGAGCCGGTGCCGGCCGCCGTCCGGCCCATGCATGCGGTACCGGCGCGCGATTCGGCGCGATTCGCCCACACTGAACACCATGATTCACGATTCCGACCCAACCGGCCTGCCGCCGTCCGGCGCCCCCGACGATGCCCGCGAGCCCGACCGCGACGCCGCCGGCGCATCGTCCGACGACACGAATCCGCCGCACTTGCGCCGCATCCGCAGCTTCGTGACGCGTGCCGGCCGCGTATCCACGGGTCAGCGCCGCGCGCTCGACGAATTCGGCCCGCGCTACCTGGTGCCCTACGCGCCCGCGCAGCCGGACTGGGCGGCGGTGTTCGGCCGCGAGGCGCCACGCATCCTCGAGATCGGCTTCGGCATGGGCGCGTCGACGGCCGAGATCGCCGCGCATCGCCGCGACGACGATTTCCTCGGCGTGGAAGTTCACGAACCGGGCGTGGGCGCGCTGCTGAAGCTGATCGGCGAACAGGGGCTGAGCAACATCCGGATCATCCAGCACGACGCGGTCGAGGTGCTCGAGAACATGCTCGCACCGGACAGCCTCGACGGCGTCCACATCTTCTTCCCCGATCCGTGGCACAAGGCACGCCATCACAAGCGCCGCCTGATCCAGCCGCCGTTCGTGGCGCAGCTCGTGTCGCGGCTCAAGCCCGGTGCCTATCTCCATTGCGCGACCGACTGGCAGAACTACGCCGAGCAGATGCTGGAAGTGCTCGGCGCCGAGCCGCAACTCGAGAACACCGCCGACGGCTACGCACCACGCCCCGACTACCGCCCCGTCACCAAGTTCGAGCGGCGCGGCCTGCGGCTCGGGCACGGCGTCTGGGACCTGGTGTTCCGCAAGCGCGCCGGCTGAGCCCGGCACCGCGCCGAAGCCCGGAAGGCCGCAATGCCAAAGCGGCAGCGCACCGATCGCGATGCGTTGCCGCTTTTTTCATGGCGCCGGCCGCCGCCGGCCGCCATCGCTCAGTTCCAGTTCAACCAGCCGCTGTAGCCCACCAGCAGCACGACCAGCCCGAACACGATCCGATACCACGCGAATACGGTGAAATCGTGCGAGGCCACGTAGCGCAGCAGCCAGCGCACGCAGGCGAACGCGCTCACGAACGCGGCTGCGAGACCGATCGCGAACAGCCCGACCGAATCGGCCGAGAACGCGTGCCAGTCCTTCACGGTTTCGTAGAGCGTCGCGCCGAAGATGATCGGAATCGCGAGGAAGAACGAGAATTCGGTGGCCACGCGCCGGTCGAGCCCGGCCAGCATGCCGCCGATGATGGTGGCACCGGAGCGCGACACGCCGGGAATCAGCGCGCAACATTGCGCGAGACCGACCTTCAGCGCGTCGAGCGGAGTCAGCGCATCGATCGATATCACCCTCGCCGGCGCGCGGCGCTCGCGCTGGCGCGCCTCGGCCCACAGGATCACGGCGCCGCCCGCGACCAGCGCGAACGCGACCGGCACCGGCGAGAACAGCGCGCGCTTGATGGCCTTTTCCAGCAGCAGCGCGAGCACGACGGCGGGCAGCGTGGCGATCACGACGTTGAGCGCGAAGCGCCGCGCCTCGGGCCGCGACGGCAGCCCCGCCACCACGGTGCCGATGCGGCGCCGGTATTCCCAGCAGACCGCCAGGATCGCCCCGAACTGGATCACCACGTCGAAGGTTTTGGCCTGATCGGCATTGAAATCGAGAAAGCTGCCGGCGACGATCAGATGGCCGGTGCTCGAAACGGGCAGAAATTCGGTCAAGCCCTCGACCACGCCGAGTATCAGCGCCTTGCAGATCAGTATCCAGTCCATCGGTTGCCCGTTCATCAGAGTTGCGGAAAACAGGGCCGCCGCCGGTACTGTGACCCGGCACGCGGCCCGCCCGGCCGCGCGCCGACCCCGTCACTTCTCGACGATCTCGACGCGTATACCGTTTGTAAGAATCGTAATTGTACCGGGTTCGTAGTTCACGCCGGCGAATTGCAGTTGCTCGGGCTTGAAGGTGTAGATCGGATAATTGGTCAGCAGTTGCGTGGCGAGCAGCCCGGCGGCCTGGCCGACCTGGGCGGTGTAGGCCTGCGCGTCGCCGTCGAGGTGAACGCTGTCGACGGCCGGCGCACGCAGCACCACCGAGAGGCTCGCAGGATCGTAAGCAAGCTGTGCCGAGACGGTAAACAGGCCGCTCACGGGCTCGCTCAGGAACGGGCTCGCGAAGCGCGCGTCGAGCTGCACGGCGACGCGGTTCTGTTCGGGCAGCAGGCTCACGGCGGGATTCGCGAGCGCGACCTCGAACACCTGTGAGACGGTGTGCTGGTATGGAAACTTGCGCGCCACGGCCCGCTGCACGTCCGATTTCGAGAACGTATAGTGGTTCGGGATGAACGGAAACGTAGGCGTCGCGCCGCAGGCGGTCAGCGACACCGATCCACCGAGGACCGCGAGCGCGGCAAGCGCGAGGCGGCGCCGGCGGCTCGTCCGGGAAAGCGTCATGCGGATTCTCCTGCTGCTGGCGAGCCGGGGCGTGTCGCGGCCTCGAGCCGGGTCAGCCACGCGAGCGCCTCGTCGCGCGAGCCGCCGCACATCTCGTCGTCGGGCTGCAGCCCCGAGCAGCAGGCGGGCCGCCCGGGCTGCCCGAAGATCGCGCAGCGCAGATCGTCGCCGAGCTGCGCGCAGCGCTCGCCCGCGGGCTTGCCCGCCGGCATGCCGGGAATCGGGCTCGAGATCGACGGCGCGATGCAGCAGGCGCCGCAGCCTTCTCGGCAGGCATGGGCGGCGGCGCGCGCGGGCGCCGCGAGTTCGGAGTGGACTGCCGGGTTCACGTCACTGGCTCATACGGGATCGAACAGGCGGCGGGCCATTTCCCCGCCGCGCGAACCCGCATTGTGCCATCTCAAACTCCATCGAGACCGGACGCCCTCGATCGCGCGCCGCGCCACTAGACTGAACCGCGTCGCCCGTCGCCTGTCGATTCCCATCATGACGTCCTGCTCCCGATCCCCGTTGTTCCGGCCCGATTTGCTGGCGAAGTACGCGATACCGGGCCCGCGGTACACCTCGTACCCGACCGCGCTGCAGTTCGACGAGGCCTTCGATCCCGGCCATTACGCGCGCGCGGCGGCCGATCCCGGCGCGGCGGCGAGCGAGCTGTCACTCTACGTCCACATCCCGTTCTGCGCGACGGCCTGCTTCTACTGCGGCTGCAACCGGATCGCGACCGGCAACCGCGCGCACGCGGTGCCCTATCTCGAACGGCTCAAGCGCGAGCTGGCGCTGCAGGCCGAACGCTTCGACCCGGACCGCGTGATCACGCAGCTGCATTGGGGCGGCGGCACGCCGACCTTCCTGTCCGATGCGCAGACGGCCGAGCTGATGGCCGCCACGCGCGCCTGCTTTCCGATCGCTGCGGACGACGAGGCCGAGATCTCGATCGAGATCGACCCGCGCACGGCCGTACCGGCCACGCTCGCGCACCTGCGCATGCAGGGCTTCAACCGGCTGAGCCTCGGCGTGCAGGACGTCGATGCCGAGGTGCAGCGCTCGATCAACCGGGTCCAGCCGATCGAGCGCACTGCCAGCCTGATTGCGGCGGCGCGGCTGGTCGGCTACCGCTCGATCAGCGTCGACCTGATCTACGGGCTGCCGAGGCAGAGCGTGGCCACCTTCGCGCGCACGCTCGACACCGTGATCGAACTCGCGCCGGACCGGATTTCCGTGTTCGGCTACGCGCATCTGCCGCAGCTGTTCAAGATGCAGCGCCGCATCGACGAGGCGCAGCTGCCGCCGCCGGCCGAGCGCGTCGCGCTGCTCGGCCTCGCCATCGAAATGCTGACTGAGGCCGGCTACGTCTACATCGGCATGGATCATTTCGCGCGGCCCGGCGACGAGCTGGTGGCCGCGCAGCGCAACGGCACGCTGCAACGCAACTTCCAGGGCTACAGCACGCGCGCGGACACCGACCTGATCGGCGTGGGCGTGTCGTCGATCGGCAAGGTCGGCGACGTCTACGCGCAGAACGCCAAGGACCTGGCCGCCTGGGGCGCGGCGCTCGACGCGGGCCGGCTGCCGATCGCGCGCGGCGTGCGGCTTTCGGTGGACGACCGCCTGCGCCGCGACGTCATCATGCGGCTCATGTGCAACCTGACGCTGCCGTTCGCCGAACTGGAAGCCGCCTACGGGATCCGCTTCGCCGAGCGCTTCACGCGCGAACTCGAAGCGCTCGGTGATTTCGAGCGCGATGGGCTGCTCACGATCGAACCCGACCGGCTGACGATCCACCCGGTCGGGCGCCTGTTCGTGCGCAATATCGCGATGGCGTTCGACGCCTACCTGTCGACAGCCAGCGCCGGGCGCTGCTCGCGCACCGTCTGAAACCGGCGCGGGGCTCACCGGGCCGGCGGCCGGCGCCGCGGCCCGCCATCTGCGCTAAAGTGACGGTTTCCCGCCGCTCCTTGCTCCACCACGATGCGCACGACCAAAGCGACCCTCGCGGTCGAACGCCTGAAGACCCGCACCGGCAACGCCCGCTACGCCGCCGTCAGCGTGCCGGGCGACCTGTTCTACCTGACCGACCGCTCGAGCGGCACCGCCGAGAAGCTTTGCGCGCCGCTGCCGCCCGACGAGTTCGTCGCGTTCGTCAACGCCATCGCGCCACCGGCACCGCGCAAGGCGAGCAAGCTCGACACGACGTTCGAGGAGAAGATCCGCAACGCCAAACGCTGACGCCCCGCAGCGCGGCGGCCCTGTTCCGGCGCTGAAATCGGCCGCCGTTTGGTACAATCGCCGCGTTAATCTCCCCGCTGACGGCCGCTTTGCGGCATGACCACCATGAACATCGAAAATGCGCGCTTCAACATGATCGAACAGCAGATCCGGCCGTGGGACGTGCTGGATCAGGAGGTCCTGAGCCTGCTGTCGGTCGTCAAGCGTGAACAGTACGTGCCCGCGGTGTATCGCGATCTCGCGTTCGCCGATCTCGAACTGCCGCTGCCCGGCGGCCAGAAGATGCTCGCGCCGCGCGTCGAGGCGCGCATGCTGCAGGAACTCGCGGTGAAGAAGCACGAGAGCATCCTCGAAATCGGCGCCGGCTCCGGCTACATGGCCGCGCTGCTCGCCCACCGGGGCCAGCACGTGGTGACGGTCGACATCGATCCCGAACTCGTGCGGTTCGCCACCGACAATCTGCGCAACAACGGCGTGACGAACGTCGAGGTGGTGCTCGGCGACGCCGCGCGCGGCCTGCCCGAGAAAGGCCCCTACGACGTGATCTGCGTATCGGGCGGCCTGCCGATGGTGCCGCAGGAACTGCTCGAACAGCTGAAGGTGGGCGGCCGGCTCGCCGCCTTCGTCGGCTCGCGGCCGGTCATGAAGGCGCAGATCATCACGCGCATCGACGACAAGCAGTTCCGCGTCGCCGACGTGTTCGAAACCTACGTCGACCACCTCGTCAACGCGATGGAGCCGTCGCGCTTCCGCTTCTGATTCCCGCTGACCCGCTCACGCCCATGCCGATGCAGATCCTGACCGCCCCCGCGCTGGCCGCCTGGCTCGCCGATCCGTCGCGCCCCGCGCCCGTCGTGCTCGACGTGCGCGAACCATGGGAGGTCGCGACCGCGAGCCTCGCCGGCAGCGTGTCGATCCCGATGCAGCAGATCCCCGCGCGCAGCGAGGAACTCGATGACGAGGCCGAGATCGTCTGCGTCTGCCATCACGGCATGCGCAGCGCGCAGGTCGCGATGTTCCTCGAATCGCGCGGCTTCACGAAGCTCTACAACCTGCAAGGCGGCATCGACGCGTGGTCGCGCGACGTCGACCCTTCGGTGCCGCGCTACTGATGCACCGGTGTCGCGCCGTGCCGCGACGCCCACGGTAGCCGATCCCGCGACGCCGCGGCCCTGACCGGCCGCGGCGTCGGCGCTTTCGGGCCACGCGGTTCCGCGCGCATCGTTCAGGCCGTACCGTATGGCTGGGCTGTTGCGCCTTGCCGTGATGTCGTGCGCCATGCACCGCCTGCGTGCGCCGCGTGTTGCCGGCGCCGTGCCGGCCGCCGCAGCGCCGCCGAGCCCCCCCTTCGCGCGACGATCGCGCACGATCGCGCACCAATGCACCAGCTTCGCCCGCGCCGCTGCACCGCCACGGCCCCCGCCCCGCCGGCATGGCTACGCGCGGCACCGCCAAACCGCCGGTGAAACCGCGCCGGCAACGGCTTTGCCCGCCTCTGGCACATGCCTTGCATTACCCCTGCCCGACAGCGCCGGCCGGCGCACACATGCCAACACGTCAAGGGGAAGTCGATGAAGCGTCGCAGTCTGTTGAAGGTCGGTTCGATGGCGGGTGCCCTCACGCTCGCGGGGCGCATTCCGCTGGCGCGTGCCGCTCAGGACACGGGCCCGATCAAGGTTGGCATCCTGCATTCGCTGTCGGGCACGATGGCGATCTCCGAGACCTCGCTGAAGGACACCGCGTTGATGACCATCGCGCAGATCAATCAGGCCGGCGGCGTGATGGGGCGCCAGCTCCAGCCGGTGGTGGTCGATCCCGCCTCCAACTGGCCGCTGTTCGCCGAGAAGGCCCGCAGCCTGCTCACCCAGGACAAGGTCGCCGTCGTGTTCGGCTGCTGGACCTCGGTCTCGCGCAAGTCGGTGCTGCCCGTGTTCGAGGAACTCAACGGCCTGCTCTTCTATCCGGTCCAGTACGAGGGCGAGGAGATGTCGCGCAACGTGTTCTACACCGGCGCCGCACCCAACCAGCAGGCCATCCCCGCCACCGAATACCTGATGAGCGCCGAAGGCGGCGGCGCCAAGCGCTTCTTCCTGCTCGGCACCGACTACGTCTACCCGCGCACCACCAACAAGATCCTGCGCGCCTTCCTGAAGTCCAAGGGCGTGCAGGACGCCGACATCCAGGAGGTCTACACCCCGTTCGGCCATAGCGACTACCAGACCATCGTCGCGAACATCCGCACCTTCTCCCAGGGCGGCAAGACCTGCGTGATCTCCACCATCAACGGCGACTCCAACGTGCCGTTCTACAAGGAACTCGGCAACCAGGGCCTCAAGGCCACCGACGTGCCGGTGGTGGCCTTCTCGGTCGGCGAGGAGGAACTGCGCGGCATCGACACCAAGCCGCTGGTCGGCAACCTCGCCGCCTGGAACTACTTCATGTCGCTGCGCAACCCCGAGAACACCAAGTTCAAGGCGATGTTCGCCGACTGGGTGAAGAAGAACAACCTGCCCGGCGGCGCCAAGCGCGTCACCAACGACCCGATGGAGGCCACCTACGTGGGCATCCACATGTGGAAACAGGCCGTGGAGAAGGCCAAAAGCGTCGACGTCGACAAGGTGCGCACGGCCATGGTGGGCCAGAAGTTCGCCGCCCCCTCGGGCTTCGTGCTGGAGATGGACGGCAACCACCACCTGCACAAGCCGGTCATGATCGGCGAGATCCGCGCCGACGGCCAGTTCAACGTGGTCTGGCGCACCAAGACCACGATCCGCGCCCAGCCGTGGAGCCCTTATATCCCGGGCAACGCCGGCAAGCCCGACGTGGTCAGCTCGATCGGCGAGTTCCTGCGCCGCCGCCGCGCCGCCGCGCTCGCGTAACTCGCCACGCCGGGACCTGGGGCGCGCAGTCGGCGCCCTGTCCCGCGATGTCCTCGCTCGACGGATCCTGCTCATGACTCTGCGCCCCCTCCTGCGGCTGCTGCTGGTTTGCGCGGCATGCGCGCTCGGCAGCCCCGCCGCCTTCGCGCTCCAGGCCGCCGACGCGGCCGCGCTGGCCGGCGACGACTTCGACGCGAAGCTCGCCGCCATCGACCACCTCGCCGCGGCCGACGACGCCGCGTCGGTCGCGCTGCTGCACGCGCTCGCCGACGGCGCCGCGCTCGCCACCGACAGCCGCAGGCTGCTGCTGCAGGCCGACGACGGCAGCACCCGCGACGCGCTCTCGGGCGCCGTGGTGCCGCCCGGCGACGCCCAGCCCGTCACGCTCAACAACCTGCTGCGCAGCAAGGTCGCCGGCGCGCTGTCCGGCCTCGCGCTCGCCTCGCCCGATCTCGCCACCCGCACGGCCGCCATCGACGCGCTGCTGAAGAATCCGGACGCCTCGGAAAAGCCGCTGATCGACCGTGCCCGCGCGAAGGAAACCGACCCCACGCTCAAGCACCGGCTCGACGCGCTGTGGGCGATCGCCGCGCTGCACGACGCCGATCCCGCCAAGCGCCTCGAGGCGGTGCAACTGGTAGCCGCGCGCCACGATCTCGACATGATCGAGCAACTGCGCCCGCTGGTGGCCAAGCGGCCCGACGGCAGCGACGCCGAACCCGACGCGCGCGTGCGCGAGGCCGCCCAGCAGGGGCTCGACGCGCTGCACGCGCTGCAGGAGCGCGGCGAGCTCGCCAGCACGCTGTTCGCGGGGCTCTCGCTCGGCAGCGTGCTGCTGCTCGCCGCGCTGGGCCTCGCCATCACCTACGGCCTGATCGGCGTGATCAACATGGCGCACGGCGAATTCCTGATGATCGGCGCCTATGCCACCTACGTGGTGCAGACGCTGTTCCAGCGCTACGCGCCGGGCGCCTTCGACTGGTACCCGCTGGTGGCCATGCCGGCCTCGTTCGCGGCCGCCGCGCTCGTCGGCATCGTGCTGGAGCGCAGCGTGCTGCGCCATCTCTACGGCCGTCCGCTCGAAACGCTGCTGGCCACCTTCGGCGTGAGCCTGATTTTGATCCAGGCCACGCGCATGATCTTCGGGGCGCAGAACGTGCAGGTGGCCAATCCCGCCTGGATGAGCGGCGGCGTGACGGTGATGCAGAACCTGATCCTGCCGTACAACCGCATCGTAATCCTCGCGTTCTCGCTGGCGGTGGTGGCGGTGGCCTGGGGCGTGCTGACCCGGACCCGGCTCGGCCTGTTCGTGCGCGCGGTCACGCAGAACCGCCGGATGGCCGCCTGCGTCGGCGTGAAGACGGCGCGCGTCGATGCCTATGCGTTCGCGTTCGGCGCCGGCATCGCCGGGCTCGGCGGCTGCGCGCTCTCGCAGATCGGCAACGTCGGCCCCGACCTCGGCCAGAACTACATCATCGATTCGTTCATGGCGGTGGTGCTCGGCGGCGTCGGCCAGATCGCCGGCACGGTGGTGGGCGGCTTCGGCCTCGGGCTCGTCAGCAAGGCCATCGAGCCGTTCTGGGGCGCCGTGCTCGCCAAGATCGCCGTGCTCGTGATGATCGTGCTGTTCATCCAGAAGCGCCCGCAGGGCATGTTCGCCCTGAAGGGCCGCAGCGCGGAGGCTTGACGCGATGACTTCGATCACCTCCTCCCCGCTGGCACCGGCCACGGTGCCCACGCCCGCGCCCGCCGGCGCGCCCGGCTTCGCGCTCGGCCTGCCGCCGCGCGCGGCGCTGCTCTCGCGCCGCGCCTGGCTCGCGCTCGTCGCGCTGTGCCTGGCGATCGGCGTCGGCGTGCCGCTCGCCGCGCTGGTCGCGCCCGAGACGAGCGCGTTCCACCTGTCGGCCTATGCCATGACGATCGCCGGCAAGTTCATGTGCTACGCGATCGGCGCGCTCGCGCTCGACCTGGTGTGGGGCTACTGCGGCATCCTGAGCCTCGGCCACGGCCTGTTCTTCGCGCTCGGCGGCTACGCGATCGGCATGTACCTGATGCGCGAAATCGGCCACGACGGCGTGTACGGCAGCAGCCTGCCCGACTTCATGGTGTTCCTGAACTGGAAGTCGCTGCCGTGGTACTGGCACGGCTCCGATCATCTGGCCGTCGCGCTCGCGCTGGTGGTGCTCGCGCCCGCCGTGGTGGCCTGGGTGTTCGGCTTCTTCACGTTCCGCTCGCGCGTGAAGGGCGTGTACCTGTCGATCATCACGCAGGCCATGACGTTCGCCGCCATGCTGCTGTTCTACCGCAACGAGACCGGCTTCGGCGGCAACAACGGCTTCACCGACTTCAAGCGCATCGCCGGCTTCGGCATCACCTCGCCCGGCACGCGCACGGTGCTGCTGCTGCTGACCTTCGCCACCCTGGTGCTGGCCTTCGTGGCCGCGCGCGCGATCGTCACCTCCAAGCTCGGCCGCGTGGTCACCGCCGTGCGCGACGGCGAAACGCGCCTGATGTTCCTCGGCTACAGCCCGCTCGCCTACAAGCTGTTCGTGTGGACCGTGTCGGCGGTGCTGTGCGGCATCGCCGGCGCCCTGTACGTGCCGCAGGTCGGCATCATCAATCCCGGCGAGATGTCGCCGGGCAACTCGATCGAGATGGCGATCTGGGTGGCCGTGGGCGGGCGCGGCACGCTGATCGGGCCGATCCTCGGCGCGTTTGCCGTGAACGGCGCGAAGAGCTTCTTCACCGCCTACTTCGCCGAATACTGGCTGTTCTTCCTCGGCCTGATCTTCGTGCTGGTGCCGCTCTTGATGCCGCGCGGCATCGTCGGCCTGGCCGATTCCCTCCTGAAGCGCGGAGCACGCCGATGAGCACGCACGCCACCGCCCTCGCCGTGAGCGGCGTGGCCTCGATGGCGCGCGTGGTCGAGCCGGGCGCGATCGACACCTCGCACGGCACGATCCTCTACCTGGAGGACATCGAGGTCAGCTTCGACGGCTTTCGCGCGCTCAGGAAGCTCTCGCTCGCGATCGACGCGGGCGAGCTGCGCTGCGTGATCGGCCCGAACGGCGCCGGCAAGACCACCATGATGGACGTGATCACCGGCAAGACGCGGCCGGACTCGGGCAAGGTGTTCCTCGGCCAGACCATCGACCTCGCGCGGATGAGCGAGCCCGAGATCGCGCGCATCGGCATCGGCCGCAAGTTCCAGAAGCCGACCGTGTTCGAGGCGCATCCGGTGTGGGAGAACCTCGAACTGGCGATGAAGGCCGACAAGGGGTGGCTCGCCTCGCTGCGCGCGCGGCTCGATCGCGCGGCGCAGGCCCGCATCGAGGCCACGCTCGAACTGATCAAGCTCGAGGACAGCGCCTACCGGCTCGCGGGCGAGCTCTCGCACGGCCAGAAGCAGCGGCTCGAGATCGGCATGCTGCTGATGCAGCAGCCCGCGCTGCTGCTGCTCGACGAGCCGGCCGCGGGCATGAC
Source organism: Burkholderia glumae LMG 2196 = ATCC 33617 (assembly GCF_000960995.1). NCBI lineage: Bacteria > Pseudomonadati > Pseudomonadota > Betaproteobacteria > Burkholderiales > Burkholderiaceae > Burkholderia > Burkholderia glumae. The sequence goes on along the minus strand of NZ_CP009435.1, from coordinate 1,845,140 downwards.
CGACCACGAGACGATGGAGCTCGCGCAGTTGCTCAACCGGCTGCGCGGCACCTGCTCGATGATGGTGGTGGAACACGACATGGAATTCGTCGCGGCGCTGGCCGGCGAGAGCGGCCGCGTGACCGTGATGGCCGAAGGCGCGGTGCTCTCGCAGGGCACGCTCGAGCAGGTCAAGCGCGACCCGGCCGTGATCGAGTCGTACCTCGGACGCTGAAGCACAAGGATTCACGACAAGCCATGCTGAAGATCGAATCGCTGAACCAGTACTACGGCGGCAGCCACATCCTGCGCGACGTGAACCTGAGCGCCGAAGCGGGCAAGCTGACCGTGCTGCTCGGCCGCAACGGGGTGGGCAAGACCACGCTGCTGCGCTGCGTGATGGGGGTGGTGGCCGCCCGCGGCGGCACGATCGCCTGGGACGGCCGCGCGCTCGACGCGCTCGCGCCGCATGCGCGCGTGGCCGCCGGCCTGGCCTACGTGCCGCAGGGCCGCGATATCTTTCCGCGCCTGACGGTGGAGGAAAACCTGCTGGTGGGCGCGGCGAGCCGCAAGGCGCCGTCGAAGGTGCCGCAGCGGATCTACGAGCTGTTCCCGGTGCTGAAGGAAATGCGCGCACGGCGCGGCGGCGACCTGTCGGGCGGCCAGCAGCAACAGCTGGCGATCGGCCGTGCGCTGATGAGCGAGCCGCAGCTGCTGATCCTCGACGAGCCGACCGAGGGCATCCAGCCGTCGATCATCCAGGACATCGGCCGCACGCTGCGGCAGCTGGTTGACGAGACCGGGATGACGGTGCTGCTGGTGGAGCAGTATTACGACTTCGCGCGCTCGATCGCCGACCATTACTGGGTGATGAGCCGCGGCGAGATCGTGGCGGGCGGCGCGGCCAGCGAGATGGAGCGCAACGGCGTGCGCGAGTTGATCGCGGTCTGACGACCGCGCCCGGCTGCACGCCAATGCCCGCGGGCGGTAAGGACGGCGAAGGCGGCCGGCACGGGCCAGGCCGCGGCCGCGCCGGCATCCGAGCCGCGCTGCCTCAGGCGACGGTCTGGATGACCTCGAAGCCCTCGAACTCGGGATGGCCGAGATAGAGCGGGCGCTTGGCGCCGCCCGCATTGCGGTGCGCCGCGCGAAACGCCTCGGACTGGGTCCAGGCCGTGAAGGCGGCCTGATCGGCCCAGATCGTATGGCTCGCGTAGAGCACGTGGTCGTCGCGCACCGGGCCGCGCAGCAGATGGAACTCCACGAAGCCCGGCACCTGCTGGAGCTGCGAGTCGCGCTCCAGCCAGACCTGTTCGAAATCCTTCTCGGAACCCAATGCCACCTTGAAACGATTCATTGCAATATACATGCGCTCGATTCCTGTTGGCCGGCGATTCGCGCGGCAGGTTGACGACGCCCTCGGGCAGACCGCGAAAGTGTACCGTGCCGTCCCGCGCGCCGTGCGCGACAGCCGCCCGCCGCCGGGCCTGAGGTAGCATGACGGGGCACGGCACGCGGCGCGGCGCCGATGCCCGCTCCGCCCGCCGCGCACGCCGCGCCCGCCGTCGACTCACCGATTCACCAATGCACCGCCCGATCACCCGACGCCTCCCCAACTCGATGTCCGCCCACGATCCGCACGCCCGCCCCACCGCCGATGCTCCCGATGCTTCCGGCACGTCCGCCCCGCCCCCGCCGGCCGCCAAGAAATCGTGGCGCGCGACGCTCGAACTCGGCTTCGAGCGGCAGCAGGCGCGCACGGCGCTCGTGCACCGCCGCCACGACGGCCCGCTGCGCATCCAGCGCCCGCTGTACCCGGAGGGCGACGCGGTCTGCCACGCCGTGATCGTGCATCCGCCCGGCGGCGTGGCGGGCGGCGATCGGCTCGACATCGCGGTCAAGGTGGGCGCCGGCGCCCATGCGGTGATCACGACGCCCGGCGCGACCAAGTGGTACAAGTCGAACGGGCTCGACGCGCGGCAGCGCATCGCGATCGAGGTCGGCGACGGCGCGAGGCTCGACTGGCTGCCGCAGAACAATCTGTTCTTCGACGCGGCGCAGGCCTCGCTCGAGTTCTCGCTCACGCTCGGCGAGCGCGCCAGCGCGCTCGGCTGGGACGCCTCGCAGCTCGGCCGGCAGGCGGCCGGCGAGACCTGGTCGCTGGGCCGCATCGCGTCCCACGCGCGCATCGGCACCGCGGCCGGCGAACCGCTCTGGATCGAGCGCGCCCACCTCGGTGCCAGCGAACCGCTGCGCGTCACGGCACAGGGCCTTGCCGGCTTCCCGGTCTACGGCACGCTGTGGGCGATCGGCGACGCCTGCAGCGAGGCGCTGGCCGAATCGCTCGCGTCGGCGCTGCCGTTCGACACCGCGCTGCGCGCCGGCGCCACCTGCGTCGCGCCGCGCGTGCTGCTGATCCGCGCGCTCGCGGCCTCGATGGAGCCGCTGCAGCAGCTATTCGTCTCGCTCTGGACCCAGCTGCGCCCGATCGTGCATGGCATCGAGGCGCGTCCGCTGCGCCTCTGGCAGACCTGAGCGCCACGCACCCGCGTGGTGCGCACGCGCATCGCGCGCTGGCCGCCCGCGCACCAGAGCAGGGAAAATCCCCCCGAATTCGCCCATAGCGACGCACTGTCGCATGGCACACGGCTTGCATTCTGAAACGTTCCGACGCCATCGGCGCCGGCGGTGCTACGATCGTTGACCACACGCCCCATGCACGCACGCATTATTACGTCAAGCTAAATATCCCGCTTTCATGAAGCTGACTCCACGAGAAAAAGACAAGCTGCTGATCTTCACCGCCGCGCTGCTCGCCGAGCGCCGCCGCGCACGCGGCTTGAAGCTCAACTATCCCGAGACGGTCGCGTTCATCACCGCGGCGCTGATGGAGGCGGCACGCGACGGCAGGACCGTGGCCGAGGTGATGCACTACGGCACCACCCTGCTCACGCGCGAGGACGTGATGGACGGCGTGCCCGAGATGATCCCCGACATCCAGGTCGAGGCGACCTTCCCCGACGGCACCAAGCTCGTCACCGTCCACCACCCGATTCCGTGAGGCCGCGATGATTCCCGGTGAGATCCTCGTCGACGACGGCGAACACGAACTGAACGCGGGCCGCGCCACCGTCGTGCTGACGGTGGCCAACACCGGCGACCGGCCGGTGCAGGTCGGCTCGCACTACCACTTCCACGAAGTCAACGATGCGCTGTCGTTCGATCGCGCGGCCGCGCGCGGCTACCGGCTCAACATCGCCTCGGGCACCGCGGTGCGTTTCGAGCCGGGCCAGACGCGCACCGTCGAGCTGGTCGCGCTGGCGGGCGCGCGCGTCGTCTACGGCTTCCAGGGCAAGGTGATGGGCGCGCTCTGAGCGCCCGCCGCCTCCATTCGTTGCGCACAGGGCGCCCGCCGGCGCCCCGGGGATTCCACACCATGACACTACGCTTGAGCCGCCGCGCCTACGCGGAAATGTTCGGCCCGACCACGGGCGACCGCATCCGTCTCGCCGACACCGAACTGCTGATCGAGGTCGAGCGCGACTGCACGATCTACGGCGAGGAAGTGAAATTCGGCGGCGGCAAGGTGATCCGCGACGGCATGGGCCAGTCGCAGCGCGTGGCCGCCGAGGTGGCCGACACCGTCATCACCAACGCGGTGATCCTCGACCACTGGGGCATCGTGAAGGCCGACATCGCCATCAAGGACGGCCGCATCGCCGCGATCGGCAAGGCCGGCAATCCCGACATACAGCCCGGCGTGACGATCGCGATCGGCGCGGCCACCGAGGTGATCGCCGGCGAAGGCATGATCGTCACGGCCGGCGGCATCGACACGCACATCCATTTCATCAGCCCGCAGCAGATCGACGAGGCGCTCGCCTCGGGCGTGACCACCATGATCGGCGGCGGCACCGGCCCCGCCGCCGGCACCAATGCCACCACCTGCACGCCGGGGCCGTGGCACCTCGAACGGATGCTGCAGGCCGCCGACGGCTGGCCGATCAACATCGGCTTTCTCGGCAAGGGCAACGTGAGCCTGCCGAAGCCGGCCGAGGAGCAGATCGCCGCCGGCGCGATCGGCCTCAAGCTGCACGAGGACTGGGGCTCGACGCCGGCCGCGATCGACAACTGCCTCACCGTGGCGGACGCCACCGACACGCAGGTGGCGATCCATACCGACACGCTCAACGAGGGCGGCTTCGTCGAGTCGACGGTGGCCGCGTTCAAGGGCCGCACGATCCACACCTATCACACCGAGGGCGCGGGCGGCGGCCACGCGCCCGACATCCTGAAGGTCTGCTCGGAACTGAACGTGCTGCCCTCGTCGACCAACCCGACGCGGCCGTATACGATCAACACGCTCGACGAGCACCTCGACATGCTGATGGTCTGCCATCACCTCGATGCGTCGATCGCCGAGGACCTCGCGTTCGCCGAATCGCGGATCCGCCGCGAGACGATCGCGGCCGAGGACATCCTGCACGATCTCGGCGCCCTGTCGATGATGTCGTCCGACTCGCAGGCGATGGGCCGCGTGGGCGAGGTGATCATCCGCGCGTGGCAGACCGCGCACAAGATGAAGGTGCAGCGCGGCGCGCTGCCCGAGGACGGCGCGCGCAACGACAACTTCCGCGCCAAGCGCTACGTCGCGAAGTACACCATCAACCCGGCGCTCACGCACGGCATCGCGCACGAGGTCGGCTCGATCGAGCCCGGCAAGTGGGCCGACCTGGTGCTGTGGCAGCCGGCGTTCTTCGGCGTGAAGCCGGCCATGATCCTGAAGGGCGGGATGATCGCGGTGGCCCAGATGGGCGATCCGAACGCGTCGATCCCGACGCCGCAGCCGGTCCATTTCCGCGACATGTTCGCCACGCGCGGCGGCGCGCTGGGCCGCACCTCGCTGACCTTCGTCTCGCAGCTCGCGGCCGATGCCGGCGTGGCGGCGCGCTACGGGCTTGCCAAGCGCGTCGTGGCGGTCCGCCACTGCCGCAGCGTGACCAAGGCCGACATGATCCACAACGCGTGGCGGCCGAGCATCAGCGTCGATCCCGAGACCTACGACGTGGTGGCCAACGGCCAGCTGCTGACCTGCGAGCCCGCCACCGTGCTGCCGATGGCGCAGCGTTATTTCCTGTTCTGACCACTCCATGCGCACGCTCGACAAACGCATCGCCCCCCCCGTCAGGCTCGCCGCGTCGCTGGTGGCGCGCGCGCCCACCCTCACGCTCGCCTACGACGCACGCTGCAGGAGCCGCTTCGCGGCCACCCTCGACTCGGGCGAGGAGCTCGGCGTGGTGCTGCCGCGCGGCACCGTGCTCGCCGACGGCGACGTGCTGGTGGCCGACGACGGCGGCCTGGTGCGGATCGTCGCCGCCGCCGAGGCGGTGCTGCTGGTGCGCGCGCCCGACGCGCTGACCCTCACGCGCGCCGCCTACCACCTCGGCAACCGCCACACGCCGGTCGAGATCGGCACGCACACGCTCAAGCTCGAATACGATCCGGTGCTGGCCGACATGCTGACCCGGCTCGGCGCGCGCGTCGAACGCGTCGAGGCGCCGTTCCAGCCCGAGGCGGGCGCCTATGGCGGCGGCCACCGGCACGGCCACGACGCCACCTTCGCCGAGGACTACGCGCTCGCGCAGCAGGTGTATGGCGAGCATCACGGGCACGCGCATTCGCACGGCGGCCACGGCCACCCGCACGCCCACGACCACCCGCATTCACACGATGGTCACGCCTGCGGCCACGATCACCCGCGCGACCACGCGCACGATCCCGCAGCCGGGCAGGACCCGGCCGGCGCCGGCGGCCATCGCCACGGCCCCGCCTGCACGCACCGGCACGGCCATGGACACGGCTGAGCTCGTCGCGCTGCTGCATCTGGCCTCGCCGGCGCTGCCGATCGGCGCGTTCAGCTATTCGCAGGGCTTCGAGGCCGCGCTCGACGCGAACCTGATCCACGACGCCGACAGCGCGCGCGACTGGATCGCGAGCGGCCTGGCCGACGTGCTCGCGGCGGGCGAGCTGCCGTTGCTCGCCCATCAGCTCGAGCGCTGGCGCCGCCACGACGCGGCCGCGCTCGCCGAGGCCAACGCCGAGTTCGTCGCGAGCCGCGAATCGGCCGAGCTGCGCCGCGAGACCGAGCAGATGGGCTGGTCGCTCGCGCAGCTGTGCGGCGCGCTCGAATGGAGCGACGCCGGCCGCCGCGCCACGCTCGCCGCGCTGCGGCCGGTCGCGCTGCCCACCGCCTACGCGTTCGCGGCGGCCGCGCACGACGCGGCACCCGAGGCCGCGCTCGCCGCCTACGCGTTCGGCTGGGTGGAGAATCAGGCCGCCGCCGCGCTGAAGGCGGTGCCGCTCGGCCAGCTCGCCGGCCAGAAGATCCTCGTCTCGCTGCGCGGCACGATCGCCGCCGCGGTGAGCCGCGCGCTCGCCACGCCGCCCGAGGCGATCAATACCTTCGCGCCGCTGCTCGGCATCCTGTCGGCGCGGCACGAAACCCAGTACTCCCGACTGTTCCGCTCCTGAACGCTGCCCCCATGACTCCCTCTTCCTCCTCATCCCGCCGCACCAAGAAGCTGCCGCCGCTGCGCGTGGGCATCGGCGGCCCGGTCGGCTCCGGCAAGACCACCCTGCTCGAAATGCTCTGCAAGGCGATGCGAGAACGCTACGACCTCGTCGCGATCACCAACGACATCTACACCAAGGAAGACCAGCGCCTGCTGACGGTGGCCGGCGCGCTGCCCGAGGCGCGCATCATGGGCGTCGAGACGGGCGGCTGCCCGCACACGGCGATCCGCGAGGACGCGTCGATCAATCTCGAGGCCGTCGACCGCATGCTGGGGCGCTTTCCCGACGCCGACATCGTCTTCATCGAGTCGGGCGGCGACAACCTCGCGGCCACCTTCAGCCCCGAGCTGTCGGACCTGACCATCTACGTGATCGACGTGGCCGGCGGCGAGAAGATCCCGCGCAAGGGCGGCCCGGGCATCACCAAGTCGGACCTGCTCGTCATCAACAAGACCGACCTCGCGCCGCTGGTCGGCGCGAACCTCGACGTGATGGCCTCCGACACGCGCAGGATGCGCGGCGAGCGGCCCTATGTGATGACCAACCTGAAGGCGCTCGACGGCGTGGCCGAGGTGGTCGCGTTCATCGAGAAGAAGGGATTGCTGGCGGCCTGACGGTGCCGGCCCTGCCTGGCCCGCCAAGCAAGCCGGGCACGCGCGGCGGCCGGCGGCCGAGGCCGCGCCGCGGGTTCCGGGCTCAAGCCGGCTCGGGCTCGCCGCCGTCGCTCGCGTCGTGCTCGCCTGCGCCCTCGCCGCCGCGCGCGGCCGCGCCCGGTGGCGGCAGCAGCGCGGTCAGCACGTCGACGGTGCGGGCGGTCGCGCCGCGATGGCGCGCCGCGAACGCGGCGCCGGCCGCGCCCATCGCGGTGCGCCGCGCCGGATCGGCGAACAGCGCGTCGAGCGCCGTGGCCAGTTCGGCCGGATCGCGCACCTGCGCGGCGGCGCCAGCCGCCACCGCGTCGGCGGTGGCCTGCGTGAAGTTGAACATGTGCGGCCCGATCAACACCGGCACGCCCACCGCGCAGGCCTCGATCAGGTTCTGGCCGCCGAGCGGCAGCAGGCTGCCGCCGATGAAGGCCGCGTCGGCAGCCGCGTAGTAGGCGCCCAGCTCACCCATCGAATCGCCCAGCAACACCGCGACGCCGGCATCGAGCGGCGCGGCCGTGAGGCCGGCGGCCGCGGCCGCGCCGGGCGCCCAGTGCGTCGAGCGCCGTGCGAGCGCGAGCCCCTCGCGCCCGGCCAGCGCGGCCACCTCGTCGAAGCGCTGCGGATGGCGCGGCACCAGGATCAGCAGCGCGCCGGGCGTCTTCAGCGCCGCGAACGCGCGCAGCACCAGCGCCTCCTCGCCCTCGCGCGTGCTGGCCGCCACCCACACGGGCCGGCGGCCGATCGCCTCGCGCCATGCGCGACCGCGCGCAACCAGCTCGGGCGGTGTGCTCATGTCGAACTTCAGGTTGCCGAGCACCACCACGTTGCGCGCGCCGAGCGCCATCAGCCGCTCGGCATCGGCAGGGCTCTGCGCGAGCACGCGCGAGAAGCCGCCGAACACCTCGCGCGCGGCCGGCCCGAACCGCGCGGCGCGCCGGAACGAGCGCGCCGACATGCGCGCGTTGGTCAGCACCAGCGGCACCGCGGCGCGCCGGCATTCGTCGATCAGCGTCGGCCAGACCTCGGTCTCCATCACGAGCCCGAGCGTGGGACGCCAGGCGCGCAGGAAACGGCGCACCAGATGCGGCATGTCGTAGGGCAGATAGGCGCGCAGCACGCGCGCGCCGAACAGCTGCTCGCCGGTCGCGCGCCCGCTCGGCGTCATGTGCGTGAGGAGCAGCTTCGCGTCGGGCCGCGCGGCCAGCAGCGCCTTGATCAGCGGTTGCGCGGCGCGCGTTTCGCCCACCGACACCGCGTGGACCCAGATCAGCGGCGCGCTGTCGTCGGGGCCACGCGCGGCGCGCATGGCCGGCGCGAGATGGCCGAAGCGCTCGCCGATATGCTCGCGATAGCCGCGCTCGCGGCGCGACCGCCAGAACAGGCGCACTACCGCGGCGGGCGCGACGATCCACCAAAGCGCGCGATACACCGCTCTCAACATGACGCCATCATCATCGTGATTTCCATTCGGTTTGCCGCGCTCAGACGAGCGCGCGCTGCTGCAGGCGTTCGAGGATGCCGAGCGGCGCGCATTCGGGCCGCACCATCGCCTCGACAGGCAGGAAGAAGGTCTGCTCCATCATGAACTGGCCCGACATCACCGCGTGCGAGGTTTGGTCCGAGAAACAGATCCAGACGCAGCCGGACGGGAACGGCATGGTCTGCTGCGGGCTGGTGCGCTGATAGTCGAGGTCGGCCTTCATCGCGTCGTGCAGACGCAGCATCAGGTGGTCGTAGGCGCTGCGCCGCGACTTGGTCACGTGCAGCAGCTCGAGCAGCCGGGCCGACCCCGGCCACTGCGGGCGGATACCGGGCAGGAAGCGTCTGGCGACATCCTCGAACGGCTCGCCCACGCGCCACACGCGCGGCACGCCGGCCGGGTTGACGTTGGCGAACACGCGCAGGATCCGCTCGCCATAGTTCGGCCGCGACGGAAACGCATCCACGTGCAGCCGGCTGTCGTCCTTGCGCCACGAGGTGGCGCGCGTCTCGACCTGGCACAGGCGCAGGCTGGTCGGTGCCATGCGCAGCTTGCCGCGATACTCGGGGAAAAGGCCGTCCACCAGCGTGCCGGCCTGCTGCTTGAAGCGCGCCACCAGCGCGCGCACGGCCGACTGCGTGACCGCGTCGCCCTGCACGCCGGCCACCGCGCTGCCGTCGGGGGCGAGGCTGATGTTCTTGCGCTTCGGGTCGGCCAGTGCCGGATCGAGCAGCGCTTGCTCGCCGCCGTCGATCGCGAAGCGCAGCTTCGGGAAATACAGCACGCGGCCAGTCTCGAGCGCGGCCAGCAACTGCTCGCGCGGCACCGCCAGTTGCTCGCCGCGCCAGTCGGCCGATGCGATTTCGAGGATCTGGGATTCGCTCATGAGCCCATTGTTACAGGAGACCGAACGACGCGAGCGCGCCCTTCACCTGGGACAGCGAGGGCGGCGCGCCGGCCGTACCGAGATTGACGACGTTCGGCGACCAGTAGCCCCCCGTGCGCCAGGCGGTCGCGAAATTGTACAGTTCGACGGTGGGCCGCTTGAGCGCCGCCGCGATGTGGACGAGCCCCGTATCGACGCCGACGGTGGCCGCCGCGCCGTCGATCAGCCCGACCACGGCCGGCAGCGACAGCTTCGGCGGCACGATCGCGGCCGCGCCGAACTCCTTCGCGAGCCGTTCGCTCGTGGCGCGCTCCGCGTCGCTGCCCCACGGCAGCACCAGCGACGCGCCGCGCCGCACGAGCGCCTGGCCGAGCTCGATCCAGGCGGCGTCGGGCCACTGCTTGTCGGCGCGCGAAGTCGCATGAACGAACACGACGTAGGGTACTGGAAGATTGAGCTGCAACGAGGCGAGCGCACGCGCCGCCTGATGCGTATCAAGACCGAAATCGAGATCGTCGGTGGGCGCCGGCGGCGGGACGCCGAGCGCCGCGGCCACCAGCTCGCGCGTGCGCTCGACCACATGCGTGCGCGGCGCGATCGGCACGCGGCGGCGGTAGAAGAAGCGCACCGGCCACTCGTAGCCGGCGCCGTCGGTGCGGTTGCCGAGCCCGACGAGCGGCCCGCGCGCCCAGCTCGCCACCCACGCGCTCTTGATCAGCCCCTGGCAGTCGATCACGAGGTCGTAGTGCTCTTTCGCGATGCGCCGGCGGAACGCGGCGATCTCGCGCCAGGTGCGCACGCTGCCGAGCGACTTGCGCCAGCGCCGCAGCGAGAACGGCAGCACCTCGCGCACGCCGCGCACGAGCTTGACCAGATCGACGAAGCCTTCCTCGACCAGCCAGTCGATCTGCGCGTCCGGATAGCGCCGGCGAATGTCGGCGATGACCGGCATGTTGTGGACGACGTCGCCGAGCGACGACACGCGCACGATCAGAATTTTTTGCACACTGAAGAAACGGCGAGAGGCCGGTACGGACCGAAAGACGCGATTTTATCGCGTCGGCCGGCTTTGTCCCGGATTTTGTCCCGGGCAGGCGGGACACGGCGCAGGCGGCCTGCGCCGGGCGGGGGGATCGACGGCGGGGCCCGAAGCAGCAAGCAAGGGCCCGGGCGGCCGGGCCGCGCACCACGGCAAGCGCCGCGCGAGCGCGGCACCGGCGCGGCCAGCGGCGCGCCGGCGCGGGTGCGCCGCGTCAGAACGGCAGCTTGGCGTCGGGCTTGGCGGCCGTCAGCGCGCGGCGGAAGTCGTCCTGAATGCGCGCGAGCGCCTCGGCCGTGTTCGCCTCGAAGCGCAGCACCACCACCGGCGTGGTGTTCGACGAGCGGGCCAGACCGAAGCCGTCCGGATACTCGACGCGCAGCCCGTCGATCGTGACCACCTCGTCGGCCCCGTCGAACTTCGCGTTCGCGCGCAGCGCCTCGATCAGGGCGACGTTCTCGCCTTCCTCGAGCTTGAGCTGCAGCTCCGGCGTCGATTCGGCGTTCGGCAGGCCGTTGAGCAGCGCGCTCGGGTCGGCCACGCGCGCGAGGATCTCGAGCAGGCGCGCGCCCGTGTAGAGGCCGTCGTCGAAGCCGTACCAGCGATCCTTGAAGAACACGTGGCCGCTCATCTCGCCGGCGAGCGGCGCGCCGGTCTCGCGCAGCTTGGCCTTCACGAGCGAGTGGCCGGTCTTCCACATCAGCGGCTCGCCGCCCTTGTCGCGAATCCACTGCGCCAGGTTGCGCGTGCATTTGACGTCGTAGATGATCTGCGCGCCCGGGTTGCGCGACAGCACTTCCTCGGCGAACAGCATCATCTGGCGGTCCGGATAGATGATCTGGCCGTCCTTGGTGACCACCCCGAGCCGGTCGCCGTCGCCGTCGAACGCGAAGCCGATCTCGGCATCGGTCTGCTTCAGCGCGCGGATCACGTCCTGCAGGTTCTCGGGGTGCGCCGGGTCCGGATGGTGGTTCGGGAAGTTGCCGTCGATCTCGGTGAACAGCTCGACGAGTTCGCAGCCGAGCGCCTTGAACAGGCGCGGCGCGAGTTCGCCCGCCACGCCGTTGCCGGTGTCGACCACGATCTTGATCGGCCGCGCCAGCTTGATGTCGCCGACGATGCGCTGCAGGTAGGCCTCGGCCACGTCGTGCCGCTCGTAGCTGCCGCTGCCCTCGGCGAAGTCTCCCGCCACGATGCGGCGATACAGCGCCTGGATCTGCTCGCCGTAGATCGCCGCGCCGCGCAGCACCATCTTGAAGCCGTTGTAGTCGGGCGGGTTGTGGCTGCCGGTCACGACGATGCACGAATCGACGCGGCGCTCGCCGGCCGCGAGCGGCAGCGGCACGCTGGCGGCGAAATAACCCACCGGGGTCGGCACCATGCCGACGTCGACCACGTCGACGCCCGCCGCGCGCAGCCCGTCGGCGAGCGCGCCGATCAGCTCCGGCCCGGACAGCCGGCCGTCGCGCGCCACCACCACGGCGTCGCCGCCCTGGGCGCGCACCTCGCTGCCGAATGCCCGACCGATCGAGCGGGCCGTCTCGGCATCGAGCGTCTTGCCGATCACACCGCGAATGTCGTATGCCTTGAAGATGGATTGGGAAATCATCGATTCACTCTCTGTCGTGCATGGAAAAAGGTGGCAATCCCGCGCGCCGCGGCGATACGCTGCCGGCCGGCACCCCGCCGATGTCGGGTTCGAACCCGAACAACTTATAATCGATTGTTTCGACCGGACCGGTCGCCGACCGTGTCCGCGAGCCGCCCATTCTAATGCGTGGATGTTTCAGCGCAGCAAATTAGAAATTGGGCGGCACCGGCCGGACGCGGCCACGTACCCATTTTCTTCCGATTTTTTTCATGCTGAAGCTTTCGCGCATCGCCAACCCCGATGTCGCTCGCGCCGCCGCGAACCTGGTTTGGCTCGGCCTCGAGCGCCTCACGCAGATCGGCGTGGCGATCGTGATCAGCGGCCTGCTCGCGCGCGCGCTCGGCCCCGAGACGTTCGGCAAGTGGCAGTACGCGAACACGCTGCTGCTGGTGCTGGCGCCGCTGACCTGGGTGTGCGGCGCCGAGATCCTGGTGCCGACCATCGTCCAGCGTCCGGCCGAGCAGCTCGGCGCCGTGCTCGGCAGCGCGTTCGCGCTGCGCATCTCGGTGTCGGCCGCCGCGCTCGCGCTGACCTGGGCAGGCATCGCCGCGCACTGGGTCGATCCGCTCGTCGGCGCGATGCTGGCCGGACTCGCGGTGACGATGGTGCTGCGCGAGCCGTTCGTGGGCGTGGTCAACGCCTGGCTGCAGAGCATGACCTACAGCAAGCCGCAGCTGATCGCCAGCATGGCGGCCGCGCTCGGCAAGGCCGTGCTGGTCTGGCTGCTGGTGCGCGCCTCCGCGGCGCCCGCCAGCTACGGCTGGCTGTGGGCGCTCGAGGCCGGCGCCATCGCGCTCGCGCTGATGCTCTACTACCGGCACCGCCACGGCGGCCGGCTCGGCTGGCGCGTCGAGGCGCCCCTGTTCCGCCATTTCGCCTCGGCGGGCACGGTGTTCTGGTTCGGACTCGTCTGCATGTACCTGTTCCTGAAGCTCGACCGGCTGATGCTCGAGCGCCAGGTGTCGTTCGCCGAACTGGGCCGCTACGCGGCGGCGCAGCAACTGAACGAGAACTGGATCACGCTCGCGCTGCTGCTCGCCCAGACCATCGCGCCCGCCTTCGTCTACCGCGTGGGCGAGACGGCGCGGCTGCGCCGCAACGTCTGGCGGCTAATGGCGATGACCAGCGCGCTGATGGTGGCCGGCGCGGCGGTGCTCGACCTGCTCGCGCCCTTCATCATCGGCCGCGTGTTCGGGCCGGGCTTCGCGCAATCGGCATCGATCTTCCGCTGGGCCGTCTGGCTCTCGGTGCCGGCCGGGATCGAGGCGATCGGCAACCTGGTGGTGCTCAAATACCAGGCGAAATTCGTGCTGCTCGCGAAATGGCTGCTCGCGCTGGCCGTGGCGGCTCTCGCCAACACCTTCGCGATCCCGGCGCTCGGCCTGTACGGCGCGCTGGTCGGCCTCGCCGCCGGCTACCTCGCGGCCGCCTCGGTCAACTTCTACTACATCCGCCAGAGTCTGCACTCATGACGCCCTCCCCCGCCTGCGCCGGCACGCTCGACGACGTCGCGGTGCTGATCCCCGCCTACAACGGCCACCACGACCTCGAACGCACGCTCGACTCGCTCGATGAGCCGGCCCATGTGCAGGTGCTGGTGGTGGACGACGGCAGCACGCCGCCGATCGCGCCGCGCGCGCGCGACGGCCTGACCGTGGAGGTGCTGCGCATGCCGCGCAACGGCGGCATCGAGCGCGCGCTCGCAGCCGGCATCGACGCGCTCGCGGCTCGCGGCTTTCGCTATGCCGCGCGGCTCGATGCCGGCGATCTGGCCGTGCCGAACCGGCTCGTGAAGCAACGCGCGTTCCTGGCCGCGCACCCGCGCGTGGCCTGTGTCGGCACCTGGGCTCAGGTGGTGGCGCGCGACGGCCGGCCGCTTTTCATGCTGACGCCGCCCGCCGATCCGGCGCGGCTGCGCCGCACGCGCTTCCTGCGCTCGCCGCTCGTGCATCCGTCGGTGATGCTCGATATCGCCCGGGTCGTGGAGGTCGGCAACTATCGGATCAAATATCCGGCCGCCGAGGATCTGGACATTTTTTTGCGCTTAATGGAACGCTACGATTGCGCGAACCTGCCCGAACTCGGCCTATATTACGAACTGAACGAAGGCGGCATCAGCGCCACGAAGCGGCGCCGCCAGATCCGCTCCACGCTCGCGCTGGTGCTGCGCCATTTCGACGTCGGCAACCCCTGCGACTGGGGCGGCCTGGCGAAATACCTGCTGCATCTCGTCACGCCGTATGCGCTGCTGCACCGGCTCAAGCGCCGCTCGTTCGCGCCGCGCCCGCCGGCCTGACGCCCCGGTTCCGTTTCCCTTTCACCATCGCCCCATGAGTCCTGTTCCCGCGCTGCGCATCGTCCTCGTCTGCAACACCGCCTGGGCGATCCACACCTACCGCCACGGCCTGATCCGCATGCTGGTGGCCAGCGGCGCCGAGGTCGTGGTGCTCGCGCCGCGCGACCGCACGGTCGAGCCGCTCGTCGCGATGGGCTGCCGCTACATCGAGTTGCCGGTCGCCTCGAAGGGCACCGATCCGCTCGAGGATCTGCGGATGCTGGCCGCGATGCGCCGCCACTACCGCGAGCTGCGCCCGCAACTGGTGTTCCATTACACGATCAAGCCGAACATCTACGGCTCGATCGCGGCCTGGCTCGCGCGCGTGCCGTCGGTGGCGGTCACCACCGGACTCGGCTACGTGTTCATCCGCGAGAGCCGCGCGGCCTCGATCGCCAAGCGGCTCTACCGGTTCGCGTTCCGCTTCCCGCGCGAGGTGTGGTTCCTCAACCGCGATGACCTGGCGACCTTCGAGGCGTCGCGCCTGCTCGTGCATCCGGAGCGCGCCCGGCTGCTGCACGGCGAAGGTGTCGATATCGAGCAGTTCGCGGCCACCCCGCTGCCCGAGCGCGAGACCTTCCGGTTCGTGCTGATCGGCCGGCTGCTGTGGGACAAGGGCGTGCGCGAGTTCGTCGACGCCGCACGCGCGCTGCGCCCGCGCTACC